>NZ_JXAQ01000005.1:0-319239 GCF_000815295.1 Bacillus sp. MSP13
GAAGACAGCCTTTACCGGCTGTCTTCTCTTGCTATTTCATCCTTTACTGCATGCAATGTATAAAGGACAGACTCAGTGATGTCCTTGAATCGTTTTTTATGAATATGGTGAACATAGGATTGAAGGACCATTTCCAGGAAATTATCCTTTACGGTCTCAATTTGTTCTTTATGCACATATTTCGGACGGCGGGCTTTTATCCATTCAAGTGCCCCTTTGGCCCAGCGAGCCGCCAGATCATCATTCTCTTCAACGGCAGGCTTTATCGTCTCAAAAAAATCATATGAAAGATCACTGTCTTTTCCTTTCTGGTATCGATCAGCGCCATTTTCAGCAGCTTCAATCATTTGCTCGGTCATTTCCAGCAATGTTTGTGATTGCAACATTCTTCACCTCAATGGATATCGTACCAAATTTCACACGCAAATTCAGCCGATACGGTATACCTTTTCAAATGCATACCTGTGTACAGGTGATTGATGCAGCTCGTCAATACAAATTTGAAGGTCCATGATTTCTTCTTCCAGCACACTCAGGCGACCGTTTTCCGTTTCCCGCATCTCAGCCTCACATGCGTTTAAGGAATGATTCAGGCTTTGCTCAGCTCGGGTCAATTCATCTTCTATATCAGAAAGCATACGGAGAATATCTGTCTTGCTTACGTAACCGGACATTCGTGTACCTCCCTTTCCTCATCTCTCCCGGTTAAGATTCTTTGCTCTTCAAGCTCTTTCCTTCCTCATGACAAAACTAGAAGCAAATCGCCAAACAAACAGGTATTCCACGAAAAGCTGAAGTTTTCGACAAAAACACCCGCAAAAATTGTATGATCCGCCCCCTTAATGCAAACGATATTTGTGAGGAGGTGCCGTATGAAAACCAGACCGAAAAAAGCCGGCCAGCAAAAAAAGAATGAATCAAAAGCAATCGATTCTTTAGATAAAAAATTAGGCGGTCCAAACCGTCCTTCTACGTAAGAAGCAAGGAAATTCCTTGCTTCTTTATTTTTTCAGCCAATGCTCCACCGCAAAAAGCGCATGAAGCTGGCGTTTTTTATGCAGATACCAGTCTGTCAATTCAATCTGCTTCGGCAATTCCTCACGCCTAAAGAACGCTTTCTTCATCTTTCCATGAAACCAATCCGTTTTCTTTCCGTCTAATGAGTGGATGAACTCAAGGTAGCATGTCCTTAACATAGGAGATGTTCTCTTTGTGATCCCAATCATTTTTTCCATATCAAAACGGGAGCCTGTGTGCGGCACTGTGTGCAAATAGTGATAAAAAGAAGAGAACAATTCCGGACTGAACAGCAATTCAGATAGCTGCTTTCCCAGCCGTATCCTTTCCGTTGTTTTAGAAAAGCGTTTTACTGAAATGCCGTAAAGAAACCCGTCTGAAGAAGGAAAAATAACAGTGTTAAAATGAAACCAGTCACTTAAATAAAAAGGAATCGTGTCAAAAACGTTCTTTTTAAACGAAGGATTTTGTATAATAGGTGTTTGGATAGTGTTTTGTTCATTTATAATGAGGGCATACATCAGCCGCTCCGTGTTTCTCTCATGCCAAAAACGGGCCCATTCTTCCGCCATAAATCGCGAGACGCCAAACACATGGAGATGATGGAACAGCGGTTTCCCAATATTTTTTGACCAGTGGTACAAAAGAAGCTGCGGATAGGCATCCGAAAAAATAAGCCAGTTCGCTCTTTCATAGGCTAAAAAAAACCACTTTTGCTGTCTCTCACGGAGTCCAAGCTGAAACAGGCTGCCTTTTAAGTCAGTCATTGACCAGCCGGCATTGCGAGAAACAAAAGATGCCAAGAGCGACCATTTGATTTCCGGATGACGGTCATAAAATGCTTTATATGCGTTCGTTCTTGAAATGTTATCTGCGTTTTTTGCTTTTGTCTGCCGCTCAATCCCGCTCAGAAGCTTTCTGATCGCCTGTTGTTCTTGCATGTTCATTCACTTCCGTCACGAATAGTTTAATAAGGAGGATGAGAAAATGATTCGGTATCCTAACGGAAAAACGTTTCAGCCGAAACATTCGGTTTCATCCCAAAACAGTCAGAAAAGGGCCCCGTCCTACAGTAATCGCGGAATGACCCTCGAAGATGACTTAAACGAAACGAATAAGTATTATCTGACAAACCAAATTGCCGTCATACACAAAAAGCCGACACCTGTTCAAATTGTAAATGTCCATTATCCAAAAAGAAGTGCCGCAGTGATAAAAGAAGCTTACTTCAAACAATCATCAACGACAGATTATAACGGGATTTACAAAGGGCGGTATATTGATTTTGAGGCGAAAGAAACAAAAAACAAGACCTCTTTCCCCTTGCAGAATTTTCATGATCATCAAATCGAACATATGAAGCAGGTAATGGCTCAAGACGGTATTTGTTTTGTTATTATATCCGCTTTCGACCAGGTTTATTTTTTGGAAGCCGATAAACTGTTTGATTTCTGGGAAAGAAAAGAAAAAAACGGCAGAAAATCAATTCGAAAAGATGAATTAGAGGAAGCGGCGTATCCGATTTCTCTTGGATACGCACCTAGAATTGATTATATTAGTATTATAGAACAGCTTTATTTTTCGCCGTCATCTAGTGCGAAAGGTTGATTAACGAAAGGTTGAGATGTTATGTCAGATCAATTTACCAGCCGTGAAGCTCGACGAAAAGCGAACAGCAAATCGAGTCCTTCACCGAAAAAAGGCAAGAAACGAAAAAAAGGCGGATTGTTTAAAAAGACCCTTTTTACTTTACTCATTCTATTTGTTTTAGGCGTAGTCGGTGGTGCCGTCACATTTGCCGTCATGGTTTCAGATGCGCCAAAGCTTGACGAAAATAAATTAAAGACGCCTTATTCTTCGACAATATATGATAGAAATGGAGAAGAAATCGCTGAGTACGGCTCCGAAAAACGGACCTATGTCTCGATAGATGAAATTCCCGATACTGTAAAAGAAGCCTTTATTGCGACAGAGGATGCCCGTTTTTATGAACACCACGGAATTGACCCTGTCCGTATCGGCGGCGCCTTAGTCGCCAATTTTACAGACGGATTCGGTGCTGAAGGCGGAAGTACGATCACCCAGCAGGTCGTCAAGAACTCCCTTCTTTCTCATCAGAAGACGCTGAAACGGAAGGTGCAGGAAGTATGGCTTTCGATTCAGCTGGAGCGCAATTACTCTAAAGATGAAATTTTAGAAATGTATTTAAACCGGATTTATTTTTCTCCTAGAGCATATGGAATCGGAAAAGCGGCGGAAGAATTTTTCGGCGTCACAGATTTAAGCAAATTGACTGTAGAACAAGCGGCAACACTTGCGGGCATGCCGCAAAGCCCGACAGCGTACAATCCCGTTAAAAACCCGGATAAAGCGGAAAAAAGACGGAACATCGTACTCAGTCTGATGAAAAAACAAAAATTTATTTCTGATTCTGAATATAATAAAGCCAAAAATGTGGCGATGAAAGACGAAGGCGTTGTATCACAACAGGAATATGAAAAAAACAATTCAAACAAATACAGCGCGTTTGTTGAAGAAGTCATGAAAGAAATTGAAGACAAATCTGATGTCAATCCAGGAACTGACGGATTAAAAATTTATACGACATTAGATACAAAAGCACAAGACAAACTAAATGAATTAATGGACGGAGACACCGTCGGATTTACTGAAGGCATGCAGGGCGGCGTTACTCTTCTCGATACAAAAAACGGAGAAGTCCGCGCGATTGGTGCTGGAAGAAATGCTACGGTTGGAGGCTACAATTTTGCGACTCAAGCTCAGCGACAGCCTGGTTCTACCATTAAGCCTATTCTCGACTACGGTCCAGTGATTGAAAATAAAAAATGGTCCACTTATGAACAAATTGATGACTCAGCTTATACGTATTCTGATGGAACACCGATCCGTGACTTTGACCGTTCTTATAAAGGTCCCATGTCTATGCGTCAAGCACTTGCGCAATCTCGAAACATCCCAGCTTTAAAAGCATACCAAGCAGTAGGTAGAGATGCGGCGGTAGACTTTGCCAATGGACTTGGGCTGGGATTAAACAAAGATACCGTATATGAATCCTATTCAATCGGAGGATTCGGAGATGGCAATGTTGGTGTCTCTTCACTGACGATGGCAGGCGCATATAGCGCGTTTGGAAATAACGGAACATATAACGAACCGCATTTTGTGAAGTCCATTGAATTCAACGATGGCACAAAGCTTGACTTAACACCGAAATCAAAATCAGCCATGAGCGATTATACTGCGTTTATGATTACAGATATGCTGAAAACAGCTGTTAAGGCAGGTACTGGACAGCTCGCTCAAGTCTCTGGAGTAGAGGTAGCCGGAAAAACTGGGACTACAAACTTTGATGAAAAAGAAGTCCAAAGGTACAATATCGCAAGCGGCGGTGCTCGAGATTCTTGGTTCGTCGGGTACACACCGCAATATACTGCAGCCGTCTGGACGGGTATGGAAGAAAACGAGGCTGGAAAGAAATCACTTTCTGCTGAAGAACAAAAGGTCGCAAAACGAATCTTCGCCCAGCTCATTGCCGATGTCGATGACGGAAGCGGGTCGTTTGAGAAGCCTGACAGCGTAGTCGAAGCCACTGTAGAAAAAGGTTCTAACCCGGCGAAATTGGCAGGGCCAAATACGCCGAGCGACAAAAAGCTTACGGAGTACTTTGTCAAAGGCACTGCCCCTTCTACTGTTTCTAAAACTTATGAAAAAGAAGAAACAGATAAACCGACTGGCTTAAGCGTGAAATATGACAAAGACAATCAATCTCTGACTTTAAGCTGGAAATATGACGGTGATGCCACCTTTGAAGTGAAGCAGTCTGTCGATGGCGGCAGCTATTCAGAGATTCAGAACAGTTCTGCAAAAGAAGCCGTCATATCCGGTGTACAGCCTGGATCTGTGTATAAATTTCAAGTAACAGCCATCAGTGACGATGTCCGCAGCGATACAGCTGCCACTTCTTATGAAGTGCCAAAGGATGAAGATGAAGAAGATAAAGACGACGAAGAGAAAACCGATGATGAAAAGCAAGATGAAGATAAATCTCAGGATGATACACAGACTGATGATTCGCAAACAGACGACAGTCAGACAAATCAAGATCAGACAGATGATTCAACGAACAATCAAGACAAAAAACAAGACAACACGAATACCAATCCGTCCGACAACAGCAATCAAGACCAAACCAATGATAACAGCAACAGCAACAACAATCAGGGTACGTCGGGTGGTGATTCAAACTCAGATACAAATGATTCATCAGGATCTGATACAAATAAAAACAAAACGAACACGTCTGACAAAAAACAAACAAATTCATCATCAACTGATAAATCAAATTAAACAAAAAGCCGTCACCTTGGGTGATGGCTTTTTTCATCATAAAAAAACCTCCCCTTGAAGGGAGGTTTCAGCGATTCATCGCAGCATATTTATAAAAATGCTTTTTCATTTCAGCAAACAGCTCATCAAGCTGTATAAAGCAATGGTATTGGGTCGGCTTTAGAAGAATAAATTCTACTCGTTCAGGCCAATTGATCGGCTTTACGGGAAATGATTTCTCTGTCAGTTCTGGCCAATCGAGCGATTTTACACGCTCACCCGCTGTCCAGTGGAACGAAGCCAGCAAACACACAATGCCCTTCAACATGTCGTTTTGGTCACATCTCGATTTTCGTGTTTGAAAGACTGGGAGAAGTGATTCCTTAATGTCTTCCCACACTTCAAATAAAATTGGAACGTATTTGCCGCTGTCTTCCCATGGAAAAACGTCTTGAGATTCCATGCAGAGGTCAACATACACGGGGTTGATTCGCAAGGCTTCTGTGATATCCAAGGCGTTCATCTGGTCAAGATTGCTCAAGTACTGCTCATAGGAAGCCAACACTTCTTTGGCTTGCGTCATCGTTTCACCAATCCTTTTTTATCTCTTTTCTGCCCTTCTCTGCACAGAGACAGCAGCGGACATTCCGCACAGCGCGGAGATTGGGCCTTACAGTGATATCTGCCAAAGAAAATAAGCCGGTGATGCGTAACAGACCAGTCTTCTTTTGGAACCTTGCGCATCAGCGTCTTTTCCACTTCCAGCACCGAGTCCTTCCATCGGCAGATTCCCAGACGTTTGCTGACTCTCTCCACATGGGTATCTACGGCAATGGCCGGCACGCCAAAAGCAACAGATACTACGACATTGGCGGTCTTTCTTCCGACACCAGGCAGTTTGACAAGCTCATCGCGGTCTTCCGGCACTTCCCCGCCGTAATCTTCAATAATCATTTTACTCAATTTTTGAATATTCTTGGCCTTATTGCGATACAAACCGATCGATTTAATATCTTGCTGAAGTTCTTCCAGCGAAACAGCCAGATAGTCTTCAGGCCGTTTATATTTTTGAAATAATGTTTTGGTCACCCTGTTTACAAGTGCATCTGTGCATTGCGCTGATAAAGCGACTGCCACCACTAATTCAAAAGGATTGGAATGAACCAGTTCACACTCTGCGTGGGGAAACATGTCGCCTATCTTGTCTAGACAGCATTCAATTTGTTTTAGATTTAACACGATTGTCACCTTTTCACTTTATTGTTCAAGCCAATTGTAAAAAGGAACCTGCCTTTTATACTCTTTTTGGGGTTCAGTCTGCTTTGTTTGTACCCGCCGGAATTTCTGGCTGTGGATTTTTGCCTGCTCCACAGTTTTCAGCCCGTTTTTCTTCCACTCAAACAAAATCCGGTCAATGTAACGGAAACTGAGTTTCCCTGACAGTACCGCCTCTTTTAAGGCGTGTTTGATCAGCTGTGCGTCATGCTGATCTTGATCCTGCCAAATGGCCAATGTTTCACACTCCAAAGGTGATAACGGCCTTGCGAACTCCTCCTCAAAAATCGTATAAAGGCTTTTTTGTTCCCCTTCTGCTTTTCTTTCCTGCGTTTGATTCTGTGCAAGCTGTATATACTCGTACAGCTTGGCCCATAAAGGCTGAAGAGAATATTTCTCAAATTTGATGCCGTTTTGGTCCTCGCATTCTTCAATAAACAGAAAACCTTTTTGAATAAACATCCGCAATCTGTTTGTGCATTCTTCAACAGAAATTGACATACCTTCCTGCAGCTGATTCGGTGTAGGAAAATAAGAACCTTTTTCTAAATGCATTTTAATTTTCAATAGCAGTATAAGTTCTGTTTCATTGAGCCCAAGCTGTTTATAATTCGTAAGCAGAAGATTGGGGATTGTTGAGGTTCCCTGTTCCTGCATATCAATAAATTGCTGTTTTTTCATCGTCACACCTCTTACTGTAAAGGATCGTGATGTCGCCTTTACTGTAAAAAGTCTCCCTTGCAGGAGACTCTTTTTCTTGTTTCATTTGAATGTATTATGGATATAGACGGTTTAACAGTCTTGGGAACGGAATGGTTTCACGAACGTGAGGCGCTCCGCTAATCCAAGCTACTGTCCGCTCTAATCCAAGGCCGAAGCCTGAATGAGGAACTGATCCATATTTTCTAAGTTCAGCATACCATTTATATGCGTCAGAATCCAGTCCATGTTCTTTAAGACGCGCTTCCAGAAGCTCCATATCATGAATCCGCTCAGATCCGCCGATAATTTCTCCATAGCCTTCCGGCGCAATCAGGTCAGCGCACAGCACGACATCGTCACGGTCAGGAGCCGGCTGCATATAGAATGGCTTTAAGGACGTCGGGTAGCGAGTGATGAACACCGGTTTGTCGTAGTGTTCGGCAATCGCTGTTTCATGAGGCGCCCCGAAGTCGTCTCCCCACTCGATATCGTCAAAGCCTTTTTCTTTAAGAAAATCAATTGCTTCATCATACGTAATTCTTGGGAACGGGGCTTTCATTTGCTCAAGTTTTGATGTGTCTCTTCCTAATGTGTTTAATTCAATTTTGCAATTCTTAAGAACCGATTGCACGATGAAAGAAACGTAATTTTCCTGTACTTGAAGGTTCTCTTCAAACTCCACAAACGCCATTTCCGGTTCGATCATCCAGAATTCGATCAAGTGGCGCTTTGTTTTAGACTTTTCCGCTCTGAATGTCGGCCCGAAGGAGAATACTTTTCCTAAAGCCATCGCCGCAGCTTCCATGTAGAGCTGACCGCTCTGGGACAGGTACGCATCTTCATCAAAGTACTTTGTCGCAAAAAGCTCTGTTGTTCCTTCAGGTGCGCTTCCAGTCAGAATCGGCGGATCCACTTTTACAAAGCCTTCGTTATTAAAGAATTCGTAAGTCGCGCGAATGATTTCATTACGGATTTTCATGATCGCGTGCTGGCGTTTTGAACGGAGCCATAAATGTCTGTGGTCCATCAAGAATTCTGTGCCGTGTTCTTTTGGCGTAATTGGATAATCAGTCGCTTCGTGAATGACTTCAATACCGGTTACAGCTAGTTCATAACCAAGCGGAGATCGCTCGTCCTCTTTTACAATCCCTTTTATATAGAGTGACGTTTCCTGTGTCACTGATTTAGCTGTTTGGAAAATGCTTTCTTCCACTTCCGCTTTGACTACGACACCTTGAATAAACCCGGTACCGTCCCGCAGCTGCAAAAACGCGATTTTCCCGCTTGAACGCTTATTAGCGACCCAAGCTCCGATCGTTACTTCCTCACCTACGTGCTTATACACTTGGTTGATTGTTGTTTTCAACATATTTCCCTCCAAAACAAGAAAGACATTCGGAAGCCCATTGCCCCGCGAACTCTTTTATCATCACTTTATTATACCCGCTCTTAACTAGCCGGGTCAATGCAGATAAAAAGCGGCTTCTCAGTCAGCCGCTTTTTGATCTGTTAGCTATGTTTTTCTACAAATCGTTTGATTCTTTCAACCGCTTTTTCAAGAAGCTCTAGCGATGTGGCATAAGAAAGACGGACATTATCAGGAGAGCCAAAACCGGATCCTGGAACAATCGCAACTTTCTCCTCCTCAAGAAGCGCTTTTACAAATTCATCTACATCATTGAAACCGCAAGATTGAGCCGCTTCTTTTGCATTCGGGAAAAGGTAAAAAGCACCTTCCGGCTTCACACAGCTGAATCCGGGGATTTCCGCAAGCTTCGGATAGATTGTATTTAATCTATGTTCAAATGCTTCTCTCATTTCTTCCAGCGGCTCAGCAGGCCCATTATAAGCAGCAATCGCTCCGTACTGTGCGATTGATGTCGGATTTGACGTGCTGTGGCTTGCGAGGTTCGTCATCGCTTTAATAATGTCTTCTGCCCCAGCCGCATACCCGATTCTCCAGCCCGTCATGCTGTGTGACTTCGACACGCCGTTAATAATAACCGTTTGCTCTTTCAGGCTGTCAGACAGCTCGGCAATGGAAACGTGTTTCTTTCCGCTGTATGTAAGTTTTTCATAAATTTCGTCAGACACAATCAGGATGTCATGTTCAAGGCATACTTCACCGAGCGCCGCCAGTTCGTCTTCCGTATACATAACACCAGTCGGGTTGCTTGGAGAATTAATGACGATCGCTTTTGTTTGATCCGTGATCGCATATTTCAGCTGTTCAGGAGAAATTTTGAAATGATTTTCCTCAAGCCCCTCTACATAAACAGGTTTTCCGCCAGCGAGTTTTACCTGTTCTGGATAGCTCACCCAGTAAGGCGTTGGTATAATGACTTCATCTCCTTCATCCAAAATCACTTGGAAAAGGGTGTACAGCGCATGTTTAGCACCAGTGCAGACAATGATTTGAGACGGTTTGTATTCAATATTCTGGTCACGTTTAAATTTCTCAGCAATGCTGTTTTTGAGTTCAGCCAGACCACCTGAAGGCGTGTATTTCGTATGGCCTTCATTCATAGAACGCAAAGCGGCATCAATAATGTGCTGCGGTGTATTGAAGTCAGGTTCGCCTGCTCCTAAGCCGATGACATCATGGCCTGCCGCTTTCAGTTCCTTCGCTTTTGCTGTGATAGCCAGTGTGGTAGACGGTGTTAATGCGGATACTCTTTTTGCCAGTTTCAACTTGAACTCCCCCTAATTCGTCTTTAAGGCGTCATATTCTTGAGAATCTTTCCAGTTGTAAAGTCCACATAACTTAAACTGTATTGGCCTTCCTTGTCTAAGTAAGTTACTTCCCAAAGCAGAACATTTTCCTCTCTTGCCAAATGAACCTCTTTTCGCTTTGAAACCAGCCCTTCATCCTGTATGATTTTCGCCGCTTTGTCTTCCGAGATTCCCTCTTTTGCTTCTTTTGAGAGAATTTTTGCTTTTTTATCAGCAGGAACCCAGACATAAAATTTGCTTCCTTTTTTGTCCGTTCCTTTTACAATATAATATTTTTCTTTTCCGACAAATGTTTCGACTTGATCAACGTTGGCGAGATCGGTTTCTTTTTTAGCTTCAGCAGCTGCTGCTTCGTGCCCCTCTTCCTTTTGTGCCATGGCTGATCTATAGATGCTTGCCGAGACAAGAAGTACTGCTAAAAAAATAATACCAAAAATGGCGGTAAATATTAATGCTTTTTTTCTCATCTTCTCACCTACGTACGATAAATGGTAAAAACGGCTTGGTTGTTGTTTTCCTCATCCAGTGCAAGGCCGAACATCAGATTATCTCTTTTCAGTGTCCGATTCAATGTGTCTACAATTTTATACAGGTCGTCAGAATGCTCTACATTAATTGTTGATAAAATCTCGATTTTGCTTTCCATTTTTTCATCCTCCAGTTTGAACAAATATTGTTAGTCATACTCCATTTCAGGACACGCCATACTAGTATCACAGAGCGGCAATACCCGCTTTTAAATAAAACACCATCCTACTCCCACACCGCCAAAGCCGCTTTATGCGGCTTTTATCCATTTTCCCCTGAAACATATGCCTCAAGCTCGCTGTCAGTCACTTCATGTACGGATGTTGTCGGCAAAGCCTCAAGGAACAGCCGGCCATAACCAGCCGTCTTAATTCGTCTGTCCAAGATGACAATCGTTCCTTTGTCTCCCGCTGCCCGGAGCAAGCGGCCGATTCCTTGTTTGAAGGTCAGCACAGCTTCCGGAAGTGATACGGTTTGAAACGGGTTTTGCCCTTGCTTTCGGGCAAGCTCGCATTTCGCAGCATGAAGCGGATGATCAGGGGAGCGGAATGGAAGCCTCACGATCATTACCGTTGTCAGCTCATCACCAGGAAAATCAACGCCTTCCCAAAAGTGATTTGTACCTAGCAGGATCGCCTGGTTTGATGTTTTAAAAGTTTTCATCAGTTTGCCGGGACTTCCGCCTGTAATCCCTTGCGCCAAGAGCTGAATGCCGGAAGCACTCATTGCGTGCTTAAGCTCCTGATGAACTTTTTTCAGCATATCATGGGATGTAAACAGCACAAGGATTTTAGGCTGTTTTTCCTTTGCCATCAGTTCGATGTAACGGGCTGTATCCTGTATAAATTCAGTTTGCCCCGTATCTTGGATTGATTTCATTTCTTTTGGAATCATCACCCGCATGCGGTCATCGTAAGAAAAAGGCGGCTCAATTCTCATGGTCCGCGGGAAAAAGTCATCCAGACCGAGACGTTCAATCATAAATTGAAAAGAATCTTCGACAGCAAGGGTTGCAGATGTCAGAACCACACTGTTTTTGCGAGCGAAAAACTGATCAGCAAGGAGTTCACCTGGTTCAAGCGGCTGTGCGTAAATGGCCACCGCATTTTTTGCTCCCTTTGCGTCTATTTCAATCCAAACGGCTTCATCGTCATCAGAGTCAAAGAACAGCTGCTGCAACGTTTGACAATAAAGCTGCAAGCCTTTCATGACCTTTTGGTATTCATCGGCTAAAAAGGCGGTTTTGCTCTTCATACTCGTCAGATGTTGTTGCATCAGGACCGACTGTGCCTCAAAAAGCTGGTGCAAATGTGTCAGCATGGAACAAAGCCTTTCAGCTCCATCCGTTAACATCAGCCAGCTGTTATCTTGGCTTTCTTTGTTCACCTTATAGACTAGACGGTTTAAGTCTTCTTTAGGTTTTCTTCGTTTGACAAAAGAATGCACAGAGCTGAAGAAAGCATCACTTTCTGCCTGGATATGCTGAATCCACTCTTCCAATTCGAAAAAAGAATCAACTGGCAGACTGTTTCGCTGGAATAGCTGTCTCAACTTTTTTAGAAGCCCCTGTTCCTTCAGGGTGCCGATTCGGTTCAATTTAGAATGTAATTCTATGTACGTGGCTCTTCTCCCTAAATGTTCGCTCGCCGCACGCTCAAAATGATGCGCTTCATCGATAATAAATGTGCCGCTTTCAGGGAGTCTTTTTTTCTGGCTGCCTTCATTGGTCAGCAGAAGGGAATGGTTGGTAATCACCAAATCGGACCGCATGGCAACCTGCTTGGCGCGCTCATAAAAGCCGGTTACACTCTCATGACGGCTTCTTTTATAGGAATCATCGTCATAAGCCAATCTGTCCCACAGCAATTTCCCGCCAGAAGGCAGATTCAGTTCAGCTACATCTCCTGTGTTTGTTTCTGTCAGCCAAACGAGGAGCTGTGCCTTTGTCAGTACGGCATCATAATTATCATCTTCTTCGTGAAGCACTTGCTCGAATTTATACAGGCATACATAATGCGATTGCCCTTTTAGGATCGCCGCTGTTACCGGAAATGGAAACAGCTCTTGGACTATCGGCAAATCCTTTGTCAAAATCTGCTGCTGTAAAAGCGTTGAATACGTGCTGATAATGACCGGCTTTTTTGATTTCTTGGCAAAAAGCGCAGCCGGAATAAGGTAGCCAATTGTTTTTCCGATCCCCGGAGGAGCTTCAATCAGCGCATGCTCACGATTGGCAAACGCTTCAGCCACCTCTTTCATCATCATCATTTGGCCTGCTCTTTTTTCATACCCGGGCATTAACTCTGACAGCGCTTTTTCATTGCCTGCTTCCCAATTTTCCAACTCAAATGAAAAATTCCCGTTCTCATCGGCACGTTCATCGATTGATTCTGGTTCTCTGACAGAAAAGGAAGAAAAGCGCGCATAGCCCGGTATTTGAGTATGTTTGTTTTCATAAATGAACATATCCAACAAATGCGTCAGATCACTGATAAAATGCTGCGAAAGCCTTCTTAACTGTTTTAACGTCGGATAAGGAAGCTGCCGCAGCTTTTCAAGGATTTTCAAAAAAATAAGCCCAGTTACTTCAGCGTCGCTGTCAGCCCGATGCGGCTGATCATGCCGCAGTTGAAGCTCCTCGCTTAATTCGGTTAGCTTATACCCTTCAAACCCAGGAAAAACAATACGGGAGAGCTCGACAGTATCCAGCACTTCACAATCTGGCAGCTGAAAGCCCGCTTTATGTAACTCATACTTGACAAACCCAAGATCGAAATGGATATTGTGGGCGACAAAATAAGAGCCGTCAAGCAAATGAAACACTTCCTCAGCGACAGCCTCAAACGGCTGTTCATGCTCTACCATTTGATTCGAGATTCCTGTAAGCTGCTCAATAAAAGCAGGAATGGATTTATTTGGATTGATGTATTTTGAAAACCGCTCAGTAATTTGTCCATTTTCGATTACAACCGCTGCGATTTGTATGATTTTATCGCCTTTTTTTGGCGAATTCCCTGTTGTTTCTACATCTATAACAACGAACCGTTGCTTATTCATTAAAATGGACACCTCAATTCTTGCATACGACAAAAGTGTAACACGTTTTGTACGGAAATGGAGCGGCAAAACCGTTTTACCCTTGAAATCTTAAAAGAAAACCCCCGATAAAGGGGGCTTTTCTTCTACAAAATTGTACGGGCCGGTTCGTTCCCCAGCATTTGTTCAATTTTGTTTTGATCATTCAAAACAGCCACTTTCGGCTCATGGCTTGCCGCTTCTTGATCAGACATCATTTTGTAGGAGATGATAATAACCTTATCTCCTTCCTGCACAAGGCGCGCGGCTGCACCATTTAAACAGATGACGCCGCTTCCGCGTTCACCAGGAATAATATACGTTTCCAAACGTGCTCCATTATTATTATTCACAATTTGCACTTTTTCATTAGGAAGCATTCCCACCGCATCAATGAGATCTTCATCAATTGTAATGCTTCCCACATAGTTCAGATTTGCTTCAGTAACGGTTGCCCTGTGAAGCTTGCCGTTCATCATCGTGCGATACATATTATATTCTCTCCATTTCTCGAATATCAATAATAATATTATCTATTAAACGCGCTTTTGAAAAAGCAACTGCAACTGCCAGAATGATCTTTCCTTCTATATTGTTCACAGGTTCAAGTTCCGGATAGGAATATAGCTCCACATAGTCAATGGTCCCGCTTGTCGTTTCAATGATTTCTTTCGCAGCTTTTATCACAGCTTCAGGGTCTCTTTCACCGGCTCTGATCAGTTCCGCACTTGTTTGAAGGGCCCGATATAGCTTAGGCGCTTCTTTTCTTTCCTCAGCTGTTAAGTATACATTGCGGGAGCTTTTGGCTAAGCCGTCTTCCTCTCTGACTGTATCAACAGCAACCAGTTCAATATTCATGAAGAAATCGCTGATTAAGCCATCAACAACTGCCACCTGCTGTGCATCCTTTAAACCGAAATAGGCGCGGGTCGGCTGCACAAGATTGAACAGCTTTGTCAATACAATTGCAACACCGTCAAAATGTCCTTCTCTTGAGCGTCCGCATAAAACGTCTGTGCGTCTTTCGACGTGAATCGTGACATTCTTTTCGCCGGGATACATATCATGAGCACTAGGCGTAAACAGAATATCGACTCCAGCGTTTTCTGCAAGGGCCGCATCACGCTCAATATCGCGCGGATATGCCTCAAAATCCTCATGAGGGCCGAATTGCGCGGGATTTACAAAAATACTCATAACGACGGCGTCATTTTCTTGTCTTGCTTTGTCTGCAAGGGTTAAATGCCCTTCATGCAGAAAGCCCATCGTCGGTACAAATCCGATTGACTTCCCCTCTGACTGATATTGTCTTATGGCTTCTTTGAGCTGTGAAATATCTGTAATCTGTCTCATCTTATTTTCCTCCGTACAAGCCGTCCAGCACTGTCTGATTCATTTGAAAGGAATGCTTTTGTTCAGGGAAAGCACGCTGTCTTACATCCTGGACATATCCGCTGATTGCGTTTTCGATTGTTTCGTCAATTTGCGTATATTGCTTTACAAATTTAGGTGTTCTCTCTACACCGTGGCCGATAATATCATGATAAACGAGAACTTGTCCGTCCGCTTTCACACCGGCCCCGATTCCGATGACAGGTATGCTTAGCATCTCTGTAATTTTGGCTGTGAGTTCTGCAGGGACACATTCCAGCACAAGCATCATGGCTCCCGCTTCTTCGCATTTTATACTGTCTTCTATTAATTTTTTAGCGCTTTGTTCATCTTTTCCCTGTACTTTATATCCGCCCAATACACCGACTGACTGTGGTGTGAGGCCTAAGTGACTGACTACCGGAATGCCCCCAAGCGTCAATGCGCGAATGGATTCAAATACGCCTTCTCCGCCCTCAAGCTTCAGTGCGTCAGCCCCGCTTTCCTGAACGATAGCGGTTGCATTTTTCAGCGTATCCTCCTTGGACAGGTGATAAGACATAAATGGCATATCCGTTACGATAAATGTATGTGGTGCGCCCCTTTTAACGGCTTTCGTATGATGGATCATGTCTTGAACCGTCACGCCGACAGTTGAATCAAGGCCAAGGACGACCATTCCGAGTGAATCACCGACTAAAATCATGTCAACTCCCGCTTGTTCAGCAAGCTTAGCTGCCGGATAATCATAAGCGGTCAGCATCACAATCGGTTCTTCAGTCTCCTTCATTTTTAGAAAATCGAGCTTTGTTTTCATGTTTTCTCCTCCTCATGTTTAGAGGAGATGAGCTGCCTACTTCTTATACAAGCCAAAAAACCTTCCGTTACACGAGAAGGATTCTTCACTTTCTAAAGTTCGGCGAGTTTCATCCCTCTGTCCCAGTCCTTTTTGGATCAAGGCAGACTGCTGCAATGACTATCTATTTTTATAATAGGTGCAGTTCGCAGGCGATACTGCCCAATGGAAGTATATCAAAATCAACGGGCTTCTACCAACACATTAACCCAATTCTATATCGGCAGAATAGATTTTTTTAATGCCTTCCGTCGTTTCTAGAAGGAGGACGCCTTCATCATCAATACCTAACGCCTTCCCATAAAAGGTTCCGTTTAACGTTCTTGCTCTCATATGTGTGCCGATTCCCAGCGCATAGCTCTCCCATAAAAGCTTAATCGGCGTAAAACCGTGTGTCATATAATCACGGTACCGTTTTTCGAAGGAAAGCAAAATATGCTGGATGACACCGGCCCGGTCAACTTTTTTTCCGGCGGCTTGGCTGAGGCTTGTCGCGATGTCCTTCAATTCATCCGGAAAGTCGGCTGGCTGCTGGTTCACGTTAATGCCGATCCCGATAATGACCGAACGCACGCGGTCTTCCTCAGCCTGCATTTCTGTTAAGATGCCGACAGTTTTTTTTCCGTTAATCAAAATATCATTAGGCCATTTTATATCCGTTTGGATGCCTGCTGCCTCTTCTATCCCTTGCACAACGGCTACTGCGGCTAACAGTGTGAGCTGCGGTGTTTTTTGGAGGGGAGTATCAGGCCGCAAAATCAGGCTCATCCAAACACCGTTTCCCTCTTGTGAATGCCATACCCTTGACATTCTCCCCCTGCCGGCTGTTTGTTTGTCAGCCACTACAAGAGTGCCCTCCGGTGCGTTATTATTCGCAAACTCATGCGCCGTTTTTTGCGTGCTTGCTAGAACGTCATGATAAATAAGATGCTGGCCCATCACTTCCGTTTTCAGACCGAAGCGAATTTCACTTTCACTGAGTTTCCCCGGCTTTTTGATGAGCCGATATCCTTTTCTTGTAACAGCTTCAACTTCATAGCCCTCTTTTCGAAGCTCTTCAATATGCTTCCACACAGCAGTCCTGGAACAGCCAAGGACATCACTGATTTTTTGGCCTGAAATAAATTCACTTCCTGCTTGAGAAAATAATTCAATAAGGTCTTTTCTTAATGTTGACCGCATGTCTTCAGCCACTCCTCTATGTGTTTCTTTTGATTGGAGAGCTTTCCTGTTACAACCGCCTGCTCGATCCGCTGTAATTCTTCCGACACCCATTTTCCGGCAGGCCGGTTTCGCAGCGCAAGCAAATCCTTACCTGTGAAATCAAGATCCTTAAGGCTTTTTATCGGCAGCCTTTGATAAGTCTCTTGAATGGCTTTCAATTTTTCTTTATCAAGTTTTCCGTTTTGCCGAAGCTGCGATATTTTGGCGGCTGAAAGAAGCGCTTTTTCCCCAGCCTTGTACATTGACATAGCGTTAAGGCGCTCGCCATATGTGTGCGCAATGTGAATAGCTTCCTTCATCACTTTTCCTGGAAGCTTCCAGGCTTTCAGGAAAAGCGGGGCATCTTTCCAGGCTATATCAAGGTCAATTAAAAGCGCAGCCCAGAGTTCCTCACGGGATGTTAAAGAGTAAAACGGAAACTGACTCGCTTCAATCAGATTCTCTCTTTTATGATATAGTCCAGGCAGTTCCTCATACAGCCCCGTTTGAACAAGTGTCTGAATCGCCCGGCGGGATGCACTTCCCTGCAACAGCTTCTCGAACTCTACTGTTTTTCGTTCGACTGAAATATGGGACAGCAGTGTTTTTTCCTTCGTGATTGCTTCTTCTGTATCAGGTGAAAGTGTGAAGCCGAGTTGGCTCATAAAACGCACAGCTCTCAGCATACGAAGCGCATCCTCTTGAAATCTGTCCTCAGGCTTTCCGACGGTTCGAATCAGTTTCTGATCAATATCTTTTTTGCCGCCAAAATAATCGAGCACCTGCGCTTCCGCAGTCATGGCCATCGCATTGATCGTCAAATCCCTGCGTTTTAAATCCTCTTCTAAAGATGTGATAAATTGCACGTCTGACGGCCGTCTATAATCTTCATACTCTGATTCAGTCCGGAATGTCGTGACTTCATAGGTTTCATTTTCCCAGAGCACAATAATGGTTCCGTGCTCTTTTCCTACATCAACGGTCCGCAGAAACAGCCGTTCTACTTGATCCGGTGCCGCATCGGTTGCGATATCGACATCCCCGATCTTTCGTCCCATATAGCTGTCTCGTACTGCGCCTCCGACAAAATAAGCTTGGTGCCCCGCTTCGATTAAGGTGCACAGCACGGGAAGCGCTTTGATAAAAACTTGTTCCATATGATCACTCCGGTTCTGCTAAATCGGCATAAATCTGTTCATACTGGCTGACAATTTTTCGTGAGGAAAATTCATTTTTCAGCATCTCCATTGCCGCCTTTGTAAAACAGGTGCTTAGCTGTTCATCCTCTAAAATTCGCAGCGCGCAGGCTGTTGCCGCTGCAACATCGCCGACATCTACCAAAAATCCGCTCACATTGTTCTTAATAACCTCCGGAATGCCGCCAATGTTCGTTCCGATACAAGGCACCCCGCAAGCCATCGCTTCAAGCAGCACAAGGCCGAAGCTTTCTTTTTCAGACAGCAGCAGTTTCAGGTCGCTAATAGAATAAAGCTCCTCAACACGGTCTTGATTTCCAAGCATTAAGACTTGGTTTTCCAATCCATATTTTCTGACAAGCTCACAGGCCGTCGACTTCTCCGGTCCATCCCCGACTAAAAGCAGCTTCGCTTTCGTTTTGCCGGCGATATTCCGGAACACACGGATGACATCCTGTACACGTTTGACCTTTCTGAAGTTGGACACATGGATGACGACTTTTTCGTCTGGTAAAATACCATGTTTCTCTTTAATCACCGCTGTGTTTTTCTTCAAATATACGCGCTCGTCTATAAAGTTATAAATCGTTTCTATTTTTTTCTCCGGCTTAATTAAATCGTACGTTTCGGCTGCAAGCGCTGAGGAGACAGCAGTCACCCTGTCTGATGCCTCAATGGCAAAACGGATAAGATCTTTTAGAGACGGATCATAGCCAAGCACCGTAATATCCGTGCCGTGCAATGTTGTCACAATACCAATGTTGCGTTTCAGCATCTGCTTTGCAAGATAGGCGCAAACCGCATGCGGCAAAGCGTAGTGAGCATGGATAATGTCTAAATTCTCCCGTTCCGCCACTTCGGCGATTTTGCTTGCCAATGTCAAATCATACGGTGGGTACTTAAAAACAGCATACTGATTAACCTCAACCTCATGAAAATGAATATTGGGGTGATATGTATTCAATCTAAACGGAATGCTTGACGTAATAAAATGGATTTCATGTCCTTTTTCAGCAAGCTGCTTCCCCAGTTCTGTCGCAATGATCCCTGAGCCTCCGACGCTCGGATAGCATGTGATCCCTATTTTCAGTTTTTTCATTGTTCGCCCCCAAGCACATCATGATCGAGCATCAGCATCCGTTTTGAAAAGAAACCTTCCGCATACCCCACACCCGCTTCTTTACCGTAAAGCTTTTCTCTGGCTTCAACGATCTCGATATAGCCATTGGTCAAAGGCGTTGAAACGGAATCCTCAGACGGCATAAACTGGCTTTTGTAGGCATTAAGGCTCTGTTTCTTGGCCTCTATTGTATCCGAAATATCAATGACAAAATCAGGCTGATGAAAACCATTTATCATATAGTAGTAAACCTTGCTTACTTTATGTGCGGGAAGGCTTTTTTCGTCTTTATATTTGTGGATTCCTGCGGAAAAGATTGCTTCTTCCACCAGTGCAGCGGCGTTGCCGTGATCCGGATGGCGATCCTTTTTATATGGCATAAAGACCGCTTTGGGCCGGCAGGTTCTGATCACACTGACAATCGCCCGAATGGCCTGGTCACTCATCATCAGGCCGCGGTCTGGAAACGTTAGTTGCATTCTTTTTTCTGCACCTAATATACGGGCTGCTTCAGCTGCTTCCTCTTTCCGCAAACTGACCGTTCCGTTTGAAGAGAGTTCCGCTTCAGTCAAATCGCATATCATTACTTTTTTTCCCTGTTTGACAAACTTTGCGATTGTGCCGCCCATTCCAATCTCGACATCATCACTGTGGGCGCCAAAAGCAAGAACGTCAGCATTATACATTCGGCTCTTCTCCCCTTAGAAGATTGCGGAATTCAAAAACACCTTCATCAAGTGTGCGGACTAGAATCTCCGCAGTACCCATATTAGTGGCGAGCGGAATGGAATACACGTCGCATAACCGGATTAATGCCGAGACATCCGGTTCATGCGGCTGCGCGGTCAGCGGGTCGCGCAAAAAGATGACAAGGTCGAGTGCGTTGGCCGCGATCAGTGCGCCGATTTGCTGGTCTCCCCCTAAAGGACCGGATTGAAAACGTTCAATTTGAAGTCCTGTCGCCTCTTGAATTTTCAACCCTGTTGTGCCGGTTGCGTATAGCTCGTGCTGCCTCAAAATATTGCGATAGGCAGTCGTAAATTGAACCATATCCTGTTTTTTCTTGTCATGCGCGATTAAAGCAATTTTCATCATTTATCCCCCTGTCTAATCCATGATATTTTCTAATCCGTACACAAGCTGGTCAATCTTCATGACTTGTTCGACTGACAGTTTAACCCCTGACATAAAAGAAGCGCGGTTATAGGAATCGTGGCGGATCTGAAGCGTTTGGCCATCCATGCCGAACATGACTTCCTGATGTGCGACCAGCCCCGGAAGACGGACACTGTGCAAGCGGATACCGTTTTGCTCCGCTCCTCTCGCTCCAGGGAGAATTTCTTTTTCATCAGGGTGTCCTTGCTGTTTTTCTTTTCGGACTTCTGAAATCATTTCCGCTGTTTTAAGCGCCGTTCCGCTTGGCGCGTCAAGCTTCTGGTCATGATGAAGCTCAATAATCTCAACATCCTCAAAGTAGTTGGCAGCCATTTTCGAAAATTTCATCATCAACACCGCACCAAGTGCGAAGTTTGGAGCAATGATGGCTCCGATTCCCTTCTCTTCTGTTAGAGACATCAGCTCTTTTACATCATCTTCTGAGAAACCGGTTGTTCCGACAACCGGACGAATTCCGTACTCTAACGCCATTTTTGTATGTACTTTCCCGATTTCAGGCGTTGTTAAATCAATTAAGACATCCGGCTGTGTTTGTGTAAAGCAGGCATGGATATCTGTGTAAATGAGAGCATCTGACTCAACAGACATCACATCAGATAATCTTTGCTGGTCGTATGTATGATCTATGGCCCCGACAAGGTCAAAATGAGGTGTGCGTTCCGCCAATTTAACAGCTTCCTGCCCCATTCTTCCACGCGGTCCTGCAATGACAACTTTAATTGTTTCGTTTGACATCTTGATCTCCTCTACTTTCCTTCTTCTATTCTAGTCCAGCGATCTTTATCTCTCGTATTAAATTTATACATGACTCGGTCGTGGGCTTCTTCTAATGAAATATCTAGTGAGTTGGCTAAACAAACCAACACAAACAGTACGTCGCCCATTTCCTCTTCCATGCTTTTATCATCTTCAGTCGCTTTTTTTGGTTTTTCTCCATAACGATGATTGACTTCTCTGGCAAGCTCGCCCAGTTCTTCGGTCAGCCTCGCCATCATGGCAAGCGGGCTGAAATATCCTTCTTTAAATTGGCCGATGTAACGGTCTACTTCAGCCTGTATGTCCTTCATTGTTTTCTCACTCACTGCACGAAACCTCCTATCATCCTCTTACATGTTAGCTAATTCAGATACGTTTGACAAATGTTTAAGCACGTTTGCTGTTTTCTTTTTCATCCACTATAATATAAACGCTATCCAATGGAAGGAAAAGGGGTTTTGTGTGATGCTTGGAGAAATTAGATTAAAAAACATATTTTTTATTTTAATCGGAGCGGCAATTTTTTCATTCGGCTTGGTTCATTTCAATATGCAGAACAATTTAGCTGAGGGCGGTTTTACAGGTATTACGCTTTTGCTTTATGCCCTTTTCCATATCAGCCCCTCTATCTCGAATTTGGTTTTAAACATCCCGATCTTTTTTATCGGCTGGCGTTTGCTCGGCAAAACAATGTTTGTTTATACCCTTGTCGGGACTGTCGCCTTATCTCTGTTCCTCAGTATTTTTCAGCGATATGAAATACATATGCCGCTTCAGCATGATTTAGCGCTCGCTGCTTTATTTGCCGGTGTGTTTATCGGAGCCGGATTAGGAATTATATTTAAGTTTGGCGGTACGACAGGCGGAGTTGATATCATCGCCCGATTGGTCAATAAGTATTTTGGGATTCCGATGGGCAGAACGATGTTTGCTTTTGATGCCTGTGTCATCATTTTGTCTTTGCTTACTTATCTCTCCTATAAAGAAGCGATGTATACCCTGGTGGCCGTATTTGTAGCGGCAAGACTCATTGATTTTATACAGGAAGGCGGATACACCGCTAAAGGCGCTACGATCATCTCAGCGAAAAACGATCTGATTCAAAAAAAGATTCTTGAAGAAATGGAACGAGGCGTCACCATTTTGAAAGGACAGGGTTCCTATACAAAAGAGGACATGGATGTTCTGTATTGTGTGGTGCCGAAAAACGAATTGGTGATGCTGAAAAGTGTAATAAACTCCCTTGATCCTCACGCCTTTGTGGCGGTAAGCGATGTTCATGATGTGCTCGGAGAAGGATTTACGCTTGATGAAAATAAAAATCCGCTTCCCCGTTGATATTTGATCAAAAAAAGGCGGCAGCAGCCGCCCCAGCGTGGCGACAAACCCTCGCATTCGTTGTCAGTCCTGCGCGTTGGTGTTCACGAATGATTACATTCGCTGCGCTCCAATGCTCGTTCTTTCTAGACTTCAAAGGTTTTCAATCACGCTGATAATGACAAAGTCATAAAACGAAAACCGTTTTATGACTTTGTCAACAATCTGAGGCGGCAAGAGCCGCCCCTCATATTATTTAGGGTAGTCCCGTTTTTTCAGCTTATTTTTCTCGGCTTTGTACTTTCTGTAGCCGACATAGGTGAGAGCAGTAATAATGATACTGCCGGTCGTGATGATCACCCATAATAAGGACGGGTCAGCATCATCCTCCTCAACCCTGTCAAATACGTTTTTTAGATCATGCTGAAGAAGGGATAGCCGTTCAAGCTTCGTACTCTCGGTCATCTGCTGAAATTCCTCTTGCTCAATGACATCTATATGTTTTCCCACTGTTTCAAGCTGATCCTCTGATACATCGATTGTTAGGCTGGGATAAATCAAATCATATAAACTGATAAATTCATTCCACTTTTCATGAAAGCTCGTACGCTCATTGCTTTGAACATCCTGCTTCAGTTCAGCAAAGGCTTCCATAATCGGTTTTTCCAATGAGCCCCAAAGCGGATCAGATCGATTCTCAACCGCATCCATCAGCATTCTGAATTGTGCGGCTGCCCTGAGTTTTTGCATATCTGATGTATCGGTCCGCTTTAAGCTCCGCAGCATATCGTTATAGCCCAGTGTAATTTGACGGATTTGGGCTCCGGTTAGCATGGGGTCTTGCTGTTTTTTTTCAGCGGATTTTAATGTTTTTTCGAAATAAGCAAGGACTTGCAGCGCCTCTTCATATTTTGACTGGCGGGTCATTTGAAAGACCGTATCGGATAAATCATTTAATTCTTCGAGACTTCCCCGCTCTGCAGCCTTGGCATTTCCACTATAAAAAATAAGAGCAAGCAACAAACAGATCGTCAGCTTTCGTTTCATGCAGGTCCCTCCCACTCTCTCTCCTTACAGATTATGAAGAAAGGGACAAGGATAGACCAACATTGTCTTTACATCAGCTCAAGCTTTCTTTGCTTTTTCGAAACCACTAAAAAGTAAGCCAGCCCGATTGAAAAGATGCTCAGCCAAAATGTTCCGTATCCTATATCTGTCATATAATCAGAAAGCATAGAGTATTGAGGCATCATGTCAAATAAGTAATCAATGACATCGTTATGCAGCGTCCAGACTGCAGCAATTGCAAGATGCCAAATAGAAAAGCGATAATACGGGCTGTACAACACGCCCTGGACTGCCATGGCAAAATGCGAGGCGATCAGCATATAACCCTCCCACGGCAAGTCGCCTGTTACAGCCAGCACAAGAAGATTCATCGCGACCGCCCACAGGCCGTACTTGACGAGGGTGACTAGCGCAAGCGCCTCAAAGAGCGGGGCGTTCCGTTTCATGATAAAGGCGAGCAGCACAAACAGAAAGAAAAACGTTGCTGTCGGACTGTCCGGAACAAAAATCAAGAAACGGGCCGGTGTCTCCATAAGCTGCGGCAAGTACCAATAGTACCCGTAAACCGTCCCCAGAAAATTAATGGCTAAGACAAGAATCAGCAGCGGTCGCTGTCCTAATACATATTGAAACCATTTCACATCATATCAACTCTCAGTCTGTAAAAAATAATGTGTCCATATAAAAAAGCTGACGCCCGGTCAGCTTCTGATAGTAAAAGTATATCCTTCCATTTGACAATTCACAATATGTTATTTAGCGGTTGTTTCCGAAATAAATTTCGCAAGTTCTTCGAGCTGCTTATCATTCCCTTTAAACACACCCGCCGGCATTTGGCCTTTCCCATCAACAGCGATTTTTTTGATTTCTTCCGGTTTCAGTCCAGTGTCCACCAATGAAGGCCCGGCCGCTCCCCCTTGAAGGTTATCCCCATGGCAAGAAATACAGCCCTGCTCCTTAAAAATCTTATATCCTTCTGCATTGGTGTCAATGTCGGCTTCTTTTGTGATTTTCCCCTGTTCTTCGGCCTTGGCCCAGTCATGAGTCGCGACTGACTGCCATGTCAAAAATACAGCCGCAGAAATGGCCAGAAGCATCATACCGACAGCAACAGGACGTTTCCATGGCCTTCTTTCCGTTCCTCTGTCAAGAAATGGCGCCAAAAGCAGGGCGCCGAAAGCAAGTCCCGGCATAATCATGGCGCCGACCACTGTAAAGCTCCCAGCGGCGTATTCATATTTCAACAGCTGGTATAAGAAAAGAAAATACCAATCCGGCAGCGGAATATAACCCGTATCAGTCGGGTCCGCCATCCGCTCCAAAGGCGGCTGATGCACAATTGTCAAAACAAGAAAACCGATGAGAAAGACAGCGCCAACCATCCATTCCTTCAACAAGAAATTTGGCCAGAAAGCCTCTGTTTTACCCGGATACTCCGAATAATCCTTCGGTATATTCGGTTTTTTTTCAGCCGGTATCCTTGAATCGCCTACAAATTTCATCCCTTTGCCCCGGTGCATGTCATCCCCTCCCTTTTATTCGCAGATCAACAGTTTAAAGCGGTCCTGAAATCCCCTGCTTCCGGATCATAATAAAGTGTGCGGCCATCAGCCCGAACAATGCGGCAGGAAGAAAGAATACATGGATCGCAAAAAACCTAGTCAGCGTTTGGGCGCCTACAATATCCGGGTGCCCCGCAAGGAGTGTTTTGACCTGCGTCCCGATCAAAGGCGTGGCTTCAGCGATCTGCAGCCCGACTTTTGTTGCAAACAAAGCCTTCATGTCCCACGGAAGCAAATAGCCTGTAAAGCCAAGTCCGAGCATGACAAAAAAGATCAGCACACCGACAATCCAGTTCAGCTCGCGCGGCTTTTTATAAGCCCCTTGAAAAAAGACCCTCAGTGTATGTAAAAACATCATCACAATGACCAGGCTCGCACCCCAGTGGTGCATTCCCCTGACAATCTGGCCGAATGCCACTTCATTTTGCAAATAATATACCGATTCCCATGCATTTTTAATATCAGGTACATAGTACATGGTTAAAAACATTCCAGATAACACTTGGATAACGGTTACAAAAAACGTCAGTCCCCCAAAGCAATACACAAACGCAGAGAAATGATGGGCGGGATTCACATGTTCCGGTACTTCGTGATCGGCAATATCCCTCCACATCGGTGTAATATCAAGCCGTTCATCTACCCAGTCATAAATTTTGTTCAGCATGTCACCCTTCCCCCTTAGGCTTTGCTTTTCCAAGATACAGGAAGCCGTCTTTTACTTCTTGCTCATAATGATCAAGAGGCGCAAGCGGCGGCGTGCCCGGGACATTGGTGCCGTCCTTTTCATAGAGTCCGTAATGGCATGGACAAAAGAATTTATTCGGATTTTTAGGATCGCTATTCCAGTTCACCGTACATCCTAAATGTTTACAAATCGGCGATAGCGCTACAATTTCGTCCCCGTTTTTAAAGACCCAGGCTGATCTTGACTCTTCTGACTCATACCAGGCATCGACTTGATTAATTTTGAAATCAAAGCGCTGCGGCTCTTCTGTCAGCTCATCTACGCTGACAACCTGAACCATGTCTTGCTTTCCTGTCGATTTTAATACCGGGTCGAGTGCAAAGCGAACCATAGGCATGAGCATACTAGCCGCCATAAAACCCCCTACGCCCGTAAGCGTATAATTTAAAAATTGACGTCTGGATATATCATGTTTTCCGCCCATCTTTTCTCCCCCCTCTAGGTCACCCCTGCAAACTGACTAAAATAGAAAATATTGCAATAACTCTAGACACCCTCATAATATATGAATCTCTCAGCAAGGTCAATATAGCCAAAATATTGTTCATAAGGAAATGTAAGTGTTTTTATGAAACGCTCCACATCTGTAACAAAACGTTCAAAATTTCAGCGGTGCGTTCATCTAATATTTTTCTTTTTAAAGAATCCTTCAAATGCTCTAGCGGAACAGACGGTGTGACAATGATGTTGCCTAATGCATTCTCACTTTTCCAATTTTCGTCAGACGTGAGCAGCACAACGTGCGGGAATTCTGATAAGAGCTCTTCCCGCAACTCCTGAAGCCCTTGAACGGTTTTTTCATTTCTATCAACATATGTATAAGGGGGCAATAAATATACCCGTCCCTTTAACTGCCTTTCCAGTTCCTCTGACAAAAGCTGCGTGAATTCGCCTTTTTCGGCCGCCATTTTGAAATGAACGCCTACCCTTATGTTAATTAGTGGAATGACAGCGGTGTCAATGTAGTCTTTAGCTTGTAAGTAGTCCTTGGCATCAGTGATTCTCCACCTCATCGTTCTCCCCCTTTACGACAACAAGCCCTGCAGTACGCTGCAAGGCTGGTCATATTATGTGAGCTGATTCAATTGGCGCGATAATTGTTCAAATGCTTCTTTATCATGACGATCGAGCGCGTCGTCAATATCTTTTAATAATTTTTCTCTTTGGAACGTAGAAATAGCGTGCTCCAAAATTTGTTCAGCCAACCCCTGATCTTTTTTGTTCCCAAACAGATCCTTCGGAATATGCGGATTGGACTCCAGCACCGCCGCATACTCAGGTGAGCTGTAAGCTGAACGGAAATTAAGCTGGATAAACAAATCCTGCTGTTTATTTAATCTAATATCATGAAAAGATTTTTCCGCGTCGGTTGTCATGACACTCTCTTTATAGAACCGAAACGGAACTTCTTCAACACAATGCGTTGACATGATAATGCCTCTCGGGCAAAATTCTGCCTGCTCTACAAAATGAACCTTCTCCATGAGAGAATCATGGCTCATTAAGTAGTTCAAGATCCAAACGCACTCTCGGCGCTTTAACTGATAATGGTTTAAAAACCAACGGATAAAATCTTTTTTCTCATTGACAGAAACAGGGGTCTGCATGTAATTCCCTCCTCTATCGTTCGTATAATCTATATACTTATATGTTCCACATGAATGGTGAACATTCCTGCTTATCTAGAAAATTCATCTTCGATTCGCAAAATCGTTTCCTCAAGCTCTTCATTGGTTCCATCAATTTCAAGAACCTTTTTCAAAAGCGGCAGCGCTTCTTTTTGAAGGCCTTCTTCTAACAAGAAGCTTCCGTATTCATCTAAGAAATCTCTGTCCTCCCGATAGTGAAGAAAGGCAGCCTCAAAGGATTGTTTTGCTTTCTCGTACTGCTCCAATTCGGTATACGCGCTTGCAAGATACCAGTTGTATTTCGGATCTTCTTCTCCGTAGCCGCGCACCTCTTGAATAAGATCAATGATTTGTTCAAAATCCTCTTCTTTATGATACACGGCAAGAAGTGTATGAAGTGCTTCGACGAAGCCCGGATCAAGCGCAAGCGCCTCCTGAAGCAGCTTTTTTCCATCTTCTGACTTCCCGATTTTCAAGGCCATTTTTGCAGCATAGAGGAAAAGTTCTTTGTTGTATTCATCATATCTGATACCCTCTTTTGCCGTTTTTAATGCCTCTTCATACATTCCTTCAGCCTCATAGCTTTTCGAAAGCGGCATATAAAGTGAAGAATAAGACGGATCTAACCCCTTCAAATCAGACAGCTGTTTAATCGCTGTTTTAACAAACCCAGCCTGTAACGCTGTAAACCCATAGCCGAAAATTGTATTAGGATCAGGATTCTCATCAGCAGCTTTCTCGTACCATGGAATGGCATCCTCAAATTCACCTGAGGCACTTAACGATTCTGCCAATCTTTGATGGACATTAACGCCCCCGATCTCACTCTGCTCCTCAGCCGTTGTTTTAAAATAGTGAACCGCTTTTGCATAGGCTCCCTGAGTAAAGTAAAGTTCACCCAGTGCAAAATCAATGACGGGTTCATTAGCCAGAATGGACTTTGCTTGTAAAAGCTTTTGTTCACTGACTTCAAATAACCCCTGCATCTGATAAAGATCGGCCATGAGCAGCAAACTTTCCGGGTATGATGGATCTGTTTCCGGAATCGTTTCCAGCACAGCAAGAGCTTTTTCTTCTTCGTCAATATCTATTAAAAGTTCAGCATAAAAATTCGTCAGTTCTGTTTCATTTGGATATAAATCATGTAAGTCACTGATGAGTGAAATCGCTTTTTCTACATTGCCCCACTCGTAATACAGCTGGGCTGCGATGGCTTTTTCTTCATCATGGAGCTGTTTTTCGGCTTTCGAGAGCGTGTTGAGGCCTTTTTCTGTTTCACCTGCTTCAACTAATTTTATGGCTTCTTGAATCAATGTATTCAAATCGGACCGGTCCTTTCTTTTCCTTTACAACATCAACCATACAAAATACTTTATTTGTTCGGGTTAACCTTATCATAATTCAGACGAAGTCACCCCGCAAATAAGATGCTTATTGTACGGCAGGGAATGATTGAGTCTTATTAGTTTACCAAAAGTTCTTGCGATAGAAAATCAAAAAAGGAAGATTGCCCTCTGTACAGGTAAGCAGTTCTCTGACCTGCTGGCTTGTAAGTAAAGCAAATCCCCCCTTTTCGTTTTTCTTTACCCTCTTTAAGACAAGCTATGTTTTTTTCCCTTGAATTATGATTTCTCACAGTCAATCCGCACAAAAAATCCTGAAGCAAGAACTTCAGGATTTGTTTGAAAGCATCGTTAAATGCTCGAAGAAGGTTGGATAAGAGACATGAATGGCATCTATCTGCTCGATTTCAATCGGCTCCTCCGTTATACAGGAAGCGATGCCAAGCATCATTCCGATCCGATGGTCTCCATGGCTTGACACTGTTGCGCCGCCTTTCAGCGTTTGTCTGCCATGAACCTTCATTCCATCTGCTGTCGGTTCAATCTCAGCACCCAGCTTACGAAGCTCGGAAACCACAGTGTCGATACGGTTTGTTTCTTTTACTTTAAGCTCTGCCGCATCCTTAATAACGGTGGTTCCTTCCGCCTGAGTCGCAAGAAGCGCGATGATAGGGATTTCATCAATTAAACGCGGAATGATATCTCCCCCGATTTCAACCGCTTTTAGAGATGATGTTTCTATGATTAAATCTCCGTAAGGCTCTGCACTGCTGTCCGCAGACGGTTTGATGTCAAGTTTTGCCCCCATGTTTTCAAGGACGTCAATGATACCCGTCCGAGTCGGATTTAACCCTACGTTTTTCAGTACTATGCTGCTGGTCGGAACCATTGCACCCGCAGCAAGGAAAAACGCCGCTGAAGAAATGTCTCCGGGAACAAAAATATCTGTTGCTGTCAGTTTCTGGCCTCCAGAAATGGAAACACTCGTTTGATCTTCAGATAGATTAACTCCAAAAGCAGATAGCATCCGCTCAGTGTGGTCCCGAGATTTATGAGGCTCTGTGACGGTTGTTGTACCCTCAGCCTGTAATCCGGCCAACAAAACAGCCGATTTAATTTGTGCGCTTGCAACGGGCGAGACAAAATCAATGCCTTTTAAAGAAGAGCCGCTTACTGACAGCGGTGTAAATTCCCCGCCAGATCTGCCGTCGATTTTAGCCCCCATTTGTTTCAAAGGCTCAGTTACACGTTTCATCGGGCGCTTGGCAATACTTTCATCTCCAGCTACCGCGCTATAAAATGGGCGGCCCGCCAAAATGCCGAGCATCAGGCGAATCGTTGTGCCTGAATTCCCGACATCTAAAAGGCTTTCCGGTTCGCTTAGGGAATCGATACCTTTTCCGTGAATCACTACATCGCTGCCGTTTTGCTCGATTTGAACACCCATTTTTCTAAAACAATCGATCGTGCTCAGACAATCCGCTCCAGGCAGAAAGTTTTTAACTGTTGTTGTGCCTTTCGCCAGCGCGCCAAACATGACGGAGCGGTGAGAAATGGATTTATCACCTGGAATGTGTATTTCTCCGTTTAAAGCCTGCACCTTGTCTCTTTTCATATTTTCCACCTCAATCAGCATAAAAAGTTTCATATTCCGCTCGGGCTTCAATGCATTGTTCAGCCCGTTTGCGGTCGTCATCAGACTGAAAACTGATTCTTAAAATCCCATTAATGTCTTCTCTTGTTTCAATAATGCGGATATTCGTGATGCTGATGCGCTCCGCAGCTAAGATTGCCGTTATCTCGGAAATCACACCCGGATGATCGGGAACATCCACGTATAAATCGTAAAATGCAGGAATTGCGCCCTTTTGCCGAAGCGGCAGCCCGTCGCGATAATCCTTAGCGTTTTTAAAATATTGAAATAGATTTTCGGCATCTTCATGTTCTACATATGTCCGGATCGTCTCGATTTCACGCATCCACTCATCAAAACGGTCCAAGATTTTATCTTTATTATGTAATAGAATATCCCGCCACATTGCCGGGCTGCTTGATGCAATCCTCGTAATGTCCCTGAACCCGCCGGCAGCAAAACGCTTAACAAACGGATAGAGTTTTTCCGACTGATGGGTTTGGTGAACGAGACTTGCTGCGACAATATGCGGAAAATGACTGATCATGCTTGTAACGCCATCATGCTCTTCAGGTGACATTTCTACAAAATGGGCATTTGTCCCCTTCAGCAAATTTTTCAACTGTTCTACCGCTTGTCTTTCCGTTTTATCCCCTGGCGTTAAAATATAAAATGCATTCTCAAACAGGAACTCCTTCGCAGCGGCCACACCTGATTTGTGTGACCCCGCCATAGGATGTCCTCCGACAAATTGGTATCTAGTAGGCAGCACTTGATCAGCATAATGAACCACTTTTTGTTTTGTGCTTCCTACGTCAGTAATCAAAAGCTCATGTTCAATACCTGAATGAGCCAGTTCATCAAGCATAAGCAGCGTTTGCGCGACAGGTGTCGCAATGATCACTGTAGCTGCCTCTTTCGCACCATCAATAAATGAATTAGCACGCTCATCAATCACACCTAATTTTAAAGCGGCAACCACCTGTTCATCAGAAATATCGATTCCGATAATCCGTTTGCCGGGATGCTTTTTTTTGATCGCTAACGCAATCGAACCGCCTATCAATCCGAGACCGGCGAGCAATATTGTGTCTTTCATTCGATTCATACGTCATCACCTGGTTTATAGACTAAAGAGGTGATATCTGATCACCTCTTATAAAATTTCAGCTAAAATGGCTAGAATTTCTTCATTTTGCTCTTTTGTACCGATCGTAATCCGGAGTGATGTCGGGAAACCTAATGCATTTCCTGACCGCACAATATAGCCTTTTTCCAGAAGAGCCTGAAACAGATCATCGGAAGGACGGTTACAGTCAATCAACACAAAATTTGTCTCTGAAGGGTAGCACTTTAAACCATGAGTCTGAGCAAAATCATAATATTGCTGAAGGCCTGCTTTATTTTGCTCGACACAGGACGCGATAAACGCTTGGTCATCAAGCGCTGCGATCGCTGCAGCCTGGCCTAGACGGCTCGTGTTAAACGGCTCTCTTGCCGGCTCAATCAGGCGAATCAGATTCTCATCGGCAATTCCGTATCCGACTCTGAGCGCCGCCAGCCCGTAAGCCTTTGAAAATGTGCGCAATATCATTAAATTGGAATACTTCTTTAAGAGCGGGACAGTTTCCGGGTAATCCTCTGCTGTTACATATTCATAATATGCTTCGTCAAGAACAACGAGGACACGGGAAGGCACGCGCTCCAGAAAAGCGAGTAACTCTCTTTCTGATGTATATGTGCCAGTCGGGTTATTCGGGCTGCATATCCAAACGACTTGTGTCTGTTCATCAATCGCTTCAAGCATAGCGTCTAAATGATGGGATCCGTCAGGGCGAAGTGCGATTTCACGAACTTCAGCACCTTCAATGACCGCATTATGTTTATATTGCGGAAAAGTCGGAGCGGCAGTAATCGTGTTGGATTTATCGTTTAAAAATGCCCGACAGATGATCTGAATGATTTCATCTGAACCGTTTCCGAAAATAAGTGATGTCTCGCTGACATTGAGGTGCTCACTGAGCCTTGTCCGCAACGCGGCGCTATAACCATCCGGATAAAGGGCAAGCTGTTGAATCTCATGATGAAGCGCCTCTTTTGCCGCTTCTGAACAGCCGTACGGATTCTCGTTTGAAGCAAGCTTCACGACTTTATCCAAGCCATATTCTGATTTCACTGCTTCTATCGGCTTTCCAGGCTGATAAGGCTTCAGCTGTTTTAAATGTTCTTTGATACGCAAATCCAGTCACCTCATTTTAAACTGTACAAGCCGCCAAACGCCGTTGCGTAATCTTCAAACTCCTGCAGCGCTTGATCTCTCGTTTCAGCGCTGATGAGCCGGTCCTTTACTTCTTCTATTTTTCTGACGAGCGCACTTCCCACTACGACACCGTCACAAATTTCATTCATCTTCATGACCTGTTCACGGTTCGATATGCCGAACCCTACAGCAACCGGAATCGTGCTGAGATCCTTTACTGTCCGAATGAACGGGTATACGGATGAATTGAACTCATTGCGGACACCGGTCACACCTAGAGAAGATACACAGTAGACGAAGCCCTCGGCTTGTTCAATAATGGTTTTCAAACGGCTTTCGCTTGTCGGCGCCACCAAAGAAATATACGTCACCCCATGGCTTTTGCATTCCGCTTGTAGGCTGGCACTTTCTTCTAATGGCAGATCCGGAACAAGCAGGCCGTCAATGTGATTTTCCCGCAGTAAAGCGAAAAAGTATTCTTTGTTCAATTGTAACACAGGATTATAATACGTAAAGAGGATAATCGGAATATTCACTCCGTTTTTTTTCATTTTGCCGCCTAATTCGATTGCCTTTACGATATTCATTCCATGAGCAAGCGCCCGCTTTGAAGCCCGCTGGATCACCGGACCATCTGCAAGCGGGTCTGAGTATGCAACGCCAAGCTCCAACGCCGTGGCACCCGCTTTTTGGAGAGATTTCGCCAATTCAACCGAAACATCGGGCGATGGGTCCCCCGCCGTAATAAACGGGATAAACAGTTTTTCTGGCGCTTGAAGGTTTAATTTAAACATGCTTTTTCACCTCTTCTTCCAAGACATTCATCAATGTGTTAACATCCTTATCTCCCCGTCCTGATAAACAGACGAGAATGATTTGATCGCGATCCATTTCTTTGGCGAGTTTGAATGCTTTCGCTAATGCATGGGCAGATTCAATTGCCGGCAAAATCCCCTCTTTTTCTGATAAGAGCTTTAATGCATCCACCGCTTCATCATCTGTGATACTGTCATAAGTGACACGTCCGCTCTTATGCAAATGTGCGTGCTCCGGGCCTATCCCAGGATAGTCGAGTCCTGCTGAAATGGAGTAAGGCTCAATGATTTGCCCGAACTCATCTTGAATGAGATAAGTCAATGAACCGTGAATGACACCTATGGTTCCTTTCGAAATAGTTGCGGCATGAAGAGGAGTGTTCATTCCTTTTCCGGCTGCTTCAGCACCGATCAGTTCAACGTCTTCATCTAAAAACGCTTGAAACATGCCCATCGCATTGCTTCCTCCGCCTACACACGCCACCACTTTATCAGGCAGAGCACCCTCAATGCGTTTTAGCTGCTCTTTCGCTTCCTCACCGATCATGTTTTGAAATTCACGGACGACTTGCGGATAAGGGTGCGGCCCGACAACTGATCCAATCATGTAAAAATGATCCTCACAATGCTGAACCCAGTATCGGATCGCCTCATTTGTGGCATCCTTCAATGTGCCGTTTCCGCTTGATACAGGCACAACCTCCGCTCCAAGAAGCTTCATGCGGAAAACATTTAGAGACTGGCGGGCAACGTCTTCCTCACCCATAAATACAGTACAGGAAAAGCCGAATTTGGCTGCGACTGTTGCAGCGGCAACACCGTGCTGCCCGGCACCTGTTTCAGCAATGATTTTCGTTTTGCCCATTTTTTTGGCAAGCAGCGCTTGCCCTAACGCATTATTGATTTTATGAGAACCTGTGTGGTTTAAATCTTCTCGTTTCAAATAGATTTTCGCGCCGCCTACATATTCAGTAACTCGATCAGCGTATGTTAGGGCGGTCGGCCTTCCGGAATAATCATGTAACAGCTTGTAATATTCATTACGAAAAACAGGATCATCCTTGATCTCTTTAAATGCGGTTTCAATTTCTTCTAACGGCTGCATCAGTGTTTCCGGAACAAACTTTCCGCCGAAATCACCGTATCTGCCTATTTCATTCGGATATGGGTACATATCGTTTCATCCTTTCTTCTAAAAGCCTCATCAGATTCTGATCTTTTCGTCCGTTTTTTTCGATTCCGCTGGCAAGGTCAATTCCTGCCGGCTGCCATTTCAATAAGTCTGTAATGGTATCCGGATTCACACCGCCTGCGATGAAGCAGCGTTTGCCAATAGCCGCCTGATTGTATTCCGGCACACAGTCCCACGAAAAAGCAATACCAGTGCCGCCTCTTGCGCCTTTTACAGATGAATCAATTACAAAGCCGTCCACATCATCTTTAAAGCGTGCTATTTCTTCAGTTGTCTTTTCATAATGGTGAAGCGCCTTCCATATTTCACAATTTGTCAGCATGCGAAGCGCATTGGCATCCGCCGGCTTCTCATCGCCGTGAAGCTGAATAACATCCAGTTTCAATTCGTTTGCAATACAGGATATTGTCTCTACCGACTCATTAACAAAAACACCTGCAACTTGTTTTTCAACACGCACTTGTTCCAGCCACTTTTTCACCTCTTGCGGAGATACTTTTCGTTTGCTTTCAGCAAAAATAAAACCCAGATAATCAGCCTGTGAGTCCGCTGCAAGCTGCAAATCCTGCAATGACCGTATGCCGCAATATTTTAATGCCGGCTTCTTCACATCCTCACTCTCCAAACAAATCATAGATTGCTTTTTGCTGTGATGTTTGTCTCATCAATGATTCACCGATCAGCACAGCTCGCGCTCCATGTTCTTTGACAAAAGTTAAGTGTTCTAAAGCACCGATCCCGCTTTCGCTGACAAGCAGTGATTCTTTCGGAACAAGAGATGCGATTTGTTCTGTCTGTTTTATAGAGGTTTCAAATGTTTTTAGATTTCGATTGTTGATGCCGAGAATATCAGGTGTGAACACTTTCAATATTTGTTCAAGCGTTTGTGCATCATGAACCTCCACTAACACGTCCAACTGCTTTTCACCTGCTTCCAGATACAGTTCATGAAGTTGGATAGGGTCAAGCACCTCACCGATTAATAATATGGCATCCGCTCCGATTCTTCTTGATTCCTCCACTTGCAAAGAATCAATAATAAAATCTTTCCTCAGTACAGGAATCGAAACAGCGTGCTTTACGTCTGATAAATAGCTGTTTTCCCCTTGAAAAAACGGGGTGTCAGTTAAAACGGAAAGCGCATCTGCTTCCGCAGTTTCATAGTCTTTTGCAATCCGCTCTGGGGCAAAATCCTTTTTAATAAGCCCTTTTGATGGCGATGCTTTCTTCACTTCGGCAATCAGCCCGATAAAACGATTCGGGCGTGCCAGCGCCTCTTTAAATGATCGTTTTTCGAAACACTGCTCTTCCGGCAGGATCAGTGTTTTTACTTCTTCTTTCTTTTGTTTGATGATGTTTTCAAGCATAGATCTCTTCCTCTTTCTGCTTTAGTCGTTCGAGCTGCGCGGCTGCGCCTCCGCTTGTAATCGTCTCTAACGCGAGCTCGGTTCCTTCCTTCAATGAGGCGGTGATCCCCGCCGTGTATATCGCAGCGCCTGCATTAAAAGCAGTAATAGATAAAGCGGAACTGCTGCTTTTATTTTCAAAAATATTCTGAATGAGAGAGGCGCTCTCTTTCGGTGACTGTACCTGTAACTCTTCAAGTCTGCCATTTGTGAAACCGAAATTTTCGGGTGAAACGGTATATTCCCGGCGCTCCCCGCCCTTTAATTCAATCACGTCGGTGGGTGCTGTAATGGAAAGCTCATCTAAACCGTCATGGCCGGATACAAACAGGACGTGCTCCGGCTGAAACGGCTCGAGCGCGCTTGCCATTAGCGCCGCTTTTTCTGCGGAATAAACACCGATCACTTGACGTTTCGCCTGTAAAGGATTGCTGAGCGGTCCGAGCAGATTAAATACCGTTCTAAAACCTAGTTCTTTTCTTGTACCGGCTACATGTTTCATAGACGAATGATAAAGCGGCGCAAAGAGAAATCCCATATTGTTTGTTTCAATGCTGTTTTTTACCTTTTCGGGAGTGGTTTGAATTGAAACCCCTAACTCCTCTAATACATCAGCGCTCCCGCTTTTAGAAGAGACAGAGCGATTGCCGTGCTTTGCGATTTTCGCCCCGGCTGCTGAGGCAACAATTGCTGATGCCGTTGAGATATTAAAAGTGGAAACACCATCTCCCCCGGTTCCGCATGTATCAACCACATCAGGAAGTCCATCGACTTTAAGAGCGCGCGCCCGCATCGCCTTCATAAAACCCGTAAGCTCTGCTGGCGTTTCTCCCCGATGGGCAAGAAGACACAATATACCGCCCATTTCAGAAGGAGCCATTTCCGCGGTGATCATCATAGTCATCAGCGCTTCAGCCTCATCGGCAGTAAGTGTTTTTCCGTCAACGCACAATTGTAGAAATTTGTTCATCGGCTTTATCCTCCTTGCTATGGAACATGTCTTCTGCAATATGAATTGTTTTCAGCAGCGCCCCCGCTTTATTGCAGCTTTCTTCATATTCAGCTTCCGGAACAGAATCCGCAACAACGCCAGCTCCTGCCTGTATAGATGCAACACCGTTCTTTACACTCATCGTGCGAATCGTAATACACGAGTCGATATTCCCGTCAAATCCGATGTAAGCGATACAGCCGCCGTATGTCTCCCTCGGTGTTGGCTCAAGCTCTTGCAAAAGCTGCATGGCACGGATTTTTGGAGCGCCTGTTAACGTTCCCGCCGGGAAAGCGGACATCAGTGCATCGACAGGATGAACCCCTTTTTTCAATCGGCCTGTAACCACTGAGATGATGTGCATAACATGCGAAAAAGAGACGATTTTGGTGAACTCCGGCACAGAAACAGATCCATATTCCGCTACTCTGCCGACATCGTTCCGGGCAAGATCAACGAGCATGTAGTGCTCCGCTTTTTCTTTTTCATCCTTCATCAGCTCAACTTTGAGGTTTTCATCCTCCTCTTTTTCAGCGCCTCTTTTTCTCGTCCCGGCAATCGGATGGATTTCCAAGTGCCCGTCCTGAACGTGGATTAACCGTTCTGGAGAACTGCCGACTATTTCTCTGTCTTGGAGTTTCATATAATACATATACGGAGAAGGATTGACGATCCTAAGCACTCGGTATAACTCAAAGGCCTCTGCTTTTATCGGAACCTCAAATTTTTGTGACAAAACGCCTTGAAAAATATCGCCCGCTTTTATATATTCTTTGATTTTCTCTACATCAGCCATAAAAGCCGATTTTTCATAATTAGAAGACACGGTTTCAAAGCTGGGTGTCTGATATGAATCAGCAGATAGAAACAACTCTTTTATATGTTTTTGATTCATCATTTTTTCAATGAGATCTTGGAGCTCCTGATGATGTTGATGAAACACATCGATTTTTTCGTTTTCTGTTTCTTGCCCATTGAGTCTCGCATATTGGATAAAGTGGACATTTTTGGTTTCATGATCATACGCAATTATGGTCTGGCAAACAAACAGCATACACTTTTCCATTCCAGTTTCTTTTGCATGCGGAGAAACAGAAGGCTCAATCAGCGGGATCATATCATAGCTTAAGTATCCGACAGCTCCGCCTACAAAAGGAATACCCAGATCCGGCGTTTTGATTTTGTACGTGGCATTCATCCAGTTCAGCACTTTTTTTAGTTCGTTTCCTGTGTAGAGAGATCTGCCGTCCTGATCAACAGCTGTAAAACGGTTCTGCTCTTCTTTCAGCGTAAGAAATGGATTCAGGCCGATAAATGAATATCTTGACCAACTGGATGTATCATCTTTGCTTTCAAGAAGATATGTAATCTCCCTGTCGAGCTTCTCTATCATTTGAATGGGTGTCAGCGTATCGACTGTGAAGGTCTCCACAATCGGTATCGTGTGGCAGGACAAACTGTCCTCTAAAAATGCAGAAATGTTTGATTGGAAATTCATTACTCTCACTCCTTTTGGCAAGGAGAATGAGAAGATGGCATGAGGGGATAAAACGATATAACAAATAAACCCAAAAGAAAGGCTTCTTTTGGGTAGAATAAACATACATGTCTCAGCTCAACTAGACTCATTCTCTGCTACCCTATTCTCTAACTCAACTCATTTCATCGCTTTATACACACTGTTGTGTATTTCTAAGCTGTTCCTATCGTATTACAATTCAGTATTTTTTGTCAATGATAAATCGGGTCTTAATACGACGGCTTTTTCTAAATACACATGTCTGATCTGATCCTGAGGAACATCTGTCTGGACGGTCATCATGACTCTTATGCACTTTTTCAGACCGCCGGTTACATCCATTTCCTGCATACATGTCACCGGCACATACTGCCAGCCTGAAAGCTCGCGAACAGCTTTTGCCGGAAAAACGGAGTGCAAATCAGGTGTCGCCGATAGAAGCATTTGAACAACATCTTCAGGATTTGTATCGTTTTCTTCTATCATTTTTTCCAACAGCTGTTTTGTTTTTTGTAAAATGTCTTCTTCAGTATCCCGTTCGACTGTAGTTGCTCCGCGAATTCCGCGAATCATCATGATGTCTCCTCCAATCGCCATTTGTTCAGCCAGCTCTCAAGTTCATGTTTGGAAAATGTGTGGTCAGCAACTTTTCCTAATTCGTTGAGCACGATAAACTGAATCATCCCGCCGCGGGTTTTCTTATCATTCATCATACGTTCTAAGAGAACCGATGTTTCCGCTTCTTTTTTGATTCTAGTTGGATACCCCAAGCCTTTTAGCCAGCTGACCAAACGGTTCCTGTCCATTTTACAGCCCGCTGTCTTTTCGCTTATATATAAAGCAAACTGCATCCCGAGAGCTACGGCATCACCGTGTGTGATCTGCCCGTATCCATATTCAGCCTCAACGGCATGGCCGAGCGTATGTCCGAAGTTTAAGTAAGCTCTGATTCCCTCTTCTTTTTCATCCTTCTGAACGACAGACGCTTTAATTGAAATGCCTTTAAAAATCATCTCATTCAGTTGGCTACTTGTGATATCGTGCAGTGAATGAATATGCAGCAGTTCTTCCAGAAACGCTTTGTCATAGATAAAAGCGTGCTTGATCACTTCAGCCATTCCGGACCGAAGCTCCTTTTCGGACAGAGAACGAAGGAAGTCTGTATCGTAGAGCACGGCTTTGGGCTGATAAAATGCACCGATTAGATTTTTTCCGAGCCGATGATTCACGGCCACTTTTCCTCCGACGGCGCTGTCATGCGCCAAAAGCGTCGTAGGCATTTGAATGAAATCAATGCCGCGCATAAATGTGGCAGCCACAAAACCGGCAAGATCCCCTACGACACCGCCACCGAATGCGATGATGCATGAGGAGCGATCCATATGAAAACGAATCGCTTCACTCTGCAGTTTTGTGTACATGTCCATAGATTTCGCCTGCTCTCCGCTCGGCACCGTCACTTTTTTCACAGGCCATTTTTCTTCAAGCAAATGAAGCATTTCATCGCCATACAGGCGATCCACCTCTTCATCCGTGACCAGCATAATCCGTGTTAAAGGCCTTTTTAAAGAGGTTAATAGTTTACAAGCCTCTTTTCTGATCCCTTGTCCGATAAAAACAGGATACGACGAGGCAGCGGTTTGAACATGCAGTGTTTTCATTAAAATTCCCTCGACAGCTTTCTCATATTTTCCACATTTTCTCTAATGCGGTCGATTTGATCGAAGCCGAATTGTTCAACGACTGCGTTCGCAATTTCCCATGCGACAGCAGCTTCAGCTACTACACTTGCCGCAGGCACTGCACAGCTGTCTGAACGTTCAATGCTGGCAGAAAACGGCTCTTTCGTTTCAATATCCACGCTTTTCAGCGGTTTATACAGAGTCGGAATCGGCTTCATGACCCCGCGGACAACAATCGGCATTCCTGTTGTCATGCCGCCTTCCAGTCCACCGAGTCTGTTTGTAGCGCGAGTATATCCCTTTTCCTCGTCCCACATGATCTCGTCATGGACTTCGCTTCCATTTCTGCCGGCCGCTTCAAAGCCGATACCGAATTCAACACCTTTAAATGCGTTAATTGACAGTACAGCAGCAGCAAGTTTGCTGTCCAGCTTGCGATCATAATGGACGTAGCTGCCCACGCCTACCGGCATTCCCTCGACAACGACTTCTACAATTCCCCCGATGGAATCGCCGTTTGCTTTCGCTTCGTCAATGGCAGCCATCATTTTTTTGCCCGCTTCTTCATCGTAGCATCTGACCGGGGATTCCTCCGTGACACGCTGCAGGTCATCAATTGACGTATATTCTGTTTTCTCGGCTTTAACTGCGCCGATTTGCAATACGTGGCCCGCCACCTTAATGCCCAGTTCAGAAAGAATCTTTTTAGCGACAGCTCCTGCCGCCACTCTGACAGTTGTTTCCCTTGCTGAAGAGCGCTCCAGTACATTTCTCATATCACGATGATTATATTTAATCGCACCGTTTAAGTCAGCATGCCCCGGTCTCGGTCTGGAAATTTGCCGCTTCATTTCCTTTTCTTCTTCCTCTGTAATCGGAGCCGCACCCATGATTTTCGTCCAGTGTTTCCAATCGTTGTTTTCTACTACGAGAGCAATTGGTGAACCGAGCGTGCGGGCATGGCGAACCCCGCTCATAATTTTTGCCTGGTCTTTTTCAATCTGCATGCGGCGGCCGCGGCCGTGGCCTTTTTGGCGTCTGGCAAGCTCAAAATTGATATCTTCCTCCGTTATGTAAAGCCCGGCAGGCACACCTTCAATAATGGTTGTCAGTTGGGGGCCGTGTGATTCTCCGGCTGTTAAATATCTCATGACTTCTTCTCCCTTCATCGCATTAACGCTTTTAAGTAAAACTACTATAACATATTTTTCAGCAAAAAGTCAGTCTATCTTTTTTGATAAAAGAATGTATCGGCTGAAATCAGGCCGAATTTCTCAGGATTGAAGATTTGTTCGGTGCTTCCGACAAAGAGAACCCCATTCTTTTTCAAGCTCTGTGCCATTTTTAAATAAAGCCCTTCCTTTGCGCTTTCTGTAAAATAAATCAGTACATTGCGGCATACGATTAAGTCAAAGTCTTGTTCATAACGGTCCGCCAGCAGATTGTGCTTTTTAAAGGTAATATTTTTTTTGATTTCTGGTTTTACTTCATAGCTTCTGTTTGCATGCTGAGTAAAATAACGATCTTTCACAGAAGATGGCACTTCCTGTAAAGACCGCTCCTGATAGACGCCTTTTTTCGCCTTATCCAATGCTTTTTCATCAATATCAGTCGCCAATATCTGAAAGCCGGAAAGGTCTTTTTGCTGATTCAACAGCATGGCAAGCGTATAAGGTTCCTCACCCGTTGAGCAGGCGGCACTCCATATCTTCAAAGGCTTAGAGCTCTTGATTAACGGCAGAATAGCAGTCTCTAGCACTTCCCATCTTTTATAATTACGATAAAATTCTGAAACATTAATTGTCATTCTGTCCAATGTTTCAGTTAAAAGAGCCTGATCCTTTTCCAAGGCCGCCGCAAAATCCTTAAAGCTTTGAAACCCCTTTTTCTCATAAAGCGACGTCAGCCTTCTCTTCATTTGTGCTTCTTTATATAATGTCAAATCGACTCCTGTTAATTGTTTCCACTTTGTGATAAATACGCTGTATGTGTCCATCTCTACTCTCCCAGTCTCGCTGTCTTTTTGTCCTAGTATAGCTTGTTTTCTCAGGAAATTGTATGGTTTCAATAAAAAAATCAGCTTTTCAGCTGATTTTAAATCGCAGGGCAAGGCAGGAGTATGATAAACGCTGCCAGTTCACCCTTTATTCACTTCATGTAAACCTTTACAAAAAAACCGAAAACCGGCGGAATTACAGCGTGCCGGCCCTGTTGTATGTTTTCATCATAATTAATAGATCCAGCCTGCCATGAGCTGTTGATATGATACTAATTCTTCATTCTTAAAGAAAATATTAATCTCGCGTTCAGCGCTTTCGAGAGAATCAGAGCCGTGGATGATGTTTTTTCCGACAAACATGCCATAGTCTCCACGAATCGTACCAGGTAAAGCTTCTTTTGGGTTAGTCTTTCCGATCAGCTGTCTTGTCACTTCAATGACATTTTCGCCTTCCCAAACCATTGCGAATACAGGTCCTGAAGTAATAAACTCAACGAGCTCTCCGAAGAAAGGCTTACTTTGATGTTCGGCGTAGTGTTGCTCAGCCATTTGTTCAGTCACTCTCATTAGCTTGGCTCCAGATAATTGTAAACCCTTGCGTTCGAACCTGGATAAAATATCACCAATGAGCTGGCGTTGCACACCGTCTGGTTTCACCATGATAAAAGTCTTTTCCATCACATTCTCCACCCCATCATTATGTATAGGCTTTCACACTGCACACCGAAATCGTAACATCTTTCTGACAATTAATCAATCCGGGGCGGAGAAATTTCTTAATATCTACAAAATTAGAATTTTCTTTTGCCGATATATTTTGCAATAGCCGCAAGAGATGAGCGTGCGCGCCCTCTCGGAAGCGTGTTTAATTTTTGGAACGCTTTTTGCAGATACATTTCGCTTACTGCCATAGATGCTTCAATTGCATCTGTTTTTTTTATTTCTTCAATGATCGGTTCAAGCTGTTCCTGTGTTGTCTCACTGTTAATCAATTTAAGCTGATTTTTCAACGCTGGATTTTTCAGGGCATACAGCACTGGCAATGTGACATTTCCTTGAAGCAAATCTCCTCCAACAGGTTTGCCCAGCTCTTCTTCCGATGAAGTAAAATCAAGAATATCGTCAATGATTTGATATGACATGCCGACGTAATACCCAAACCAGTACAGCGCCTTATGAATCTTTTCATCAGCGCCGGACGCAATGGCACCGAGCTGGCAGCTGACCGCAATCAGAAGCGCCGTTTTTCTTTTGATGCGGCGGAGATATGTTCTGAGATTCTGTTCCATATTGTATTTGTCTTTGATCTGCTCAATTTCCCCGAGACAAACTTCAACAATCGTCTGTGACAAAATCCTATGGGCTTTCGGTTCGTTGATTCTTGTCATCATTTCAAGAGAACCCGCAAGCATATAATCACCTGTGTACATTGCAATACGATTGTCCCACTTTGCTTTGATTGTCGGCTTCCCTCTGCGAAGCTCCGCATCGTCAATGACATCGTCATGAACCAAAGATGCCATGTGAATCATTTCCAAAGTGACGGCGACATATTTTATCCTATTGATATCATAATCGCCAAACATGCCGGAAAGCAGCACGAAAACAGGGCGAATACGTTTCCCTCCCGCCTGCAGCAGATGAAGACCCGCCTCGCTTAAAAGCGGGTAATCGGAACGTACGGTTTGTTCAAGTTCTCTTTCGATTACATCAATATCGTCATTTAAAAAAGAGTAGGCCATTTTAAATTTCATATCATTCACCCAAACATCTATGTTTTCATTTCCATCCGATATGCGTGGCAGCGACTCCGCCAGTAAACGAATGATATTTGACATTTTTTAAGCCCGCCTCTTCAAACAGGCCTGCCAGTTCTTTCATACCAGGGAATTCTCTGGCTGATTCTTGAAGCCAAGAATATTCTTTGTAGCTCTTTGCAAACAATTTCCCGAAAAACGGCATCATATACTTAAAGTACATAAAGTAAGCCTGTCTGAATCCGAACGTTTCCGGCTGGGACGTTTCCAGACATACCACCTGGCCGCCCGGCTTCACCACACGTCTCATCTCTTTCAGGACGGTCAAGTAATCGGGAACATTGCGCAGTCCGAAGCCAATGGTGACATAGTCAAATGTATCATCATCAAAAGGAAGCTCCATCGCATTTCCGTGCAGCAGTTCGATTTGGCTGAATCCGCCTTCTTTTACTTTCTGCTGGCCGACACTCAGCATATTTTCACTGAAATCCAAGCCCTTGACCTCACCGCTTTTACCAGCTGCTTTTGCAAGAGCAATCGTCCAGTCAGCCGTTCCGCAGCAGACATCAAGTGCATTGGCGCCTTCTTTTACATTCATGATGCGCATCGTTTTATCGCGCCATTTTTTATGCTGCTGAAAACTGATGACAGAGTTCATTTGGTCGTAGTTTTTATATATTTTTTCAAATACCCCGTGTACGCGCTGTTCTTTCGAGTCCTGCATAATGGTCTACCCTTCTTCCACTTTCTGATAGGTTTGATCCTGGCTGATCGTCTTCAGACGGTTTAATAAAATATGCTGAATAGGTGAATTTAGAGGCAAAAGTGACTCAATGCTGTTTTTCGCTTTTTCAAAACAATCTTCTAATATCTCTTCTTTTGTTTTTCCCAGCTGTATAAAACTGCCGATCACATCCAGAAAAGAATCATTTCCGTTCATAAGCCGCTTAAATACAAAAAAATCACTCGACAGCTTTTTCCAGCGCGGAAGGTTAAAGTGTTCCGCCACCCGATGGAATAAAGCTGATTCAACAATGCCGACACTTTCGAAAAAATCATGTTCATCCTTGAAAGAACGGTCATATAGCCGAATTTTATGTTCATTGATTTCTTTGATAGCTGTAGCAAGCGTCCGAATCATGTAGATGTCCTTCATTTCAGATAGTAAAGAGTAGTACAGCCCGCTGAAATAATCACCTGCGAGAACAGTCAATTGGCGGTTTTTGTTTTCATCTCGTTTTATGACTCTGGCTGTTGTCACTTCATCATGGGTATCAAGGGCGCTTTGTACAAGCATCGCTGTTACAATATAATTTTCTCTGTCATTGTTTTTTATGTCGGCTTCCTCAAATAAAGCATGAAAAAGAAGAAGCTTATCCTCATCAATTTTTGGCGCAGAAATATGCTTCGCTAAATAAGGATGAGACAGCTTTTGTTTTAATGTCGTGTTCAGATTGGCTAAAGTTCCGTAGATGTCTTGCAAAAATATCACCCTTGTCCCCAAATTCACATTTATTTCTTAATCTATGTATGAGTTTTATCTTTTCATTCACTTACGCACGTATTATTATAGCATAAAAAAAAGAAATTGGCTGTATCCTCCCGCTGTTTGCGAGCATTTGCTTTTAACAGCGGGGACAGCCAGCTTATTTTTTTTCGCTTTTCATTTCTCCGTATGCGGTTTGAATGAGTGCCTCTCCTCTGACTTTAATGGCCGAAGTATGCTCTGTAAACTGAGCGATGATCACTTCTCCCTTGTCGAGTTTCTCTGAATGGTGAAACTTTGTATCGGTTCCTCTTGTCAGGCCGATCACATTCACTCCGTCTTCAACCGCTTTAATGATGACATAATCACTTGAATGCTTTTCGTTCATTTATAGCACCCTCTATCTTTATTAGTCCTGGCGTTTAATATGCTCCAATACTTCGGCACGGGCAGCTGCGTCATCTTTAAAAATGCCTCTGACCGCTGAAGTGACAGTTTTTGCACCTGGTTTTCTTACACCGCGCATCGTCATGCACATGTGTTCTGCTTCCACCACTACCATTACGCCATACGGGTCAAGCGTTTCTTCAATGCTTTCCGCAATTGTAGAAGTGATGCGCTCCTGAAGCTGAGGACGCTTTGCAACGGCTTCGACGGCACGCGCCAATTTACTGAGCCCTGTAACTTTTCCGCCTCGCGGTATATATGCAACGTGTGCTTTTCCATAAAAGGGAACAAGGTGATGCTCACACATAGAATGAAACGCGATATCTTTTACAAGAACAAGCTCCTCATGGTTTTCACCGAAGATAGTCTGGAAATGTTCTTTTGGATCTTCATTTAAGCCGGAGAATACTTCGGCGTACATCTTTGCGACTCGTTTCGGAGTATCAAGAAGCCCTTCTCTATTCGGGTCTTCTCCGATCGCTTCTAAAATTTGACGAACAGCTTGTTCGATTTGCTCTTTATTAACTTCTTTCATGTTCTATGTCCTCCACCAATGAATACATTTAATTTCGATTCTAGCACACATGCCCCGCTAAAAGCAAAGTGAATGCCCTGTCAGGAAGCCCATGCCCTTGAAATATGAAAAGCCCCTTGGAAAGGGGCTTTTCTGTGAAGAAATAAAGTGTATGTAAGCTAGATGCATACACGATCTATATTCACGATTATTTTCCGGCAACTGCGTCTTTAAGCGCTTTACCTGGTTTGAAAGCAGGTACTTTGCTTGCTGGAATTTCGATTTCTTCACCTGTTTGAGGGTTGCGTCCTTTACGTGCAGAACGTTCACGCACCTCAAAGTTACCAAAACCGATCAGTTGGATTTTATCACCGTTTTTAAGTGCATCTAAGATCGTATCAAAAACAGAGTCAACTGCTTTTGTAGCGTCTTTTTTAGACAATTCGCTTGCTTCTGCAACCGCATTGATAAGTTCTGTTTTGTTCATGCCTTTCACCTCCTCCCAAAAGGAATTCATTCAGTTCGTTTATTATCATTTCTTCACAGTTCAGTCTGATTCTAAACCTAGCTCAGAAAAAAATCAGAGCAGGCAAGAGAAAGACAATTAAACGGCTTTTTAAGAAAAACTGCACTCTGAGGAATGTTTGTCCAACAAAGTGAAGAATTTCTGTATGTAGAGTAACACATATAAAAAGTCATATCAAGCATTTTAAAGCGTCAATCCCTTGCTCGTCAAGGATTTAACGTGATTTACCGAACAAATATTCCTTTTTTCCTTTTTTCATCCTATTCCTTGATCCTTTTCCATTATTAAGAGCATAGAAAAAAGACCTCTATTCTATAAAGAGGTCTTCCGATATTACAGGATGATGGCGATTAAACCGCCAGAGCCTTCGTTTATAATTCTTTCTAACGTTTCTTTTAATTTGTATCGTGCGTTTTCAGGCATTAATGACAGCTTGGCCTGAATCCCTTCTCTCACAATTGAGCTCAGTGACCTGCCGAAGATATCGGAATTCCAGATGGAGAGCGGGTCATCCTCAAAGTCCTGCATTAAATAGCGCACAAGCTCTTCACTTTGTTTTTCCGTTCCGATAATGGGCGCGAATTCGCTTTCGACGTCTACTTTGATCATATGGATCGATGGCGCGACAGCCTTCAGCCTCACACCGAATCGTGAGCCCTGCCGTATAATTTCCGGCTCATCGAGACTCATATCAGTTAAGGCAGGCGCTGCAATGCCGTATCCAGTCTGTTTGACCATTTTTAAAGCATCGGACACTTGATCATATTCTGTTTTTGCATGGGCAAAGTCTTGCATGAGTTCAAGTAGATGGTCTCTGCCTCTGATTTCAACACCCACCACTTCTTTCAGGATTTGGTCATATAAGTGGTCCGGCGCGTACAAATCGATTTCTGCCACCCCTTGGCCCAGCTCAATTCCTGCCAGCCCTGCACTTTCAATGAATTCAAACTCGCTGAATTGGCCGACAACCCGGTCTACATCCCGGAGCCGTTTAATATCCTTAACAGTTTCCTTCACGGATTCCTGATAGCTTTCACGCAGCCAATGGTTTTCTTTCAGCACCATGACCCAACTTGGGAGATTGACATTTACTTCAAGCACCGGAAACTCATAGAGGGCCTCTCTGAGCACGCTCAGCACATCTGACTCCCGCATGCTTTCCACGCTCATTGCCAATACCGGGATATCATATTTTTCGCTTAAATCCTGACGCATGGCTTCTGTTTCCGGATGATACGGCCTCACTGAGTTGATGACCATAATAAAGGGTTTCCCAACCTCTTTCAGCTCTTCAATGACTCTTTCTTCAGCCTCTATATAGTCACTTCTGGCGATATCTCCAATGGTGCCGTCTGTCGTAATGACAACTCCGATGGTCGAGTGTTCTTGAATGACTTTTCGTGTGCCAATTTCGGCAGCCTCATGAAATGGGATCGGTTCTTCGTACCAAGGCGTGTTAATCATCCGCGGCCCGTTTTCATCTTCATACCCTTTGGCGCCAGGTACTGTGTAGCCAACACAATCTACTAATCTTATATTGACATCGAGTCCGTCTGACACGTGAACAGACATCGCCTGATTTGGAACAAATTTAGGCTCTGTAGTCATAATCGTTTTGCCGGCCGCGCTCTGCGGCAGCTCATCCTGCGCGCGGGCCCGGTCTGCTTCGTTACTGATATTCGGGAGCACCACAAGCTCCATAAATTTTTTGATGAACGTGGATTTACCTGTACGGACAGCACCTACGACTCCTAAGTATATATCGCCTCCTGTTCGTTCAGCGATATCCTTGAAAATATCGACCTTTTCCAAGTGATCCCCTCCCGGACTTCCTATCCTTATCAATTTTATTAAGCTCTTTCATTCAAACACAGGACACTATATGTGTATGACGTTGTCCTATTTCAATATGACATCTTTAGAAAATTTCCCATCCTCAATCTATTAAAGTTTAAAAAAACCTTTCCCCCTATTTCTATGCAAGGGAGAAAGGTTCATTCCTTTTTCGTGTCATTTTCTAAAAAAACAGGTTCCTGTTGGTCATTTACCGTGTATTTCACAGAAAACGCAGGGACGAAGGGGGTTTCTTGCCAAATGATATCCTGAATTTCAGATCCGGGTTGAAACGTTTTTTTGCTTTTTTTGAGCCAAGAAGCCAGCTCAGTCCGGTAATCGGCATATATTTCTCCCTCTCCGTCAATCATAAGGGGCAGGGAGTTTCCTGATATTGGGCTTGTCACTGTAAGAGAACTTCCAACCCCCAGCTTCTTCTCATCGAGTGTAAATAAATCACGTGACAGCACATCCTGATAAGGCGGATATTGATGCTCCTGCCGGTACATTTGCACACGCAATGTCACTTCGCGGATTTTTTCAGCCATTTTCAGATCAATCAATTTAACAGTCGGATCGTTCTCTACGTCAACAAGCACGTATTGATAGTCTCCTCCGCTTTCATATGCCGTGCTTGGGGGTTCAGCCATATACCTTGGCGCTAAACGGTTAAAGTCTATCGGATATTTTTGATACAGCGGTGTCGACATATCTTTGGTTTGAATGGGGAGCAGCCCTCCATTTGCCTTTTGAAATTGATCAACAGCAGACTGGACCTGCTTTAACTGATCCTGATAAGGGATGGCATGTACACTGCTTTTCCGCTCATTTGGATATAAACAGCCCGATAACAACACGACGGCCGCAAAAATCATAGCGCACTTCAGTTTACCCATACAGCACTTCCTTTTACAGCTTTATTCATTGACAGGACCGCTGAACACCACGACAAGCACAATCATTCCTGATATGAGCATACACATGAAAGCAAACGATGAAACCACAATCTTCAGAAAACGGTTCCGAAGTCTAAACCGGCTTAAATAGATGGACGCTACAGCCAGAAACATCAGACCCATGGACCCAAGTGCAAACCACATTTTCATCAATGCCAGACTCAATGACCTGCGCCTCCCTAATATGTATGATGTAAGCGTTATATTTCATTTTAATATACAGCGCCGGGAGAGATCAACCAGATTTTCCATCCTTTGATAGAATAAAAAAACTGAAGCAAAGAGGGGGACCTTCGCTTCAGTCAAATTGACTATATTCACCTGAACGTTTATGAAACACTCTCTTGGACTTCGATGCTATAGTATGCGACGTGGCATACAGATGCATCCTCTATTGCCTAAATCAGCAAAATGTTTCAGGAGATCCCAAGACTTGGGTGTTCTACTGTTTTTCGGGCTTTCGTTCAATTAAGATATGCGGCTGACAATACGATTGACACTTTTACTTCGCTTGATTTTCAAACGTATTGACCAGACCCTCCATCTCGTGGGTTTTCCCTCTCGCCATTAAAGACTCGACAGCAGTTTCCACTTTTTGGCCGTTAAATAGAACTTGATGGAGTGCTTCTGTAATTGGCATCTTCACATCATATTTCTCCGAAAGCTGGTAAGCCGCTTTTGTCGTGCGGACGCCTTCGACTACCATCCCCATCTCTTCAAGAACGTCTTTGAGCTTGTACCCTTTTCCAAGCAAATTCCCGGCACGCCAGTTTCTGGAATGCACACTTGTACACGTCACAATCAGATCGCCCACTCCTGTCAATCCAGAAAACGTTAGGGGATTCCCGCCCATTTTCGTTCCGAGTCTCGCGATTTCGGCAAGTCCGCGTGTAATCAAGGCAGCTTTGGCATTATCGCCATACCCTAAACCGTCTGTAATTCCTGCGGCAAGCGCAATGATATTTTTTAAAGCTCCGCCGATCTCGACTCCGATAATGTCAGGGTTTGTGTACACCCGGAAATTGTGATTAATAAATAAATCCTGCACCTCTTCTGCCGCCCGCATACTCTTTGAAGAAGAAGTAACGGTCGTCGGATGGCGCAGCCCCACTTCTTCCGCATGACTCGGTCCGGAAAGGACAACAATATCTTTTCTGACATCGCCAGGAAGCTCGCCTTCCATAATCTCAGAAATGCGCAGGAGCGAATCAGGCTCTATTCCCTTGCTGACATGAACAAAAACTGCCTTTTTCGCAATAAAAGGCACAGCCTGTCCCAGGACTTCCCGAATCGCTTTTGTCGGAACCGCAACAATAATGAAATCCGCGTCCGAAACAGCTTTCTTCATGTCCGTTGTTGCCTTTATTGATTCCGGCAGTTTGACGTTCGGCAAATAATCCTTATTTTCATGCTGCTCATTGATTTGATCAATCAGATCTGCACGGTGCGCCCACATGGTTACATCGTGATGATTATCGGCTAGCACTAAAGCCAGTGCCGTTCCCCAGCTCCCCGCTCCGAGCATCGTGACTCTTTTCATATTTGCTTCACACCTTTTTATTTTCTAGCTCTTGCAAATATTTTAATTGGTGTCCCTTCAAAATCGAAGGCATCTCTGATTCGGTTTTCTAAAAAGCGTTCGTACGAAAAATGCATTAACTCCGGATCGTTTACAAACACAACGAAACTCGGCGGTTTTACCGACACTTGCGTTGCATAATAAATCTTTAAACGAGAACCGTTATGAGTCGGCGTCGGGTTCATTGCCACAGCATCCATGATGACATCATTTAAGACATTCGTTTGAACGCGCAGTGAATGGTTTTCACTCGCTTTGATAATCGCAGGCATCAGCGTATGAATCCGTTTTTTCGTTAAGGCTGACATGAATAGGATTGGCGCATAACTCAGAAATTGAAAATGGTCACGGATATTTTCTTCGAATTCTTTCATCGTGCTTTCATCTTTGTCGACAGCGTCCCATTTGTTTACGACGATTACGACAGCTTTGCCCGCTTCGTGTGCGTAACCGGCGATGCGCTTATCCTGTTCAATAATGCCTTCTTCGCCATCCAGCACAACCGCAACGACTTCTGAGCGGTCGATTGCTTTCAGAGCCCGCAGCACACTGTACTTTTCAGTCGTTTCATATACTTTCCCTTTTTTTCGCATACCGGCAGTATCGACAATAACAAACTCCTGCTGGTTGTACGTAAATGACGTATCAACAGCATCTCGTGTCGTTCCTGCCACGTTGCTCACAATGACGCGTTCCTCGCCGAGCATCGCGTTCACAAGTGACGATTTTCCGACGTTCGGGCGTCCGATCAGGCAGAATTGAACCACTTCTTCATCATATTTGGTCTCTGGAATGTTTTTGAAATGCTCTGCCGCTGCATCCAGCAAATCACCCAGTCCGAGTCCGTGTGTTCCCGAAATGGGATACGGCTCACCAAAGCCAAGCGAATAAAAATCATAAATATTCGCTCTCATTTCTGTGTTATCCAGTTTATTGACTGCCAAAACAACTGGCTTTTTCGTGCGGTACAAAATTTTCGCAACTTCTTCATCGGCAGCAGTCACGCCTTCACGTCCGTTCACCATAAAAATGATCACGTCCGCTTCATCCATGGCGATTTCAGCCTGCTGGCGAATTTGCGCTAAGAACGGCTCATCACCGATATCAATACCGCCAGTATCAATCAAATGAAAATCATAATTCAGCCACTCAGCCGAGCTGTATATCCGATCCCTTGTCACACCAGGGGTATCTTCTACTATTGAAATTCTTTCTCCCGCAATCCGATTAAAGATTGTGGATTTTCCTACATTTGGTCTCCCGACAATGGCTACGACAGGTTTACCCATAGTACCCTTCCTTTCGATCCAGCCGCTTTCATTTTTACATAAATTTTCAACCGGTTATTAAAATCATTTCATTCACTTTTATGAAAAGAAACCCTTCAGAGGAAGGGCTTAACTCATTTATTATATCAGTTTTTACTCGGATCACAACTATTCTTAAAAATGTTTCACGATCAAATACACGTCATCTCCAATTTTATGCGCGATTCCATCAAGGATCGCCTCTAGATTTGTAGCGAAAAGCTCCATTTCCTTTCGGTCATTGCAAAAAAAGACAGGAGCTCCCCCTGCAGCCCGATTGCGGTTTGTCGTGATCACAGACAAAATCATTTTCGTGAGAGATTCGCTCATTCTATCACCTTATCCTGGTTCTTGATAAATTCCGTCGGCATTCTGATCGCATTTTCTAAAGTCGGGACATTGCTGATAATCTGAACAGCTGTGTCAGGGTGGTTTATTTGCGGCAGAACAAAGACCGCCACTCTCCCGTCATTCAGGTCGCGTTTTGCAATTGGAGTCAAAGACGGTTCACCCGAGTCCCGATAAACCCCGAGCACATTGGAAACATCAAATAAAATGGCCTGGCGCTGCCCTAAGTTGGCAATCGTCGCTGCTGAATTAAAGTTTTTTGGCGTTAAAATAAATCCCATGCCGTGCTTTAAAATCAGCTCCTGTTTTTCGGGAAGCCCAATATTCATCATATAAATATTATCAACAAACAGTCCCGGACCGTCAAAGTGCGGCTTTATGTACTCGATCGTTACGATATCTTTCAACACACTGCCCGACATAAATTTCATTGCCAGCAGGAAACAAACAACAGCCGCTATGATAGCAGCCCAAATGGAAAAAAACACATACGCGGAGGTTGTCAAAAGAGCTGTAAAGATCACGATATAATTTCTGCTTTCAAACGCAATGGCAATGCCCTCAATATATGTGCTTCCCCTTGAGACAAGCTCATATGAATCCATTTGCGTCAGCGTGTTCCGCTCCATGTTTCGGACATCTCTAAATTGGGTCGCTGCCAGCGTTAAAAATGTGATGGCCGTAAATTCCTCCTGCAAAAGCGCCGGCAAAACAATTGCCCCTAAACCAGCCGCTATCAGCCCTAGTGCAATGTGAATCACTTTCCCATGAACATAGGTCGGATACTGACGGTAATCCGTTTTAAGCATATAAAGCCTTGTCGCGACTCCGGAAATGACCCCTGCAATAATCGGATAAATGTAATCACTCATGACATTTTGGTAGCTCCTTTGTTTGATCTTTTGCTTTTTTGACCAATCTGGCTTGCGAGCTGCTCGTATTTGGCTATGCCAAACAGTAATATTACGCCTCCGGAACACGCATTCAGCCATTGAAATCCGCCGACAGCCAAAGCCATGGCCAACTTCTGAATCAAGAATGAATAGACCAGTTCGCCTTGGCACATCCCTAGGATAAATAAAGCAAGCTGCTTCTGGAAATCCCTTTCAACCGAAGCTGTCAAAAGCACTAGTAAAATTACAGCAACCCACTCAGGGTTTATGATGAACCAAACCGGATCATATAATGCAAAAAGATACACAAACGCATACCCGGCAACAAGCGTCAGATAGACCATGATATAGCGGAAACGATACATTCCCAAATACCCTGCATAGACACTCCCGCAGACGAAAAACATCATATAAGCAGCATTCAGGGAAAAATATAACGTGATGTCATGTATGCTTAGGATCATATTAGTCAAAATAAAGACAGAGACGGCAAACCGTCTTTTCGTCTTTGCAAAAATAAAGGTTGTCAAGACCCACAAAAACCACATTGACCAATAGTAATAAAATTGTTCCATTTCTCTTCCTCCATACTCCCAGTATGGAGCCCAAGCGCTTTTTTTAAACAATCCATCTTACATGAAGGAGCATGATCATGGGAAAAGACAGACAAGAAAAAATACTGAAAGCTTCTGGCAGAGTCGAATCAGACCGCGATCAGTCCATTCACTATGACGGAGCAACAAGCCTTGAACAAAACGGAAAATTTAAAAAGCGAAAATCATAACACAAAGAGCCCAAAACTTATAAGGTTTTGGGCTCTTATCATTTATCGCATACTATAGCCGGATGGGTCAATCCCTCTCTCTGTGAGCCAGTGATGGGTTTCACCTTTGATCACAAGAGGCGCCTTTTGCAAATCTAAAATCGTTCTGGCGCCCAGCACGGTCATAATCATTTTTAATTCGTCAAGGACCAGCTGAATCTCTTCAAGCAATCCTTCCTCTCCGCTTTCAGTCAGCGCTTTCAAAAAGTGCCCTGCCATTCCGGTGCTAGAGGCCCCGAGCGCTATTGCCTTTGCTACATCATGAGCATCCTGCAGGCCTCCGGACGCAATCACGGCGCTTGCGGGAAACGCAGAGCGGATTTCCGCCAAACTTGCGGCTGTCGAAATGCCCCACGAGTTAAAAAAAGAGATTTGACGCTTTCTTCGGAGATTTTCAATTTCCGAGAAATTGGTGCCTCCGTAACCGCCGGTGTCAACAGCTGCAGCACCTGCTTCATACAGCTTCCCTGCTGATTCCTTGCTCATACCGAAGCCGACTTCTTTTACAATGACTGGCACACTGATCTGGCTGCAAATTTGTCCAATACGGTCAAGAGCGCCACTGAAGTTTCTGTCCCCTTCAGGCATCACAATTTCCTGAATTACATTCAAGTGAATCTGCAGCGCGTCTGCTTCAATCATGTCAACTGCTTCCTTTGCCTGATCAGCTGTCACCTCGCTTCCCAGGTTGGCAAAAATCAGTCCGTTGGGGTTTTCCTTTCGAACGATTTCATAAGAAAAACGCTCTGAGGGATCTTTTAACGCAGACATTTGCGATCCAACAGCAAGAGGCACTCCAGCCTGACGAGCTGCTCGCGCAAGCGATTTATTGATTTCATATGTAAGTTGTCCGCCGCCGCCAGTCATTGCATTGATAAAAATCGGCGAACTGCTAGAAAGTTCGCCGATTTTCGTGGAAATATCTACTTGTTCTAATGCAAGATCGGGCAGACTGGCATGAACAAACGTAATATCATCAAGACCCGTGTCCCGCTTTTGTCCGATGGACAGGGCATGATTGATGTGTTGTCTTTTCCGTTCTGCTCGAGTCACGTTTATCACCAATTATTTTAGTTTATTCAGCTTATCTCCAATCAGATCTCCAAGCTGGAAGCCAGTGCTTGTTTCTTCCTTCGCCTGATATTGACGGTAATCTTCCTGATCGGCTTTAGGCGCTTCTTCAAGTTCACGCATACTTAATGAAATGCGCTCCTCATTTTCATTCACATCAAGAACCTTCACTTTTACAGTCTGTCCTTCTTCAAGGACTTCATGCGGCGTGCCGATGTGTTTATTGGAAATTTGAGAAATATGAACGAGACCTTCAACACCCGGAAGGATTTCAACAAAGGCACCGAAGCTAACAAGACGCTGTACAGTTCCTTCGAGCACATCGCCTGAGTTCACTTTCTCGCCGATTTGGCTCCACGGTCCAGGCAGTGTATCTTTGATAGATAAAGAAATACGTTCATTATCACGGTCAACCGATAATACTTTCACTTTTACTTCCTGTCCTTCTTCAACAACGTCAGACGGCTTTTCCACATGGGAGTGGGAAAGCTGTGAAATGTGTACAAGTCCGTCGATACCGCCGATATCAACAAACGCGCCAAAATCAGTCAGGCGCTGCACTTTGCCATCAAGTACACTTCCAACTTCGAGAGACTGAAGAAGTTCTTGTTTTTTATTTGTTTGTTCACTTTCAACAACGGCACGGTGTGAAAGGATCACACGGTTTTTATCACGGTCAAGCTCTACAACGAGCAGTGACAGTGTTTTCCCTTTATAATCAGTAAAATCTTCAACGAAATGCGCTTCAACAAGTGATGCCGGAATAAAACCGCGAACGCCGATATCAACGACAAGGCCGCCTTTCACGACATCTTTTACTTCAGCTTCAAACACTTCTTTTGTTTCAAATTTTTTCTCAAGGTCTTCCCAAGCGCGGTCTGCATCAACAGCACGTTTAGATAAAATCAAAGCATCGTCTTCCACTTTTGTTACTTTCAGGTCAAGCTCGTCGTCTACTTTTACAACATCCGATGCTTTCTCTACATGAAGACTTGATAATTCACTGATTGGAATAATGCCGGACTGTTTGACATTGATAATTTCAACATCCACATGCTTATCCTCTACCTTTGTCACAATCCCTTTAACTACCTCTCCAACCTCTGGCACTTGAACATCAATTTGATTCATTTCCTCTGTCATTTGAATAACCTCCTTGGTCCAAACCTACACAGCTTAATTAAAACGGTTTGAAAGCTGAACATATAACATGTCCGCTTTTAGCCGAATATGTATTAAAGAATCATCCAAAAAAGTTTTTTGAATGATCAATAAAAAGTTTTATTAGTATTAACTTCTAATAAAAGAACAGGTTTGTCAAGTAATAACATTCTTTCTTCGTTGAAAAAATCAAAAAAAGTGGCATTCGCCATCATCAGTGGCGGGACTTTTGCTCCACTGCCTCAAGGATTTTATCAGCTACCTCTTGAATGGAAAGAGATGTCGTGTCGATTTCAAGCGCGTCTTCTGCTTTGCGCAGCGGAGATACTTCGCGCTCTGAATCAAGCTTGTCTCTTCTTGCAATTTCCTCAATCAATGTTTCGTAGTTGACATTGTAGCCTTTTTTCACGTTTTCTTCATAACGGCGTTTCGCTCTCTCTTCAACAGAAGCCAGAAGAAAGATTTTCACTTCGGCATTCGGCAGCACATGAGTCCCAATATCTCGTCCATCCATGACAACGCCGCCTTTTTCTCCAAGCTGCTGCTGGCGCTTCACCATTTCTTCCCTGACGCTTCTGTGTTTAGCTGCTATAGAAACTTGGTTGCTGACTTCGTCTGTTCGGATCGCATCAGTTACATCGGTGCCGTTAACAAGCACTTTTTGCCCTTCTTCTGTTGTCACCAGTTCAATGTTTGTCCGCTTTAGCAGCTCAGCGAGTTTTTCTTCATTTCCCAGGTCAATGTTTTCTTGTAAAGCCGTGAACGTTATCGCCCGATACATCGCTCCTGTATCAATATATATGTACGATTTTTTCTCTGCCACAATTTTGGCAACGGTGCTTTTCCCCGCAGCTGCCGGGCCGTCAATCGCAATCGATAATTTCTTTTCCATAATTCCCTCTCCTTGCTCTTTTCTCCTCTATGGATTGTATCATGAACTTTATGAAAAAGGGTGGAAAATTGATGAATAATTACTGTTTGAAGGTTTCAACCCTTTTGTTCTTCTCCATTTTATCCACCCCTTCATATTGAATCACTTTTGATACATAAGGCTCAATATGCTCATAGTGAAAAAGAAACTGAACACCAAGTAAAATGATAACCTGTATGAATAATAATTTGATCAGCAGCCGTTCAAATGTTCTCATCGGAGCACCTCCATCACAAATAGTATGGAAGTGTTTGCCGATGTTTATTCCATCCGTGCCTTTCTTCTCTTATTTAACTGGCGCCGGATGCAATATTGAAGCAGGAACTGCTGGTCACTCGCTGAGATTCCATTATACTCAAGGGTCATTTTATGTTTCCCTGATTTCGGATCATCAAAGACTCGTCTGACAATGGCATCTGTTTCAATTTGACGCGTGTTTTCATCTTCAGAAAGACTGATAATCAAGCGCAGTGATTCCCCGGATTGGAAGGAACGGCCATCAGCCAAAACTAACGCGATGCCGCCTGCGCTGATATTATAGGAAAGTGTGCTGAACTCTTCCTTATCCGCCGGCTGAATTTGCACATCCAATACCGCATCAGTTCTCACATACTGGCGGCGCTGAATCCGTTTCATTTTTTCACGGGGAGGCACTTCAAGACAGATCATTTGAAGTTTGTCCTTCACTTTACCTTTTATACGGCTTGTAAAGCGGTAAGGAACTTCATCTTTGCCCACAAACTCTACCGTTACCTCCATATCATTATGCAAAATCACTGTTCGCCCTGTAACGACATCGACAGGGTACGCGATCAAAAGTTCATTGTTGTCGATGCTTACAGCTTTGCTCTTCGCTTTTTTCAATTCGTTTTCTTCTATATATTCTAATTGTACATTTTCCCCAATCTCTATCATTGACTTCACTCTTTCGTATTCAATATGCTCACATTTTTATTAAAGCACGTAATGAAAAAAAGGAAAAGACATTTAGTCCTTTCCTCCCGTTTTTTATAGGTCTTTATATATAGGTTCGGCATTTTTTAGTTTTTCAACCTTTTCTTCCGAACCGTCACTGGCATTGATAAACATTCTGAATGTGTCATTTTCAATCGTTCCGAGCATTTCATAGCATAACACTTCTTGGCCCATTTCATTTGTAATTAAAGCAAGCCTCGTTTCTCTCACTTGTACATTTTGATTTAATTTTGATTTTGCTTCTGCTTCAGTAATGGCCGGCTTAGGTATATTTCTTTTCCTATGGGATGTTAGGAAGTCTCTTGCTGAAAAGCCGACTACCTCACCGTCATCCAAAGCCACTTTCATACGAATGGCTTCAGGGTACATCCGGATTTTATTTTCAACAGGAACATATGAGAATACGCCGATTTTATCATACTGGGCACTTTCATCAATTTCCAAGCCATCTGTTTCATATCCATTTTTCTTTAAAAAGGCGAGCGCTCGGTTCGATCCATCATTCAAACTGAATTTCTGGTCTTTCACTTTTCTGTTTTGGATCAAATAAACCGGATGCCCTCCCTTTCTCGTAATATCCATATAAATCGCTGCTTTATGGTCTGGGTCTTTCATGCTGACGCTATATACATCGCGATTTGTTTTTTTTCCGCTCTTTGCCACTTTAATTGAATAATTGTCATCCGGGGCAAAGCGCTCAGCAATTTGCTTTGCTTCTTGTTCGGAAATTTGTTTTCCCTTCAGATGGCTGAAACCCTTCTCCTCTTTTTTGGTGCTGGTGAAACTCGGGCCAAGGTCAGTGCCAGTGGAGAATGCACCAACGTTTTTTTCGACGGTTTTAAAGCTGTTGATAATCGTATTATCGCTTTGTTTTTCGTCAGAAGCCAATGCCATTTCCACATCCATCCAGCGAAGGTTTTTGCTCATGACAAGGTGCTGAACATGACGCAATTCATTTTGAATATCCTCGGATTGCTGATATAGCTTATTTAGTGATGTATACTCTTTTTTATCCAGCGGTTTTTGCTCCAAATCTCTAACCGACGTCTTATAACTAAAATCGCCGATCTTTGATAGTAACTCTTCTGTCTTGTTAAACGGCATTAATGTAAGCGGCAGCTGACTGACACTGTTATGGGCTTCAGATGTAATCCTCCACACATCTATCAAAGCAGGTGACAGGGATTTTTGGCTGTTCATGGCGAGTGTTGTTCCGATTTTATCATGAAGCTGATCCATCTGATAGGTAAGTTCATGAAACGCCCGCTGATAGTTATTTTCAGCATGAAGAAGAACTGCGTCTTTTTCCTGGTGCTCTTTGTAACCCCAGTAGCTTGTACCGACTATCACAATACCGAGCAACGCGATTAAAATACCTCTGATCATTTATCACACCTCATTTTTATGCTTTCTTATGTCCTGCTACTCACAGAAAACGTGTTTTCCGATTCTTTTAATCTGCGGGCGTCCCCAAATCCATGCGCTGGTCGCTGTATCCGGATTAAAGTAATACAGGGCTTCCTCAGTTGGATCCCAGCCGTTAATGGCATCCAGCACCGCTTCTCTTGCTGTTTCATTCGGCTGCATATAAATCTGTCCGTCTGCCACCGCTGTAAAAGCAAGCGGTTCGAAAATAATGCCAGCTACTGAATTGGGAAATAACGGGCTGTTCAAACGGTTCAAAATAACTGCTGCGACTGCAACCTGACCCTCATACGGTTCTCCTCGCGCTTCCCCGTAAACCGCTTGAGAAAGCAGCCTAATATCATTGTTGGAAAATCCGCCAGGCATGTTAGCTGCGACCGCGTCCTGTTTTTTTGTTTTTGCAGGTGTGTTGTTTTGCTGCTTATTTGCTTTAGGCTGCTGCGTTGTTTTTTCCGCAGGCTGTTTCTGCCGCGCTTCTGCTTGCTGTCTTGCTTTTTGGGTTGCTGCTTTTGACGGTTTCGTCTGATACTTCAGCGCAATTTTTCCGTAATGCGTGAATGTATTCCCTTTGCGAAGCTGTTCCATAACATATTCACGATAGTATTTAGATTTAGATATCAAGGTTTGCTTTGTTTTAGCCCCGACAAGGCCGTCAACCTCTTTTAGCCCGAATTGATCCTGAAAGTTACGTACTGCCCAGTATGTTCCCCATCCATAAACCCCATCAATTTTTCCGTTATAGTACCCGTTATATTGAAGGCGCGCCTGGAGTTCAATCACATCGTCCCCTGTTGCCCCTCTCTGAATAACCTGATTGGAAAAGGCAGAGATGGTTTCAGTATTGATAAACATCGTTATTGTAAAGGAAAAAAGGATGAGACATGCCATAATCGATCCTTTGGACTTCATCTTTTCAAGCCTCCTACAGCAAATTTTTGAGTGTAATCGTATTTTCTGTAACGAGGTTATTTTTATACACTCTTTCCTTGTTATCCCTCAGAACATAAAATCTCATTTGATAAATCGGCACACAAAAAAAGCCCCACAGCTTCTGTGCGGCTCTATACTTGCATCATATTGACGGAACGGGCTTTTTTCGCTTTGCGCAAACCAAACCACCATAAAAATAACATAAATGGAAACATATAATAAATCCAATTACTTAGTGCTATTAGAATGAAATCATACGATCCATGCAAAAGTGACGGTAAAACTAATGAAAGAATAAGCCACTTCACACGCGCTTTATGTGCGGAAAAACGGGCTTTCCCAAGATAAAATCCCATAATAACGCCTATTAAGGCATGGCAAGAAACAGGAAGCAACGCCCTGACAAACGCATGCTCCACACCGTGGCCGATTAAGTAAAGAATATTTTCCAGAGTCGCAAAACCGAGCGATACACTGGCCCCGTACACAATCCCATCATAATGCTCATCAAAATGGGCGTGCGGGTATACACTGACCATCAAGATAAACCATTTTAATGATTCCTCCAAAAATCCTGAAGACAAAAAAGATACGAAAAAGCTTCCGCCTCCCACATTCTCTTTTTCAAGCACGTACTGGATAAACATCGTGGGAAATACAAGAACAACTCCTAAAAAAAACGACCGGAGCACCATATGTACAGGTTCATTATCATACTGGTCTTTTAAATAAAAATAACTTAACAGCGCGATGCCGGGAGCAATTCCTGCAGAGATGATTGCAAACATCAGGCAACCTCTTTCCTTTATATTCCTAAGTCTATCCTACCATGTTGTTTATAAATTTACATCTGTCTGACCTTAAAAAAACAGAGAGAGCATACGAATTTATCATATGCTCTCCTCTTTACAGATTTTCTCTTTTTGCGATTTCCGCTGCGATATGTCCCCCGTGAAATCTGCCATTTTCAATAAATATTTCATTTGCATTGTTTCCAGCGGCAATGACCCCGGCAATAAAAATACCTTCAACGTTTGTTTCCATCGTTTCTTCATTAAAAAATGGACGTCCTGTTTCTTGATCAATTTCAACACCCATTTTTCCAAGAAATTGATGATCGGGATGATAGCCTGTCATGGCAAATACAAAATCATTTTTAATGGTCATGAGTTCCTTCTCACCGGAGCGGAATATCACTTCATCCTCGTTGATTTTTTCGACACAAGCCCCAAATTCCATGCGGATTGTTCCGTTTCTGACGAGCGATTCAAACTCAGGCAGAATCCATGGCTTAATGCTTGACGAATACTCATTGCCCCTGTATAAAACTGTGACACGCGCTCCGGATTTCACAAGTTCAAGCGCAGCGTCTACACTTGAATTTTTCCCACCGATGACGACCACATCTTTATCAAAGTACGGATGGCCTTCTTTAAAATAATGGAATACTTTTGGCAAATCCTCTCCGGGTACGTTCATATAGTTTGGATGATCATAATAGCCTGTTGCAATAATACAATATGGTGTCGTGTAAGTCCCTTTTGATGTCTCTATAACAAATGAATTGTTTTCCGCTTTCGTGACTTTGTGCACCATTTCAAACGCATTTACACGGATGTTTTTCCGTTTGACGACTTCCCGGTAATACGACAAAGCCTGAATTCTGACAGGCTTTCTGTTTTCCGTAATAAATGCCACGTCCCCAATTTCAAGCTTTTCACTTGAGCTAAAAAAGGTTTGATGCGTCGGATAATTGTAAATGCTGTTAACGACATTGCCTTTTTCGATGACGAGGGCATCAATGCCAATTTGTTTTAGGTGAATGGCGGCAGATAGTCCACAAGGCCCTCCGCCTATAATTATTGCTTTTTCTTGAATCATTTCCGTCAACTCCTGCGATTGGCATTTCACTTCATATTTTTCTATTTCCGAATAAAAAAAACTCCTATTTTATCATAGGAGATTTTTTATTTTTATGCAAATCATCAACTTATATCCAGCCTCTAAAGCGCGAAGCTTCAGCCATTTTGCGAACGCCGACCATGTAAGCAGCGAGCCTCATGTCAATTCTTCGGTTTTTAGCCATTTCGTAAATATTATTAAATGATTTAACCATCATTTTTTCTAATTTTTCTTCCACCTCTTCTTCACTCCAGTAGAAGCCTTGGTTATTCTGAACCCATTCAAAATATGAAACCGTTACGCCGCCGGCACTTGCCAGTACGTCTGGAACAAGCAGAATGTCCCGGTCTGAAAGAATTTTGGTTCCTTCAAGCGTTGTTGGCCCATTTGCCGCTTCGACGACAATTTTAGCCTGAATATGATGGGCATTTTCTTCTGTAATTTGATTTTCAATCGCAGCAGGAACAAGGATATCACAATCCAGCTCCAGCAGTTCTTGGTTCGTAATGGTATCGTTGAAAAGCTTTGTTACGGTACCGAAGCTGTCCCGGCGGTCGAGTAAGTAATCGATATCGAGGCCTTCCGGATCATAAAGACCACCATACGCATCTGAGATGCCGACAACTTTTGCTCCCGCATCATGCATAAATTTCGCTAAATAGCTTCCGGCGTTTCCGAATCCTTGAACAACGACACGCGCACCATTAATATCAATGCCTTTTTTCTTTGCCGCTTCTTTAATACAGATCGTCACACCTTTTGCTGTCGCAGATTCTCTCCCATGAGATCCTCCAAGCACAAGCGGCTTGCCCGTAATAAATCCAGGAGAATTAAATTCATCAATTCTTGAATACTCATCCATCATCCAAGCCATGATTTGTGAGTTTGTAAATACATCCGGTGCCGGCACGTCTTTCGTCGGGCCGACGATTTGGCTGATAGCTCTGACATATCCTCGGCTCAGACGCTCCAGCTCTCTAAACGACATATCCCTTGGATCACAAACAATCCCGCCTTTACCACCGCCATATGGAAGATCAATTATGCCGCATTTTAAACTCATCCAAATAGAAAGCGCCTTCACCTCTTTTTCTGTTACGTTCGGGTGAAAACGTATCCCGCCTTTCGTCGGACCGACAGAGTCATTGTGCTGCGCACGATAACCTGTAAAAATCTTTACTGATCCGTCGTCCATACGAACAGGTATTTTTACCGTTAATAATCTCATCGGCTCCTTTAACAGTTCGTAGACTTCTTCGGGATATCCCAATTTTTCCAGAGCCTTATGTATAACGGTTTGGGTTGATTTTAATACATCAAGTTTGTCTTCTTCTGTATGACCGGTGTTTCGATCGGCTGCCATTTGAGTTAACCTCCTAGAATCTTCTGTTTCTCACATGCTCCCTTTCAGAGAATAGTATACACCTTCATATGATCTATGCATAGAATAAACGTTATGTTTTTTAACGAAAAAAAACTGCTGTGAAATCAGCAGTTTTCCGTTGCATTATTATAAAAAATGAGTCTGTATCGTTTCAACGGCATTGCCGTCCATAATGAGCTTACCATACTCTTGCAAGCGATAAATCGTTAAAGTTGTCGGATTGCCGTACTCAGCCAGGACCGACACAACCCCCTCAGCTGTATGTGAGCCCAGGTCTTCAAGGCTTAAAAAGTACTGTCCCTCATAGTGATAGACAGTCCCCCCTGTGATACCGATTCGCTGTAAGCTGTCTGAAAGCTGGATGATATCCTCAAAGGAATGGAATTGATAAATGATGTCCGCGCTTTCGTCAAGCTTGACTTGCATTTCGATGTAATCATCATCATACTCATCGTCTTCAGAATCGGCTTCTTGGTTCTTTGTTACGATCACAACCATCCCTTGTGCTTGGAGAGAATATACTTCCACTGCAATCGGTCCATTCGCTTCAAAGCCGAGCTCTGTATTCGCTTCATTCATCATATCTTTAAATAACTGGTGGACTTTAAATGAGTCCTTCCAGAGGTCTTCTTTTGTCAATCCCCGGTCTGTCAAATCATCGAGGGTTAAAAAGATTTTAATCTTATTATAATTCAGACGCTCAAGCCGCATAACGTTCCCTCCTGCCTCTACTTGCACACAAATCATATAACACATTATATGAGATGATGAGTCATAGGTTCTTAATTGTTATCAGTTTACACTGAGTTCACTAGTAAGACAAGCACAATGCAGTTTTTATTGCCTTATGGCGTTTTGCTACCAAGAAGTTATTCCGGCTCACAAAGAGTTACAATATGTGTTTCCGGCTTAGCGCCTAAACGAAAAGGCACTTTTGTGGTGCCATATCCGTTGCTGATCAGATACTTCGATTGTTTAACACAACCTGTTTTTCCAAGTTCATACGGTCCGAATTTCCCAAATCTAATCTGACCGCCATGGGTATGTCCGCTAAATATCGCATCAATACCGTCAGTTTCGTGGATTTGTTCATGGATTTCCGGGTTATGGCAAACGAGAATATTCAGCTGGCTTTTGTCAAGCTCTTTAATGGCTTCCTCATAATGATCCATCTCCATCTTGATATCATCAACTCCGGCAATCCCAATCGTATGTCCACTGTGCGAAAACGAAACTGATTCATTCCTCATGCTGATGACACCGTGCGCTTTGAATATGGAATACAGCCTATGCTGCCTGATTTCATAATCATTATTTCCCCACACAAACAAGACAGGGACCCCAAAGCTCACAAGCCTTTTGATGTTTTCCTCAATTCTTGTACTAGGCACCCCGCCCTCGGCTAAATCACCGCCGATGATAACCAGATGCGGGGCATGGCTGCGCGCTTTTTGTAAAAGATCTTGATCGATGAGACGTTTATGAATGTCCGAAATAAAGAATATTGTGAGAGGCGGCTTATCTTTCATTTTCGATAAAGAAAACGTATGTGTTTTCAAATGGTTTCCTTTAGCTGTTGAATACATTTTTGCCGTCATAGCCGCTGCGGCAACAGTTAGCACACCGGCAATTTTCACTGATAGCTTCATAAAAACTCTCCATTCTTTTTAGAACTTATCAATAAGACGGACAATAAAAAAAGACGTTTCTATCGTTTAAGAAAACGCCCCGATTTATTTACTTTCAAAATATAGATTAATATCGTATTTGTGCTTCATCATTTGAAAAACAGACTCTCTCGCCTTCCATTTATCCGGCTGCGGCCAAAGATCAGTGCTTTTCTGAATAATTTCGCATCTCAGTTTATGGAAATCACCCTCAGCTTTATCTTCCTTTTTCTTAAAATAATATGAAGTGCAGTATGCAAAAGCGGTTGCCATCATCCAAAATAAATAAAAGGTACGGCTGAGCATTTCTTGAAGAACGAGCTGAGGCGCCGGGCTTTTGATCATAATCATAAGACATAATAGCCCTAAGCAAATGAGGGACGTCCACCGCCATCTGCGGCATTGCGCTGCATATTGTTCAAATTTTTGTTTTCGTTTCACCAGCGCTTGGAGCATCTGTTTGGTCGGCGCGTCTGTAAACTGGTCCAACTGATTCCATAAGGATTCCATCCGCTTCACACCTTGTCCTTTTTCATTGCTACATGATATGAGCGGAACATAAAAAAGATGCCTTATTCATCCATCAAGGGGGATGTTCAATACTTGTCCAGTGTAAACATCATTTCCATTCAGATGATTATACACACGGATTTTTTCTTCTCCCGACCGGTTTTTATAATACTTCATTGAAATGCGGTACAGCGTTTCTTTTTTTGGACGGTGTGCTTGACCACTCGTTTCGCCTCAGTTTGAACTTGTTCAGCCGGCTGCTGTTCTTCTCGTGCTGCTGTTTGTTGGGAAGAGGAAGCAGCCGTTGCTTCCTCTTGATTTACCGAGTCTTTTTTTTGCTCAGCAGCAGGCTGCTTTTTAGCAGTTGCTGTGTTTGACGGCTCTTTAGCCTTTGCCATCTCAGACTTTTTTTTGGACGCTTGCTGCAGTGCAGTGTCTTTGGTCTTTTCTTTGTTGTCTTTTTTGCCCTCTGATTTCGGCACAACCTCGTATTTGCTTTGGCTGCTGTCGATAAAAACATCTTCATAATCATCACGATGATCCGGATGGCTTTTTAGATAAAATAAGCTCACCAAAACAATAACCGGCACAAAAACAAATAATACAGCGAGTACAGTGAATAATGGCGTTTTTGTTTTCACTTGCTTTTTTTTCTGTTCTCTCTGATTTTTTACAGATTGTCTTGTCGGAAGGCTTTCTTCATCATCATCGAAAAAATCGTCCGCCAATGCGGCGTTTTGATCTTCATAACGATTCTGGGCTTTTCTTCTCTCTACTCTCGACATGTTCGTCATGTTTATCCCTCCTCACATGTTCAAAACGAATCTGGCAGGCAAACACGGCATCAATGATAAAATGCGCCGTCACCGGAACAAATAAGTTACCGGTCCATTCATACATCAGTCCGAGCAAAAAGCTGATTGCTGTCACCATGATAAATAACAGCCATTTTGACAAATACCGAAAATGAAGAACGGCAAATATAAGGCTGGCCGCCCATAAACCGATATGAGTCTGCAGCACTCCTCTGAATAACATTTCTTCCGCGAAAGCAATCAGAAGCGTTAAAAGTATAATATGAGGGATCGACCTCTTACTGAATATTTTTTTATTGATGCCCCCGTCATCATATAGATGGGGCGGGCACCATTTCATCACCGCCATATCGGCTAAAATCACAATAATAGCAATGGAAACACCATACCATATGATACGCATATCGCGAATATCCCAGAGCTTTTGTACGTCTCTGACATCCTCAAAAAAGAACAATCCTGCTGCAGCTGCGGCGATGAGGATCAAAAGCTGCGTTACATATAACTGCTTCAGCATATCACGGTCTGACATTTGCTGAATGAGATCCTTTTGCTGTTTCAGTTCCGTTCACCTACAGTCTCCAAGCTGAATATCCGTTTCAATTCCATACTCCAGCTGTCCAATGGCGCCATTTTATTCCGTTCTCCTTTTTGTTCATACAAGGATAGATCAAAACCGCAATGTGAACAGCATGGGAGGTTTCCATCATCAGGCTCATATGATTCATCAAAATAGGTTAACAACGATTGTCTTATGCAGCCATCACGCTGAAGCAGAAAAGATACACGGCGCATTTTTTCCAGCTTCAGTTCCATGCGATATGAAATCTCTTGCTTCATCAGTTCAATTGATGTTTTGCCCTGCATAAAGAGGTGTATCATCATACGGCTTTGGGTCTCTCCGATACCATACTGCATTACTAAATCCCGCAGCCGTCTCTCATCCCGCTCCTCCGTCTTTTCAAGCACACGGATCACATTGGCGATTTCTTCAGCTGTGACATTCTCCATTTGGATAATCTGCTCCTGCAATTCAAAATCCCCTGGCGCCCGCAGCAAAATGCTGACACTTGGTTTTCCATCGCGTCCCGCTCTGCCAATTTCCTGCATGAATGCTTCAGCTGTCTGGGGGAGATGAAAATGAATCACATATCTGATATCAGGTTTATCGACACCCATGCCAAACGCATTTGTACAACATATCACATCAAGCTGGTTATGAATAAACTGCTGTTGGATTAAAATTCTGTCGCCAGACTCCATACCGCCATGGTAAAAGTCGGCTCTGCTGCTTGTTTTGCTTTTAATTTCACCCGCTAATTCCTCAGCCCATTTCCTTGTCGGACAATAAACAATTCCCGGACCTTGAAGGTTTTCAACCAGCTGAATGACCCTATCTATTTTTTCGGCAGTATGCGCCGCTTGTTCAACCCTGAGCGCGATGTTTGGCCGATTGACTGAGTTGAGATGTTGTTCAGCATGTTGCAGCTCAAGCAGGTTCGTGACATCTTGCAATGTATCCTTTGTAGCTGTAGCGGTCAATGCCAGAACCGGCGGGTGCCCAAGTTGTTTTCTCAGCTGTCCCAGCTTTGAATAATCAGGCCTGAAGTCATGCCCCCATTCAGATATGCAATGCGCCTCATCAATAACGAATAGGCTGATCGGGACGCTTTTTAATTTTTCCAATACATAAGGAGACTGCAAAGCCTCTGGAGATAAGTACAAAAATTTATAGCGGTGAATATGATCTAAAACAAATTGTCTCTCCTGCTTGCTAAGCATGCTGTTCAAAGCCGCCGCACGCTTTTCGCCCCGCGCCTTCAGCTGCTGCACCTGATCCTCCATCAAAGAAAGCAGTGGAGAAACGATTAACACCATGCCGTTAAGCATATAGCCAGGCAGCTGGTAGCAAAGCGATTTTCCACCCCCAGTCGGCAGCATCGCAATGGTATCCCTCCCGCTAAGTATGCTTCTAATAATGTCCTCCTGCCCTTTTTTAAAGGAAGTAAAACCAAAAAACTGATGTAACGTTTGCTGTAAATTAGTCATATTGCTGCACCTGCTTTGTCAATGCCAGTCTGATTTGAAAATAGCTGAACCGCTGCTGTAGGCCGTCGCGAATTTGTTTGATTTTGTTTGTCCGTATCCGCTTGGAAAACTCTGCAATTTCAAGCTGGTCTTCCGCTGATACATAGTCATCTATGTGAAACGCAGGCTCGTGGAGAGAAATCTCAACAATATGGTCTTCGATCGTCGCTGTTTTCAGCTTTCTGATGTCGGCGATTCTCTGTATCGGGATCCCTCGTTTGACCATCTGCCATGTTTTTCTTGTGGACTCTGTCAGAGCATTCTCCACATGAACATCAGAGAGGATATCCTTTAACAGAGAATGTTCACACTCCGATAGTGAATGAATAAAATAATGTACCGAAGCCCAAAACAAGATATAAACATACCATTCATCTTCATTCAGCATGTCAGCAAGCTGTCTGCTCGTCAAGCCAATCCTATCGTGCGAGGTTAAAGAGTAGACAAAAATTTGCGCCGCTTTGTCATCAATCTGGCGTAAATGCGCCTCCAGCATAGCAAAAAGGCTGCTTGCCATCTCTATATGATCCGTATACCTGAAGAAGTATTTCTTTACCCATTGAAGTGTCTTATAATCCTTTGTGACAGGGATATACTGCCTGCTCCCCTGCTGTTTATTTGATAAGACCTGCACCAGCAGAGAAAGCCTTTTCCAAAGTACGCCGGCAGCCTGCTGGTAATAAGCGCCTTGGCAGTGAACGGGCCAAGGCCGTTCACTGAATGCGTGCCTCAATGAAGCTGCGCCGCTGGCTGTCACTTTATATGTATCTGTTTCAGCCAATGGTTCGAGATAAGAATGCTGTTCAAGCTTGGTGAGCGACGCTGAAATATCGCTTCTCGAACATTTCGGTGCCATTCCAAAATATTTTGCTGTCTGAAATAAGCCGGCATCTTGAATGGTTTGTGACGACCTTTTGCCTTTAAATAAGTGAAAAACAGCGCTTCCTGACCGTTCTCCGTTTATTTTGCAAAGGCAATCGAGAACCATAATATCGAAATAATTTAATGACAACCTATCCACCCACATTCTTCCTGACAAAAATCGCTGATTTGCTCTCTTTATTTTAACAGATTTTAAACAGAAATCGACGTTTAAAGTCATCATCAAGGGGGATGTTATGTAGATAACCCCTTATGTGATAAGCATTCTCAATCATTTTTCTGTTGAAATGTGGCAGCAACATCATTACAATAAGTAAGAGGAATAGGTGTTAAATTGATTATATATAAAGATTGATCCATTTGTTCCACCAAGAACAATCTGGGAGGTTTTATTCATGGCAAAGTACACAATCGTAGACAAAGATACATGTATTGCATGCGGTGCTTGCGGAGCTGCTGCACCGGACATTTACGATTACGATGATGAAGGCATCGCGTTCGTAACGCTTGATGAAAACAAAGGCGTTGTCGAAGTTCCTGAGGTACTGGAAGAAGATATGATTGATGCATTTGAAGGATGCCCTACTGATTCCATCAAAGTGGCGGATGAGCCATTTGAAGGCGACGCGCTTAAATTTGAATAGAAGTATGGAAAAAGCTCCCCTGCGGGAGCTTTTTAGATTGTTGACAAAGTCATAAAACGGTTTTCGTTTTATGACTTTATCATCTTTTCAGCGTGATTGAAAACCCTTGAAGTCTAGGAAGGGCGAGCATCGGAGCAGACTTTCACAGGATGTGATGGCGGCGGTGTTTAGGCAGGACGCCTAAGCATTTAGCCGCCGTTCCTTTCGTAACCCGTGAGCACCGACGCGCAAGCCTGACAACGAATGCGAGGGTTTGTCGACACGCTGAAAGCTCCCCTGCGGGAGCTTTTTTTACTTTTTAATGGATATGCACGCTTCTCTGCTGTTCAATCCATGGCTTCAGCTTGATGAAAATTAGTGAGAATACAATCGTAATCACAATGCCTTTTATGATGTTAAACGGCAGGATACCAGCGACGACCGCTGTTTTCAGCGCGCTGTCGGATAATGCCGGTGAATGTAAAAACCACGTGTAAGCAGGAAGAATCAGTACATAATTTAAAATACTCATCAAGATGGTCATTGCTGCAGTTCCCAGAAGCAGACTGACAGCCAGCCCCTTTGCTGAGTTCAGCTTTTTAAATAAGAAAGCAGTCGGCAAGATAAAAAGTGTTCCTGCGATAAAATTTGCAATTTGCCCGACAGGAACCCCGGCCATGCTTCCCTGAATAATATATTGGAGAACGTTTTTTATCGCCTCTACTGTAATTCCTGCCAAAGGTCCATAAATCAAAATGGCAATAATAGCGGGCACATCGCTAAAATCAATTTTTAAATAATCCGGAAGCCCCGGAAACGGGAAATTTAACAGCATCAAAACAAATGCAATACTGCTCAGCATACTGACCACTACTAATTTTTTTACTTTCACTTCACTCTCTCCTTTTCGATCACATCTTACTCGAAAACGGAAAGGTTCTTTTTCCAGCCAATAAAAAAACCGCTTCATCAAAAAAAGCGGGGTTTTCGAAAATTAGGCTAGGCAAAGAAACGTTTGAAAAGGAATTTCAAAACGCTTATGAACCTCCATCTTCTCCCATCCAGACTGTACTGTCGGCTCCGGAATTTCACCGAATCCTGCTGTAAAACAGCTCGCGGGCTTAGAGCCATGGGCTCATCACCGCCGGTAGGGAATTTCACCCTGCCCCGAAGATTGATCATATGAATTTAGTTCCATTATAAACGATAACTGGTTGGCTGTATAGAGAATTGCTTCAAATTATATATAATACCCGAAAGCTTTGAAAACATTGATTTTTAGGCTTTCCTTTCATCCTTTACTGCGTCAATACACGTTGACACTCTATTGAGAATATGTTAAATTATCAGATATTTAGTTTGTCAATTTAGGAGGAAATCTAACGATGTTTCGAGTATTGGTCTCAGACAAAATGAGCAACGACGGCTTACAGCCGCTTATTGAATCAGATTTTATTGAAATCGTTCAAAAAAACGCAGCAGATGCAGAGGATGAATTACATACTTTTGATGCTCTTTTGGTGCGAAGTGCGACAAAAGTAACAGAAGACCTTTTCAACAAAATGACTTCTTTAAAAATTGTCGGAAGAGCCGGTGTCGGTGTAGATAATATCGATATTGATGAAGCGACTAAACATGGGGTAATCGTGATTAACGCTCCAAACGGCAACACCATTTCGACAGCTGAGCATACATTTGCGATGATCTCTTCTTTAATGAGGCACATTCCTCAGGCTAATATCTCTGTGAAATCAAGAGAGTGGAACCGCACGGCTTATGTCGGTGCCGAGCTTTATGGGAAAACGCTTGGAATTGTAGGATTAGGCCGAATCGGAAGCGAAATCGCACAACGTGCGAGAGCGTTCGGAATGACCGTTCATGTTTTTGACCCTTTCTTAACTGAAGAGAGAGCGAAAAAAATTGGCGTAAACAGCCGCACATTTGAAGAAGTGCTTGAAAGTGCGGATATTATTACTGTTCACACGCCTTTAACAAAAGAAACAAAAGGCTTATTGAATAAAGAAACGATTGCAAAAACGAAAAAAGGTGTCCGCTTAATTAACTGTGCACGAGGCGGTATTATTGATGAAGCTGCACTTCTTGAGGCTTTGGAAAGCGGGCACGTTGCCGGAGCGGCGCTTGACGTCTTTGAAGTTGAACCGCCTGTTGACAATAAACTTGTTGATCATCCATTAGTCATTGCCACTCCTCACTTAGGGGCATCGACGAAAGAAGCGCAGCTGAATGTCGCGGCTCAAGTGTCAGAAGAAGTTCTCCAGTTCGCAAAAGGTCTTCCTGTCATGTCTGCTATCAACCTGCCAGCCATGACAAAAGATGAATTCACTAAGGTTAAGCCTTACCATCAAATCGCAGGAAAAATAGGCAGTTTAGTATCCCAATGCATGAAAGAGCCGGTTAAGGATGTTGCCATTCAATATGAAGGCACAATTGCTAAACTTGAAACATCGTTCATTACAAAAAGCCTTCTGTCAGGCTTTTTGAAACCGCGCGTTGACTCAACTGTTAACGAAGTCAATGCCGGTGGTGTCGCAAAAGAACGCGGCATCAGCTTCAGTGAAAAAATTTCCTCTTCTGAATCTGGATACGATAACTGCATCAGCGTAAAAGTAACAGGAGACCGCAACACCTTTACTGTGACGGCTACGTATATCCCTCATTTTGGAGAGCGTATTGTCGAGATCAACGGCTTTAATATCGATTTTTATCCAACAGGTCACTTGGTATATATCCAGCATCAGGATACAACAGGTGTCATCGGCCGAGTAGGACGAATTCTCGGAGATAACGATATTAACATTGCAACCATGCAGGTTGGCCGTAAAGAAAAAGGCGGAGAAGCCATCATGATGCTTTCCTTTGACAGACATTTGGAAGATAAGATCGTGAAAGAACTAACAGAAGTTCCTGATATTGTGTCTGTTAAGCTCATTGATCTTCCATAATCAAAAAAACTCAAGCTGTAATAGGCTTGAGTTTTTTATTTTTTATTCTCGTATGTGTTTGTGCAAAATGCCTAAGACACTCCTCAGCTCAGAAACAGGTATTTGACCAGGTGCCGACGCTTCTTCTCCGGCGCCAAAAGTACAGGCTGATCCAAAAACCTCGCCGCTCAGTCTGCTAATCAGTCCTGTTGCAGCCATAGACATTGTAATGAATGGACGGTTTGCATATTTTGTTTTCATCGTATACGTCGCGTCAAGCAACGTTAAGAGATCTCCTGCATCATTCGGCATGACAGCCATTTTTGGAATATGCGCCCCTAGATCCTGCATTTTTCGAAGTCTCGATAGAATCTCATCTTTCGCAGGCGTTTTCTCAAAATCATGATTTGACATCACCACATAGACATTATGTTCTTCTGCCAGCGTTACTAACGCTTTCACATTTGTATCTCCCGAAAATAATTCAATGTCAATAAGGTCAATGCCTTTTGTCCGGACTGCTGCTTCTAGCAAGGCAATATAGGAGCTTTCATCCATCTCCATGCTCCCGCCTTCTTTATGGGTTCTGAATGTAAATAAAAACAGCTTGTCCGCTAAAGACTCCCGAAGCTTAGAAATCATCTTTGTGACGGCTTCTCTGTCATTTGATTTTTCAAATAGGTCGACTCTCCACTCCACAATGTCCGGCTCCAGTAATTTTACAGCTTCTGCTTCGTTCATAATTTGTTTCTCCGTTTTTCCCATCAGCGGAACGATGATTTTCGGCAATCCTTCTCCAATGGAAACTCCTTTGATTGTCAACACGTTCACTCGGCTCAAATCCTTTCAATCTTTACCTTGTTTTATTATACACGGACAACGATTTTTTGAACATTTCTATTACACGAAAGGCAACCAAAAGAAGAGCCTAAAAAGGCCCTAATTAATCTAAGGAAATCGGATTTGGAGCAGCAGGTACCGGAATGGCATCTGATACGTCATATTTGCCGATTTTTTTTGTTCTGGTTTCCGTAAAGGTCACATCTGTAAAACCAAACTCCTTTGCTGTTAAAAGAAGTCCCTCAAGCATTAAAATACCGGCAATAGAATTGTCAACTGCTGAGTCTTTTGAGAAGTGGATATATAAGTGCTTCTGTTTCTTCGTTACAGATTTGACAGTTCTTGCTTGAAAAAGAGGTGTTGCCTCTTGTTGGATGTCCGATCCCATTTCCTTTATCGCTTCTTTTACGGTATCAAATGTTTTTTCCGATGGAACGAGAAAGTCTTGTCCTTGTTTATTTTGATACAAGTAGTAAGCTCTTTTTGACTGTTTTGTAATTGCAATTTCCGTAAAAGTGCCATATGAGCCAATACGGATGCCACTCTTGTTTTGCTCCGATAAAAATTTGATATTTTCATAAGGACTCCATTTTAAGGATTCTTTCAGCAATTTTTTTAACAGTGTATCGTCTTTTACAGCAAAATCTGCGATAGGCTGATGGACTCGTATACTTAATTCCTTCTTGTTTGGGTTTTCTTTTACCTCCACTTCATCTATGAAGGATGGGATCGTAATGGCATGGTCAAGGATACCCAGCTCACTGCTTTCAAACAACATATCCTGTATCGTTTGGTCTGCGTTTGTTTTTTTGATGCTGAGAGGTATGATTGCGGATGTATCGGCATCGGCAATCGCAACAGTGATGTAATTTTTCTGTTCCTTTTCAGAAACAACATACGATGTCTGATCCAGGGATGATGCAGCCTTTGGGCTGTCTGCTGTCTCAGTTTTCGTCACAGCGTTCTCTTGGGACGCTTCTTTTTGTTGAGGTTGTGCCTGATCAAAGAATTGAGGAGAAATAATGAAGGCGATATAAACCGCAATTGCAGTGGCGCACGCGGGGCCAATCCACCTAACAGCGGGCTTTTTTTGGTTTTTGCCATCGTCAGCCGCTTATAAATATCTTGAGGCGAACGATGGTCTTTAACTGCCGGAAGTTGACTTAACAACTCCTTTATCTGTTCTTCGTTCCAATCTGACTTCATCATCCATTAGCTCCTCCCTCAAAAGCTCCATATGTTTCCGAAGTACTTTGAGCCCTCTGTGTTGGGTCGTTTTGACTTTGCTTTCCGAGAAGCGCAGAGCGTTGGCTGTTTCCTGAATTGAATACCCCTGAATAAACCGCAAGATAATCACAGCTCTTTGGTCGATCGTGCATTGATCAAGCGCAGTATAAATTTCCCGGACATTTTCGTGTTGAATCGCAAGCTCGTCCGGAAGCAACTGCTGATCTCTGACATCCTGTGTATCCCAATCAAACGTGCCGAGTATACGCTGTCTGATCGTCTGCTGTTTACGGAACCAGTCGATCGCAACATGGCGTGCTATCGACAAAAGCCATGTTTTTTCACTGCTTCTTCCTTCAAACGTATGATAAGAATGTAAGACCCGGATATAAACCTCCTGCAGAAGATCTTCTGCCTGGTTTTTATCCTTTACCATATAAAATAAAAATTGGTACAAATCTTGATGATATGTATCATATAACAATTGAAAGGTTTCTTCCATTTGAAACCCCTCCGTTCACTTTTTTGTCGTATTAATAGCTTGAAAAGTTACATTACAACTATATTACGAGAAACTGGAATTTGGAAGGGAATTTATATTAACATATCCTTAAAATTTTGTTCATATTGGCTTTAAAAAAACACCCGCTAAGGTCAGCGGGTGTTTCTTATGGAACAAGATTCTTCGGCAAATTCAGACTCTATTTTATGCTTTTGTCGGAATATAAAATGTAAATGTCGTTCCTTTATCTATTCTGCTGTGCACTGTTATTGATCCGTTGTGGGCTTCCACGATATTTTTCACAATAGCCAGCCCAAGCCCGGTTCCTGCTCTGCCTCTTGTCCGCGCTTTATCGGCCTTATAGAACCGCTCAAAGATAAATGGCAGATCTTCTTCCGGTATACCGGATCCAGAGTCTTTGATATCAATTTTCAATCCATCCTTTACAGAATGGACCTCAATAGAAACACTGCCGCCGGATGAGGTATGCCGCAGCGCGTTATCTATCAAATTGGTAAATACCTGCTCCATCTTGTCTTCGTCAAACATCATTTCCTCTTCTGTGAGAGAAACGTCTTGATGTAAAGCAATATTTTTTTCTTTCGCAACGCCGAAAAATTTCCTTATGATCTTCTCTAAAAATTCATTCACATTGATATGTTCATAATGCAAGCCTGTATGGCCTGACTCCATTCGGGCTAAATCAAGCAGATCATTGACTAAGCGACCCATTCGCAGCGATTCGTCATATATGATTTGAGCAATTTCTTTTCGGTCTTCTTCAGAGCTTGCAATGTCATCGACAATCGCTTCACTGTATCCCTGAAGCATAGAAATCGGTGTCCTCAACTCATGACTGACATTTGCGATAAAATCCTCACGCAGCTTATCAAGGCGGCGTTCTTCCGTCATATCGCGCAGTACGGCAACCGCTCCTCTGACATGCGACTCCGCGTAAAGCGGCGACATCAAAAGCACCCATGACCTGCCTTGCAGCATCATTTCTATCATTTGCTCTTTTTCAGTGCTGACAGCGCTTTGGAACAGTTCTTTTGCTTCTGGCGGAAGATTATCCCCTTCTTTGATATTCATGTTTTGCTCATAATACCAAGCCTGAAGAAAACGTTCAGCAGGCGGATTTGTCACAAGAATCGCACCGTCAATATTAATGGTAATCACTCCGTCAGCCATACTGCTCAAAATGTTAGAAAGCTGCTCTTTTTCTTGATTAAGCGCATTAATATGAAAGTTAAGCTGCCGCCCCATTTGATTAAAAGCAGTTGCCAGTTCACCGATTTCATCCTGGGTTAAAATCGGTATTTTGGTATCGAACTTGCCCTTCGCCAAGTCCTGTGCGCCCTCTCTCATTTTTCGAAGCGGATATGTGACCCTGCTTGATAAGAAGAAAGCGAAAAACGTGGTCAGTACAATCGCAATCCCTGCGGCCAGAAAAATATAGCGGGTCGTGTGTTTTGTTGTATCTTTCACCGCAAGCAAAGACTGTGATAAAAAGACCATGCCTTTCTTTCCGTCTTTTTCATATGGGACACCTACAATCAGACGTTCATTATCCGTGTCTGTATCGCTCAGCCCCGTTCGTTTGCTTACTTTTTTATGATCTTGGAGAGCTTTATTTAAGGCTTTGTCATGTTGTATTTGCTCAACCGTTATGGATGATAGGCGGTTTTTATCATTCGGGGAATACCAGTACTTTTTCTCATCCTGAATGATAGCAATGCTTGTTAAGTTATCAGCGAGCTCCCAAGTGATTGATCTTGCCAGTGTCTGGTCCTCATGATTTTCTATGATGACAGCAACTTTATTCGCAAGCTGTGTTAAATCATTCTCGGCTTCTTCCACATGGTAATTTTCAATAAATTCAAGCAAGAGAACCGTCAAAATGAATAATACGATCAAGACGAGTGAAAGGATCGTAAACCACAGCTTGCCTACTACGCTTTTCCAAAATTTCATTCAGCGCCAACCTCAAATTTATAGCCTACACCCCATACGGTGACAATTTTTTTCGCGGCTTCCGGAGAAACCTTATTCAGCTTCTCTCTCAGGCGTTTGACATGGGTGTCTACTGTACGCAGATCACCAAAAAACTCATATTGCCACACTTCTTTCAGAAGCTTTTCCCGATCATACACTTTGTCAGGCGTTTTCGCTAAGAAGTATAGAAGTTCATACTCTTTCGGCGTCAGGCTTACTTCTGTTCCATCAGCCGTTACGCGGTGAGCATCATGGTCAATGGACAGATGTGAAAACACGATCACATTTTTCGTCGGTGTATTGGCATTGAGATAAGAGGTTTGGGATGCTCTTCTCAAAAGGGCTTTTACCCGCAGCACGACTTCTCTCGGACTGAACGGCTTGACAATATAATCATCTGTTCCCGCTTCAAATCCCTGCACCCTGTTTGCTTCTTCTCCTTTTGCAGTCAGCATGATAATTGGTGTCGCTTTTTTTTCACGAACTTGCCGGCACACTTCAATTCCGTCAGTACCCGGCATCATTAGATCAAGCAAAATTAAGTCATAATTGGCTTCAAGCCCTTTGGCAATGGCTTCATCACCATTTTCCGCTTCGTCTATGACATAATTTTCACGTTCAAGATACATTCTTAAAAGGCGGCGAATTCTGGCTTCGTCATCAACTACTAGTATTTTGGTTTCGTTCGTTTGGTCCATCGTTTTCCCCCTGCTTTCCTTCTGTTACTTTCATTTTATCAAATCGTGAGAAAGTTTGAGAACTGTGTCGCTTTCTAAGGACTATGCATAAGAATGAAGTCCGGCAAGCACAAGATTTACGAATATTAAATTAAACATAATAATAGCAAAACCGATTACGGCCAGCCATGCTGACTTCTCACCGTGCCAGCCTCTTGACAGTCTTACATGCAAATACGCGGCGTAGAACAAAAACGTGATCAGCGCCCATACTTCCTTCGGGTCCCATCCCCAAAATCTGGTCCAAGCGAGCTGAGCCCAAATCATCGCAAAGATCAGCGCGCCGAGCGTAAAGATCGGAAACCCGATTGAAACGGCCCTGTAGCCAATTTCATCCACGAGGTCAAGATTGACGTTTTTCACCAGCGGATGTAATAGGGCGCTGATTCTTTTTCTAAAGATCAGACGAAGAGCGCCGTACAAAATGAACCCTGCTCCAAATGACCAAATGACAGTGTTCACCTTTCTGCCTGAGAAAAGAGCAGGAAGCTCCACAAGCGGATCCATTTTCCCCTCGGTCAAGAGCTCTCCTTGATGCGGGCCGACAAGCGCAGGCATTTCGTACACCATCACGCTTGTTTCTTTATTTTTATCCACCCAGTTGAACTCCGCCTCATAGCCCGCAAAACGAAATGCCGATGTAACCACAATAAACGCGAGGGTTGTGACCAAGATAAACATAATCGCCTCGAGCCAGAAGGTTTTTTTGCTTCGTTTTGTCTGATCTACGTGCTTCAAAAGAAAGATGACCCCTGCGACAAAGCTGATCGCAAGTATAGCTTGCCCAAGCGCGGCTGTTGTTACGTGAATATACAGCCAATTGCTCTGCAGTGACGGAATTAAGGGCGAGATATCAGTCGGAAACATGCTGGCGTATACAATCAGCAATAAAGCGATGGACAGCGTAAACAAGCCTAGTGAAGGCAATCTATAAATAAAATATAGAATAACAAACGCTAAAACGAGCATCATGCCAAAAGCGGTGGTGAATTCAAACATATTGCTGACAGGCGCATGGCCGCTCGCAGCCCACCTCGTGATGAAATATCCCAGATGGCAGAGAAAACCGATGATAGAAAGAGTGATTCCAATGTTGGCCCATCGGTTCGGCTTGCCCTTTTTATCTTTATTCCCCCGTATGGCCCCGCCGAAAATCGGGACAGCGATTAAATACACAAGAAAGGCCGCATAAAGAAAATTTCCGCTCAGTTCCGCCATGACATCACTCCCTTTTCGCCTATTTCTGTGTTTTGATTCATTCTTTTTGGTCCGCCGGTTCAGTCAATCCGGAATCGGCCAATACAAATGCTAAGTCCTTCTTTAAGCCATACCAGTTTTTATTCGTATGCCCTGCCACCATGACCGCGCCGTCCTGTGAGTGCAGCCAGATTCTTCGGTGCTGCCAGTACATCCCTTGAATGACACCGATCATAAAAATGGCTCCGCCGACGGCAAGCACCCAGAGCGTCAAATCCTTTCTGACTGTGAGTCCGGTAATGTTTTTCGTTTCGACATGGTCAAATTTCAGCTTGTATTTATTGCTGTCAGAGCCTTCGATTGTTTCTTGGATGGCGACAAAGCTTTTTTCACCCTTGGGTTTGTCCGGCGTTATGACATTAAAGACAAAGGCCGGGTTGTTAGGGATTTTTGTTTTTGTGCTCGGCTCTCCATCCTGATTAAAATAGAAGTCTGGAAGGTAGCTGGCAATTTCAACTTTGTAACCGTTGCCAAGATCATAAACCGATTCTGGATCCAGAAGGTTGATCTTCAAGCTCCCAAAGGATTTTTTGTTTTTTTGTCTATCAGCTGGAATACCATTTGATCAAGCTGATTCTCTTTATAATCCACCTGGTAAACGGAAAAAGAATCAAAACGCAGCGGCTGATTGACACGGATGTCCTCTTCTGTTATTTTTTTCAGCTTCGGTTTCTCGCCATAAACAATTTTTCCTTCTCTCTTGTAGAGTACGGCATCTGTTTGAAAGTTCTTTGCCACTTTCCCGTCCCCGACTCTGTCAATGGCATCTGCGAATACTTTTTTTTCTGTATTGCTGTTATAGGTCTCTACGCTGAATTGATTGTTTTTCAAATAATATTTTCCGTCTGTCCCCGGAATTGCTGCTGTTTCGCCTTCTCTAATCCAAAGCGTCTCGTCAACGTACATGCCAGGCACAAATCTCAGCATCGCACCAATCAGAAAGATAATCAATCCAATGTGGTTGACATACGGGCCCCAGCGGGAAAAACGTCCTTTTTCGGCAAGAATGCTGCTCTCTTGTTCTCTGATTCTATAATGCTTCTTCTTTAAGAGCGTTACAATCTTTTCTTTTGCTTTCCCATCCAATACAGTGTCTGTTTCACTGAATAGGCGCTGCCTTCTCAAAAAAGCAGGACTCCTTCTGACACCCTGTTTTTTTAATGCCCTGTACAACGGAATGACCCGGTCGAGGCTGCAAATCACGAGTGAAATGCCGATCGAGGCAATAAGCAGCAAATACCACCAAGAGCCATATAAATGATGAAACCCGAGCAAATAATAAAGCTGGCCGAACGTGCCATACTGCTCTTTGTAATAAGTATCAGCCTGTGCGCCCGGAGGCAAATAGGCTTCTTGGGGGAAAATGGTGCCGAACGCTGATGCGGCAAGGGTGATGACGATAAGCCATATTCCAACCTTAACCGAAGAAAAGAAATTCCAAATTTTATCGATGATCGTTTTATTATAGGTTTGTGAACGCCTTGCGCTTCCGTCATATCTCATATCAGCAAGCGGAGGCTGCGTGTTCTGAAGAGCTCTTCCGCAAGATTCACATAGAACGGTTCCGACCGGGTTTACATGTCCGCATTCACATTTGACTCGCTTCATCCCGAAGTCTCTCCGGGTTTTATCAGATTCATATAATCATGGATCATGCTTTCTGTCATAGTGCCGGTCACCACCTTGACAACTTTTCCTTCCGGATTGATTAAAAAGGTTGTCGGAAGTGGAGATACGTCATAGGCATCAAGCACTTGGCGATCTGTATCCAGAACAACCGGGAAATTGACTCCGTAGGATTTCATAAAATTATGTACTGCTATCTTTGACTCCCCAACATTTACCGCGACAACTTCGATGCCTTTGTCTTTAAAATGCTTATATTGGTTCGCCATATAAGGAAATTCTTTTTTGCACGGTTCACACCATGTACCCCAGAAATTCAAAAAAACACCTTTCCCTTTTAAATCACTGAGCTCGATACGCTTCCCATTCGTATCTTCAAGGACAAAATTAGGTGCGTCGGACCCTTCGGATATGCTCTCTTTGCCGGCAAATACGGCATTGTAAATCGTATAGCCAAGCGCGCTGATTAAAATGAGAAGGATGCCGGTCCGAATGAATAAACGCCTATTTCTCTTCATTGTCCACTGCCCCCTTCCCCTATTGCAGATCCATTCAATTATATCATTGCACATTCATTTCACATTTCTCACTTTTTGAAGGTTATGTGAAATTTAGAAAGCGTTTTTACCGTGCTCCGCCAGCGCTCTGAGTCTTTTGACTTCATGCGGCGTAAGCTCTCTGGCATCTCCCGTGTGCAAGCCTCGCAGGTTTAAAAACGCGTATTCTTCACGCTTCAGCTTGATCACCTCATGCCCGATCGCTTCGAACATGCGCCGCACTTGTCTGTTTCGTCCTTCATGAATCGTCAGCTGAATAATGCTTGTCTGCTTTCTCTTATCCAAAGACAGAAGCTTCGCTTTAGCAGGCGCCGTTTTGCCTTCCTCCAGCATAATTCCGCGCTCCAGCTTTCTAAGCAGCTCTTTAGGGGGAATGCCTTTCACCTTCGCCACGTATGTTTTGTCTATTTCATACTTAGGGTGCATCAGCTTATTGGCAAATTCGCCGTCATTGGTTAAAAGCAAAAGACCGCTCGTATCATAATCCAGACGTCCGATCGGATAAATGCGCTGCGGGACTTCTTTAAAAAAGTCCGTCACGACTTTGCGCCCTTTGTCATCCTGGGCTGCGGAAATAACGCCTCTTGGTTTATATAAGAGAAAGTAAACCGGCTCTTCGCGTTCAACCTTTAACCCGTTTACCTCAATCTGATCAGAACCGGTGACCTTAACACCCAGCTCTGTTACTACTTTGCCGTTCACCTTTACTTTTCCTTCTTTAATCAGCTCTTCTGCCTTTCTGCGCGATGCAAATCCGGCATGAGCAATCACTTTTTGCAGTCTTTCCATGTCTTTCACCTCAAGTATTATCTTACTTTTTTCAACCTGAACAAACAAGCTTTTTCAGACTGTAAGCGCCCAATCTAAAAAAACGCCGTTTTCAGGCGCTCCCAAATAATAACGTAACGATGATGATAGATGCAACTACGCCGATCAAATCAGCAAGAAGTCCCACCTTTAATGCATCACCCATTTTTTTAATGCCAACGGCTCCAAAATACACTGTCAGGACGTAAAGCGTTGTATCCGTTGACCCCTGCATAACGGATGCCAGTCTGCCGATGAAGGAGTCCGGCCCGTATACTGCAATTAAATCGGTTGTCATACCGAGTGCAGCCGTACCGGAGATCGGGCGAATCAGGGCAAGCGGAACCACTTCAGCAGGAATGCCGATAGCGGCGAATAACGGTTTTAAAAGGTCCATGATAAAGTCAAGCGCGCCAGATGACCTGAAAACAGTAATGGCGACAAGCATTCCGACTAAATATGGGATAATGGAAAAGGCGATCTCTATCCCTTCTTTTCCGCCTTCGACAAACGATTCATAGGTGGGAACCTTTTTCATTGTTCCATAAAGAAGAACGCCGGCAATAATGATCGGAATCATGGCTAATGACAGCCAATTAATGATTTCCATCCGCTCACCTTCCCTTCTTTTTGCGGCGGTAATAAAAATACCGGTCAATCATAATGGCACCGATTCCAGAGATGAGTGTCGCCAAAATACTTGGCCCGACAATATCTGTCGGCGTTTTGGAGGAATAGGCCATTCGGACAGCGATTACGGTTGTCGGAATGAGGGTGATGCAGGACGTATTGACAGCTAAAAAAGTAATCATCGACCGGCTTGCTTCCGTTCGGTTTCCATTCAGCTTTTTCATTTGCTCCATTGCTTTAATGCCGAGAGGGGTTGCCGCATTCCCGAGGCCGAAGAAGTTCGCCATGAGATTAGATAAAATGTAGCCCATCGCTGGGTGATCCGGAGGTATATCCGGGAACAGCTTAGATATAAATGGCCTGCACATTCGGCTGAAAATATCCAAAAGCCCTGACTGCTCGGCTATTTTCATTAAGCCGAGCCAGAAAACAAGCACGCTCATCAGCCCGAATGAGATCGTCACGGCTTCTTTTGCCCCCTTAAACACAGCTTCATTTACATCTTGCAAGGTTCCGTTGCACATCGCAAAAACAAGTCCGATCACAGTTAAGCTGACCCATATTATATTGACCATTTTGCCCCGCCAGCCGCATTCAGAAAGATTGATTTGAACGTTTCAAAAAATTGTTTCTTTGGTTTTTGATGTCGTTCATTTTCATAATAGATTGGCACTTTTGCAATGGTTTTATCGTTAAACATGATCTTCATGTACCCTACGATGTCTGGAATCTTTGAGGCGTCTTTTTCCCAGGCTTTTTTCGGTTTAAGCAGCGTGGTTTGAATGTTGACATCTTCTTTCTCTTCTTCGGTTAACAAATAGGTGATGTCACGTTTGATAAAAGCCTTCGATTCATAAAAAGTGCCTCTCAGTTTTGGAATGTCCCCTTTTTTCGCGATTAAATAGGTTTGATAATGATCAAACACATAGTTAAACATATTCATATGATCATCCCAATCGTCAGGGTCATTTATCGTGACGGCTATCAAGTCAATGCCGTCCTTTGAAGCTGTCGAGACCAGTGTCCGTTTTGCGAGTTTTGTATAGCCTGTTTTTCCTCCTGTGCTGTACCGGTAAAGCATCGTAAGCAGTTTGTTTTTGTTTTTCCAAACGCTTTCCATTGTTTCTGCTTTGTATATTTTTGTGCCTGAAATTTTTTGATAGTCTTTCAGTTTCATAGCGTATTTGGTTAAAATGGCCATATCATAGGCTGATGAATAATGGTTTTTGTGATCGTCCAATCCATGCGGGTTTTGGAAACGGGTATTCTCCATACCAAGCTGCTCAGCTTTTTGATTCATCATATAAACAAATCCATCGAGGCTCCCCCCCACATGCTCAGCAATCGCAACAGCGGCGTCGTTTCCTGATCTCAGCATTAAGCCGTACACAAGATCTTTTAATTTCACTTTTTGCCCTTCTCTTAAATAAATAGCAGAGCCTTCTGTTCTGACAGCATTTGCCGAAACCGTCACCGTTTCATCCATTTTGCCTGATTCGATAGCGAGCACAGCCGTCATGATTTTTGTGATGCTCGCAATCCGCCTTTTTTCATGCTCGCCCTTGGCAAACAACACTCTGCCTGACGCTCCATCAATCACTATCGCGCTTTTAGCACTGACATCTATAGCAGCATGGGCTGGGTTTAGATTTACATTTGCAAGAAGAAAAGAAATCATGACCATGAATACTGCTTTTTTGAAAAAACGCATGTTTGCTCACGTCCTTGTGGTGGTTTGTACAAGTTTATGCGCATGTCCATCAGTTATGAATATCAATTATAGATCTTCCGGCAAACATAAAAAAACCCTCCCTGAAAAAGGGAGAGTAAATGTTATCTAAATTGGCGCCATGCTTGATCCAGACGCTTCGTAATGAGTCAGCTCTTCTCTCATTTTCAGAAAGGCTGCGCTCAGCGGCAATAATAATTGCTCAAGCGACGCAGGAACAGCATGGTAAAACTCAATTGCGCTGACTCCGGTATAAGACGCCCGGCTATTTTCACACCACGTGTCTTTTTTGGGCATAAAGAACTCTTCAATGCATTGGTGATATACATTGTAAAGTGTTTTTTCCGCTCTGGCTTCTTGAAAAGGCTCCTGCATCAGGAGACGGCGGCACGCTTCAGCGCCACTTTCACAAGATACTGTCATTCTTCTCAGAGTGCTCAGCAGATCACAGCAGTATCCTTTCTCAATAGGCAATTCAGCCTGCAAGGAGGCAAGCGTGGTTTGATTTAGGTAATCGTTAACGGTATTGACAACCATTGATAAGAATTCGCCTGTTTTTTGAGTCTGCGCTCGCACAATCGAATGTCCCATTTCGTTTGGTATCTTCCCCTCATGTCTTTGTCTCTCACATTTTGCTTCTTTCATAATAGCTTCTTTCCTTATATCTTATGATGATGAAAAAACGCGATTCATTAAACTTCTATTTTATATCTTCGAAGGTTTGGTTAAAGTTTTCAAAAAATAAATCAGCTTCTTCTTGAAGAACGTCTTCTTCCGCATTTTCAGGCAGCGGCGGAAGCTCGTCCAGCGTTTTCAGGCCGAATTGTTCAAGAAAAGTCGGCGTGGTGCCGTATAAAATGGCCCGTCCCGGACCGTCAGCCCGTCCGACTTCACACAATAGCGCCTTCGCGACGAGGCTGTGTAAAATCCGTTCTGATTTCACGCCTCTGATTTCTTCAATTTCCGCTCTCGTAATCGGCTGTTTATAAGATACAATGGCCAGTACTTCTAATGAAGCTTGAGAAAGGCCCTTTGACGGCACTTCTATCAGTTTTTTCAAGTACGGCGCAAAGGCTTTTTTCGTAGAGAGCATGTACGTATCTGCATATTCAATCAGTTCAATGCCTCTTGTATCCCCGCGGTATTCGTCCGCCACATCCGCCATGATGGCGTTCAGTTCAGGCTCTTCGATTTCAAGCACTGTTAACAGCTGCTTTTTTGTGAGCCCTTCATCGCCTGCTGCGTAAAGAAGGGCTTCCACTATAGCTTTCCAATTCACGATATCAAGCCCCATGAATGGATTCACTCCCCGTAATGTAAATATCTGAAAAATTGTGCTCCTGTTCTATGAGAACCAGCTGATTCTTCATCAGTTCGAGAACCGCCAGAAAAGTCACAACCAAATGGTCTTTTTGCTCATAAGGAAACAGCTCCATAAAGTTGATTCTCGTTCCTCTTGATTTCAGGCTGTGCACGATTTCGTTCATTCTGTCTTCGATTGGTATTTCCTGTCTGGTAATTGTTGTTTCCATCGGCCTTGTTATTTTTTTGCGTTTCAGCACTTTTTGAAAAGCCCCGATCATATCATAAACCGTGACGGAGAGCTTATGCTCAGACTGTTTGACTTCTTTTGCATATTCGCTCAAATCACTCGGCGGTTTCGTGAACGATTTTTGTCTTTCTTCTTCCCGTTCTTTTAAATCCTTCGCCGCATCTTTATATTTTCTATACTCAATCAGCTTTTCAATCAATTCTTCCCGCGGATCTTCTTCTTCAAGCAATTCATCATCAAAAAGCTCCTCCTCTTGCTTCGGGAGCAGCATTCTGCTTTTTATGCTGAGCAGCGTGGCAGCCATGACCAAATACTCGCTGGCAATATCGAGCTCAAGCACTCGCATCGTATGTACATATAATAAATATTGTTCAGTGATCTTCGCCACAGGTATATCATATATGTCAATTTCAAGACGATTGATTAAATGAAGCAGCAGGTCCAATGGGCCCTCAAACGTATCGATTTTCACTTGATATTCTTCCATCATCTCACCATTTTCAAGTATCACTCTCATTGCCGGATAAACTGGCTATCCTTTAGTATAAGGCACCAAAAAGCTCTCGTCCAATACTATTTCATTTCCTGTTTCGAAGCAATTTGTACAGAATATTCAAAACAACAATGGAGGTGTGAGGAAAGTCGTGTTCGCTTATTTGTCGTAATAAAGAAGAAGCGATCCGGGATGAGCGTTCTTTTTTCTTTTATTCTTCCTATGTTACACTTAAAGCAGATTAAAGGAGGAAACATCGTGTACCCGAAAGCTTATATCGATTATCTCGTTGAGTTTCACGCAACACGGGATTATTTTGAATGCCATGAAATTTTAGAAGAATATTGGAAGGAAGATCCTCCAAATAAACGAAAAATGTATTGGGTCGGCTTTATTCAGCTTGCGGTTGCTTTGTATCATCATAGAAGGCAGAATACAGCCGGTGCCAAACGACTGATGGCGAACAGCATCCGGATTCTTCAAGCCGAAAAACAAGCGGTTGAAGACTTGGGACTCGATCATAGCCGTTTACTCGAGCTTATGCAGACGGTTGACGAACAAATTGAAATGGGGTCTCCCTACAAAAGCATCATGCTGCCGATCAAAGATGAGAAGCTAGAGGAAGCATGCCGCATTGAATGTAAGAAAAAAAAGTGCACATGGGGGCAGCACAGCACACTCACCGATACTTTTCTAATCGACAAACACCGGTTGCGGGATCGGACAGACGTCATCCTTGAGCGTGAAAAAGAGATAGAGCGGAGAAAAAAAAGCAGGGGCTAATGACAGCCTCTGCTTAATTATTGTATGAAATGTCTTGATCCTGCTGATCTTGACAACGTTCGAAAAAGCTTTGCGTTAATTCATTCGGAACCAGTATCTGCGTTTTGAATAAATGCTTTAAAGCATCCATCATCTGTTTTCCGATTCCTTGATGGCGATGAGAAGGATTCACACTGATATGCCGGATCTCAACCTCAGAATCCTTTTTTTCGACTCCGATTGCTCCGACAATATCCTCGTCCTCTTTCCAAAGAAAGAGCTGGCGGTCTGTATCCGTTTCGTAGTCCTTAATTGTCTGCTGAAGCTGCTTAAGGTCTTTTTCACTCGGCATGAACGAAAGAAGCCCCATCGCAATCTTTTCAAACGATTTTTTATAACGAATTAACATAAAAACCCCTCTATATCCAAAATGTCCAGCCTGGCTATTAACGGATACGAATAGGTGATCCGTTTTCTCACATTATATCATTTTCGCCATATTTTTAAACTGTTTTCAACAAATTATTCAAATGAACGGTTTAAATTTGCCATTTCTATGGCAGAAACAGCGCAATCTACACCTTTGTTGCCCGCTTTCGTGCCGGCACGCTCAATCGCCTGTTCGATGTTTTCTGTTGTCACAATCCCAAAGATGACCGGTACGCCCGTCGTGTTTGCTGCTTGCGCGATGCCTTTTGCGGCTTCATTGCAGACATAATCGTAATGTGTCGTCGCGCCTCTGATGACAGTGCCCAATGTAATAATCGCGTCATATTTTTTTGTTTCGGCCATTTTTTTTGCGGCAAACGGAATTTCAAATGCGCCTGGAACCCAAGCCACATCGATATCATTTGTGTCTACGCCGTGTCTGAGTAACGCATCTTCTGCACCACTTAGCAGCTTGCTTGTAATAAAATCATTAAATCTTCCTACTACGATTCCGATTTTCAGACCTGTACCAACTAAATTTCCTTGTATGATATTCATATGATTCCCATCCTTTTTTGTGATATTTGTGATTAAAAATGAAGTAAATGACCCAGTTTGTTCATTTTGGTTTGCAAATATTTTTTGTTATGCTCTTTTGCCTCCATTTGAAGCTGCACTCTTTCTGAAATGCTGAGTCCATAGCCTTCAAGGCCGGCGATTTTTCGCGGGTTATTCGTCAAAAGCTTCATATTCCGCACACCGAGGTCGCGTAACATTTGTGCCCCGATGCCATAGTTGCGAAGATCAGGCAAGAATCCGAGCGCTTCGTTGGCTTCTACGGTATCATAGCCTTCTTCCTGAAGCTTATAAGCTTTTAATTTATTGATCAAACCGATGCCTCGGCCTTCTTGGCGCAGATACAAGAGCACTCCCCGCCCTTCAGCGGCAATTTGCGTCAAGGCAGCGTGCAGCTGCGGACCGCAGTCACAGCGATGAGATCCAAATACGTCGCCTGTGAGACATTCTGAATGCACCCGGACTAATACCGGTTCTTCACCGAACGGCACATCTCCCATTACAAATGCGACATGCTCTTTTCCGTCTACCTCGTTTGTGTATCCGTAAACCTTGAATGTGCCAAAATCAGTGGGCAGCGTAATGTCAACTTCGCGCTCGACAAGTGATGTCAGGTTGTAACGGTATTGAATCAAATCTTTAATGGTGATCATTTTTAATTGATGCTTTTTCGCTATTTCAATGAGCTCAGGCACTCTTGCCATCGTTCCGTCTTCATTCATAATCTCACATATGACTCCGGCTCCTTGAGATCCGCAGGCTTCAGCAAGGTCAACAGCGGCTTCTGTATGGCCTGCTCTTTTCAGCACTCCCCCTTTTTTCGCAATGAGCGGAAAAATGTGCCCCGGACGCTGGAAATCAGACGGCACGGATTTGCTGTCCAGCAATGCTTGAACGGTAAAAGATCTTTCTTGGGCGCTGATACCTGTTTTCGTTTTGCGGTGGTCAATGCTTACCGTAAATGCAGTATGGTGAGAATCTGTATTATGCTCAACCATTGGGTGCAGATCAAGCTTGTCTGCGATGTCCTCACTAAGCGGCGTGCAAATCAATCCTCTTCCGTGTGTTGCCATGAAGTTAATGACTTCTGGGGTTGCATGCTCGGCAAGAGCGACAAAGTCTCCTTCATTTTCTCTGTCTTCATCATCTACAACGATGATGACTTCGCCTTTTTTTAAAGCGTCTAGCGCTTCTTCTATTGGATGAAACATACGAATCTTCCTCTCTAAAAGCCGTTTTCGCTTAAGAAGGCTTTTGTAATGGTTTGTTTGGTCTTATTTTCACTGGCTTTATGCAGAAATCGATACATATATTTTCCGATCATATCGCATTCGATATTCACTGTAGAGCCAATCGTTTTATGTGAAAAAATCGTTTCGCTGATGGTATGCGGTATTAAAGAAATCGTCACTGTATCCTCTGACAGGCCGAATATGGTCAAACTTACGCCATCCACGGTAATGGATCCCTTTAAAACCAATGTTTTTGTTAAAGACGGATCCATTTTTAAATCATAGTAAACAGCGTTGCTTTTCTCTTCAATTCGTGTAATTTCAGCAGTTCCGTCGACATGTCCTGAGACAAAATGGCCACCGAATCGGCCGTTTGCCGCCATCGCTCTTTCCAGATTCACTTTGCTTCCTTTTGATAATTCATTCAGTGATGTCGCTTTGACTGTTTCAGGCATTACATCTACTGTGAATTGGTTTTTTGTAAAATCGGTGACAGTCAAGCAAATGCCGTTCACCGCAATGCTGTCGCCCAGATGAACATCCTCCAGTATCTTGGAGCATTTGATTGTCAAGGCCATTGAATGCCCTGCTTTTTTCATGGATTCGATTGTGCCTGTTTCTTCTATAATTCCTGTAAACATGGTCACCATCCTACTCGTTTATCGGTTTTGCCGTCAATTTGATATCACGGCCGATTTGGGTTATATCAGTGAATTGTAATAAGGGGACATCTTTCATTGATTGAAAACCTTCACCGGAGATTAAGCCGGGAGCATGCGTTCCTCCGATTAGTTTAGGGGCAAAATAGAAGATGATTTCTTGAAAACAGCCTTCTTTGACAAAGCTTCCGTGAACAGCTGAACCGCCTTCCACATACACGGACATGATGCCTTCTTCAGCAAGGATGTGCAGGATATCGGGAATTTGAATGCGCTCAGTTTCTAGCGTAAATACGTTCACTCCGAAGTCTGAAAGCCGTTTTTTCTTTTCCTCGTCTGCGCGTGCCGTTGTGAAAATCCATGTCGGCGCTGCCTGATCGCAAATCACTCGGGCATTCTCAGGGATCGAGAGTTCGGTATCAAGTATCACCCGTACCGGCTGTTTCGCCACATTCGGCAGCCTGCAGGTTAAACTCGGATCATCGGCTTTCACGGTCCCAACTCCGACCAATATGCTTTGGTGTGTTTTCCTGTATTGCTGAGCATCCTGTCTGGCAGCCTCTGACGTGATCCATTTGCTGTCGCCCGTAATGGTGGCTGTCTTTCCATCAAGACTGGCGGCAGCTTTTAGTGTGACGTAAGGGAGGCCTGTCCTCATAAAGTGCAGAAATTTTTCATTCAGCTTCTCCGCCTGATCAGCCAGGATGCCTTCCTTGACTTCAATACCGGCTTCTTCCATCATGCTGATCCCTCTTCCAGCGACAAGCGGGTTAGGGTCTCTCATCGACACAAACACGCGTTTGATGCCAGAGTTGATAATCAGTTCTGCACATGGCGGTGTTTTTCCGTAATGGCTGCAAGGCTCGAGGGTCACGTAAATATCAGCACCCTTTGCATGGGAGCCGGCCATCTGGATCGCATGGACTTCTGCATGAGCTTCACCATATTTTAAATGGGCACCCATTCCGACAATTTGTCCGTCCTTTACCACAACAGCGCCAACGAGCGGATTGGATTCGGTCTGTCCTTCACCCTGCTTCGCGAGATCTAATGCCAGCTTCATATAAGACTCTTCCATTTGTTTCCCTCCCCTCTGTTATGATTTACCGTCAAAAAAAGCCCCGAATTTATGAAAAATCCGGGGCTTTAGGTATTTTACGCAATAGGAAATAACACTATGCATTTTTGAATGTTTTGCATAGCGGCTCATCATCCTTCTCCCATCCAGACTTTCACTGTCGGCTTCAGCTTAAACTGAATCCACCGCGTGCATATGCACACGGGTCACGGGCTCTAAAGCGCATTCGCTTTACCACCGCCGGTCGGGATTTCCACCCTGCCCCGAAGGATACAATCTTTATTCATTTGTCCTTATTGGCTATTATAGCGATCCTTAAGAAAGTACGCAATGAAATAAACTTACAATTTGAGAAAAACAAAGCATCACCCTTCAATCTGAAAGGTGATGCTTTGTTAATCATTCACTTTGGCAACCTTGATTAATCCATCGATCCGCTTTGATTTGCTGAAGTATGCCTTAATCTTGTCACCTTCTTTTATATCAGACAAATCCTGATGTAGCTTTTTTCCGTTGAAGATGATTTTCGTGCCGTTTTCGGCCTCTCCTTGATACTCAGAGCCATCAATTTTCGTCACTTTATACTCCTGAATGGTGTATTCCTCTTCCTCCGAGGACAAGGTTTGTCCAATTGCTGTCGGGACATCCTTCAGCTCAACGCCATTTATGTACATATAACCGCCTGCAAGTAAAAGCAAAAGCACTAACAGAATGGTAATCTTCGTTTTTATTCTTCCCATTATTAGACCTCCAGCCAATATGAATCTATTCATTCATATGAGTTATTCCTCTTTTTCATGAATAAAAAACTGTAATTTCTCGTAAATTATTAATATAACGATGCATAACGGGAATATGTTTCACCTTTCTGCAATTTCTTTTCTATAGGTATACGAATTTATGTTCTGGTTTTGGGGGATGGATGAAAAAAAGATAAAAAAAAGCAGTCCCCTGTTCAGGAGCTGCTTGATTCTACTTTGTTTTGCGTATTTCGTTAAACGGGAAGAAAACAAACTTAGACGTACCCGCAATTTGTTTTTTTGTGAAGAGTCCAAGCCCGTTTCGGCTGTCCATTGAATTCCGCCGGTTATCACCCATGACAAAATACTTGTCATCAGGCACTTTAACCGGTCCGAAATCATCGGTCAAATGTTTACCTTTCTGTTTCGCTCTTTTTTTATTGGCTGCCAAATAAGGCTCGGCCACCTTTTTTCCATTGATGTAGAGCTGGTCGTTCTTCATTTGGACTGTATCACCGGGCAAACCGATCAGCCGCTTGACATAGTGGACGTCATCTCCGTTTAGCACGATGATATCCCCTCTCTTAAACTCACCTATGTACTTGACTGTCATATTGACAAATACCCTTTCATGGTCATGAAGGGTGGGCTCCATGGACTCGCCATCTACGACATACGGCGCAAAAATAAAATGGCGGATGAGCAAAGCGAGAACAACCGCAATCACAATTGCTTTTGCCCATTCTAACATTGTTTTTTTCTTTGAAACATGTTCTGATTTCAACTGATTTCCTCCAATAAACAACGGTCTGCAAGTTAATGTTACCACGAATCGAAAAGAAATCCCATCAGGACCATTGACATGATTTTACACTCTCTATTAATCTTCATCTTCTACCCAAATCAAGCCTATCTTTTTCTTGTCAACCACAACCACCCCTGCATCAAATGTCGCTTGTGTAATAGGACTCCAACTGCTTAATCTAACATCACCGGACTGAACATCAACATCAGCATTCGTAACATACACAGGATCATCCGAAAAGTAATGAAAGAAATAATCGCTTAATTCAAAAGCGATGGGCTCGGAAGATAGAGAGATCTCGTATGCTAAATCTTTAGATAATATATAAGTCATGAGATGACGGGCGGTCTGTTCATCTATTGCGTTCCATTGATCGTCAAGTCCATGATACCCATGGTTCTTGACGAAATGATTCACGTCACGAAGGATACTGGAATGTTTGCGGCAGCCTATTTCACAGGTGACATAACCAGCATCCCGTTTTGATTTCATCATATGTTTGAAATCATCAAAGCTCGAAAACATGGATCAGCCTCCAAAAAACAAATCCAATATGTTGCCGGCTGTTGAGGATTCTTTGTTATAAAACTCTGAATATCCGCAATTCTTACAGTACACCACGAGAAAACGGTTATTCTGAACATCAAACAATTTCGACAATCCCGTGCCGGTTGTGGCGATTTCTTTTTGTCCCGCTTCAGTACTTCCGCATTTTATACAGCCTTTGTTGTTCATACGCCAAGCTCCTTTTTAACATCACGTTTGTTTTGATTCATTTTACTACAAAATCCCATTTTCAATGAACGATGTTACTTTAAAGTTTTCTTAATTCTTTCAGATGAGATGAACGCGAGTCTCGGGAATGATTAAAGAATCAATCCGCTTTTGCGGCATATACAAGATTTAGTATTAGCAATGTTACATTTTCGTCAGGCGATGCTCTACTGGAACATTTTCGCCAATAAAAAAAGCTCCCCCAATCGAGGAAGCTTACCATCTGCCTATTATCCTTCTACACGAACTTCTTTCATAACATCGCCGTTAGACATGTTTTTCGCGAATTCTAATCCGCTTGTTACTTTGCCGAATACAGTGTGAACCCCGTTCAAATGAGGCTGTGGCTCATGAACGATGAAAAATTGGCTGCCGCCAGTGTCTTTTCCGGCATGCGCCATCGAAAGAGATCCCGCTTCATGTGTGTGCGGGTTTCCTTCTGTTTCACATTTGATTGTGTACCCTGGACCGCCTGTTCCAGTTCCGTTCGGGCAGCCTCCTTGGCTGACGAAGCCTGGAATCACTCGGTGAAATGTAAGACCGTCATAGAAGCCTTCATTCGCAAGCTTTTCAAAGTTTGCGACAGTGCCCGGTGCAGCTTCAGGGTAAAGTTCAAATTCAATTTTGTTGCCGTCTTCTAATAAAAAGTAACCTGTTTTCAATTGTATGCCCACTTTCTTTATTTTAATTTTCAAAGGAGATTATGTATGATAGGGTATAGCCTGTCTCTCCTTGTCGCGGCTATTATACCACACCTTTCGGGGGAAAACGAATTAACCGTCTTTGTAAAAAAACAAAAATGAAACCTGGATCTCTTTAGCTCCGTCTAACCTAACGGAACTGTATTTTTTATCATGATTCAGGTCCTCGCAAAGCAGCTCTATCCAGCTGCTTGTGAAATTGAAGGAGGTCAAACTGCTTTGAAAAAAATATGGATTGGAATGCTGGCAGCGGCCGTTTTGCTGCTGATGGTTCCGAAAATCAGTCTGGCGGATGCCGCAGTCGGAGATGTTATTGTCACACTGGGTGCTGATTTATCAGAATCTGATAAACAAAAAGTGCTTAACGAAATGAATGTCCCTGACAATGCCACAACGATAACGGTGACCAATAAGGAAGAACATGAATATTTAGGAAAATATATCCCAAGCGCTCAAATTGGATCCAGAGCGATTTCGTCATCATCGATAACCATTGCCAAAAAAGGCTCTGGACTGAATGTTGAGACCCATAATATCAGCGGCATCACAGATGAAATGTATCTAAATGCGCTGATGACAGCCGGTGTGAAAGATGCCAAGGTGTATGTGACAGCCCCGTTTGAAGTATCCGGGACTGCGGCTTTAACTGGATTGATTAAAGCGTATGAGGTTTCGTCTGATGAAGCGATCTCAGAGGATGTTAAGCAAGTAGCCAATCAAGAGCTTGTCACGACATCTGAGCTCGGAGACAAAATCGGTAAGGAAAATGCGGCTGCACTGATTGCAAAAATCAAAGAAGAGTTTGCCAAAAACGGTGTGCCTGACAATAAGGCTGACATTGAAAAACAAGTGGACGAAGCGGCTTCTGACTTAAACGTCACACTTACAGACAGCCAAAAGGATCAGCTTGTCTCCCTATTCAATAAAATGAAAAATGTTGACATCGACTGGGGGCAGGTCGGTGACCAGCTTGATAAAGCAAAAGATAAGATAACGAAGTTCATAGAATCAGATGAGGGCAAAAACTTCATCCAGAAAGTCATTGATTTCTTCGTATCGATCTGGAATGCAATTGTTTCTATTTTCAAATAAAAAACAGCATCAAAAAATAAGAAGATGGGGATTTTTGATTTTCAATCTTCAAAAATCCCCACCTTCTCTTTAGTCTAAGCGCCGAGGAATCGGCGCTTTTATTGCTTTACACTCGTTTTAAAGGGCAGGTCAAGTTTGACAATATCCTCGTATGTTTCTCTCTTTACGACCAGATGATCCTCGCCATTTTCTACAAATACAACAGCAGGTCTCGGGATTCGATTGTAATTGTTGGCCATGCTATATCCGTAAGCGCCTGTACAGAAAACGGCAAGCAAATCGCCTTCTTTTACTTCTGGCAGGTCAATATCCCAAATCAGCATATCACCGCTTTCACAGCACTTTCCGGCAATCGAGACCGTATTGTCGTGCGCCTCTCCGATACGGTTGGCTGTCGCAGCTTCATATTTAGCCTGATAGAGCGCGGGACGAATATTGTCGTTCATTCCTCCGTCTACAGCTACATATTGGCGGACACCCGGCACTTCTTTTTGAGAGCCAACCGTATAAAGGGTTGTGCCTGCGTCTCCTACGAGAGAACGGCCCGGTTCAATCCATATTTCCGGAATGTGAAAACCGTAACGGGCAGCATTTTCTTTCACAGCTTCGATAATGCTTTCAACGTATTCAGTAGCGTGAAGCGGTTCATCGTCTTCTGTATAACGGATGCCAAAACCTCCACCAAGATTCAACACCTTGGATACAAACGAGTAAGACTCCCTCCACTCGTCCAGTTTTTTGAAGATTTTTTCCGCCGCTAACACAAAACCAGCCGTATCAAAAATTTGTGAGCCAATATGGCAATGGACACCCAGAAGCTGAATGTGTTCTGATTGTAACACTTGCGCAATTGCCCGTTCAGTTTGTCCGTTATGAAGATCGAAACCGAACTTTGAATCTTCCTGACCTGTTGTAATGTAATCATGCGTATGCGCTTCTACCCCCGGCGTAATCCGAAGAAGGACATCAACGGAGTGGCCCGTTTCTTTACATAGGTCTTCCAGAAGCGACATTTCATAGAAATTATCCACCACAATGCAGCCGATGCGGTGTTCAAGTGCCATCCGCAGTTCTTCCCTGCTCTTGTTATTCCCATGAAAGTGAATGCGTTCTGCCGGAAAGCCGGCCGCAACAGCTGTATAAAGCTCTCCTCCAGACACGACATCTAAAGAGAGTCCCTCTTCCTCTGCGAGCTGAATCATCGCGACGGATGAGAACGCTTTGCTCGCATACGCTACCTGAGCTTTCAGCCCTGCAGCAATAAATGCCTGCTTAAAGCTTTTAGCACGCTCACGTATTAAAGCCACATCATATACATAAAGAGGTGTTCCATATTTTTCCGCTAAATAAAGAGCGTCCACACCTCCGATTTCTAAATGCCCATGTTGATTTTGCCTGCTTGTGCCGTGTAAGAACAATGTCATTCCCTCTTTCTCCGCTTATGGATGAAAAGGACAGTTTTATGGACTGTCCCTTCACAATTAAGACATACATTATCATACTCTTCAGTCAGTTTCAATGCGATTATGAATCGGTAGGCTGTCTTAAGCGATTTCTCGGGTGAACGATACTAGGTCTTACTTTCGCGCCAGGTTTTGCTGTGCGGATCAGTATCTGCCATAATGCCTTGCCATTAAAGGGAATCAGCGGCCATAAGTACGGTGTCTGAAGTGATTTGATGCTGGCCATGGCGATAATGAGTACTGTGAATCCGATAACGAGCCCTTTCACATGAAATATGGCAACGAGTATCATGAGAGTCAGGCGGCCCATTTTGTTTGCCAAGCTTAATTCATAACTAGGCGTCGCAAAGGTTCCGATGGCCGCAAGTGAGACGTACAAAATCACCTCTGGCGAAAACAGGCCGACTTCAATAGCAATTTGTCCGATCAGCACAGCAGCGATGATACCCATTGCTGTCGACAGAGCTGTCGGTGTATGAATGGCCGCCATTCTGAGAAACTCGATTCCTAAGTCAGCTAAGAATATTTGCAGGATGACCGGGATATGCGTATCTTTATTTAAACCGATAAATTTCATATTCTCGGGCAACAGATCCGGCTGCAGCACAAAGAGAAACCAGATCGGGAGAAGGAGAGTGGATGCAATGATGCCGATAAATCTTACCCATCGTAAAAAAGTACCGACTGCAGGCGCTTGCCTGTACTCTTCAGCATGCTGGACATGGTGAAATAAAGTCGTCGGTGTGATAATCACACTCGGCGATGTATCAACCATGATGACGACATGGCCTTCAAGCACGTGATTGGCAGCCACATCGGGTCTTTCCGTATAGCGGACGAGCGGATACGGGTTGTAGCCTTGTTTAATGATGAATTCCTCTACTGTTTTATCAGCCATCGTTAAGCCGTCAACGTCAATGGCAGCAATTTCTTTTTCCACGATGTCAACCAGATCTGGATCTGCAATATCTTCTATATAAATAATGCTCATATCCGTTTTAGATCGCTCGCCGACCTTTGTCATCTTGATGCGAAGCCGTTCGTCTCTGATCCGCCTTCTGAGAAGGGCCGTATTGACGACGATATTTTCAACAAATCCGTCTCTTGCTCCCCTGACCACCTTTTCCGTATCAGGTTCTTCCGGATTTCTGCCCGGATAGCTTCTGACATCAATAATAAACGCGAAGCCCGTGTCTTCAACAATGACTGCGACTAATCCAGACAGCAACTGGTCAGTCGTTTCATCCAGCGTTTTTACTTTTTCGACCTGGGCGTTAAGAAGCCTATTTTCGACAATATCGACCAGCTGATCCGGGTCCTCATCACGATTGTTAATGGCTACGAGCTCTCGCATTAAATGAATGATAAAGGCCGTATCACATAATCCATTCAAATAGTAAAGATGAATTTCTTTGTCTAAAATCGTGAGCTTGCGAACCCCTACATCGTAGCTTGTTCCCATCCCGACACGTTTTTTGAAGTATGCTTCATTTTTGTCTGGATTCCGATAAACCTTGATTTTCTCTTGCTTTTGGTCCGGCATGATACCCGCTCCTTTCTAAAATAAACTCGACCGCTTTCATGGTGATTGGCGATCCTTTTGAGATATCGTCTTTTCTGCCCATTTTGCCAATATCCCCGATACCGACAATAAGCGGGAGATCAAGTTTATCAAGGCAATAGACTGTATCTCCGTTCATTCTGTGTTCATCAAATTCCTGCTCTCCGATTTTATCTACACCGTATTCAGTTATTTCTCCATTGCGGTCAATGCTTACGTCAACTCTGGTCCACTCAGCCTGATGGGTTTTTGATGCGACCGCAATCACTCCGAGCACTTCAATTGACGGATGGGTGGCGACATAGCTGAGAGCAGCTTCTCCCGGCCCCTCTCCTTGAAGGCCCGAGTCGTCAAACATGACAAATACGGGATCATACGGTGCTAGGGTGATCAGCTTGACAAGCTCCGCGCCGCTGCGGATAGAAGGGTTGCCTTTTGATTGTGAAATACATCGTCCTCCCACTTTGTTTGCGGCGTATTCAATTGTTTTAGCGGCATACACATCCCCGTCTGTTACCAGTATGACCTTGCGTTTTGTCGTCATGTCGGCATTATCCTTTCGGTTTAAAAATAACAGCTACGATAAAGGCGAAGAGAATAGCGGCTGAGATACCGGCGGACGTCAGTTCGAAAATCCCCATGCCGATTCCAATAAATCCGTGTATATGCGCCTGATGCATGGCACCGTGCAGAAGACTGTGGCCGAAGCTGACGATCGGAACGGTGGCGCCTCCTCCGGCAAATTCAATAAATTTATCGTAAATGCCGAAACCATCTAAAATCGCGCCAGTCACCACAAAAGATGTCATGACGTGGGCGGGTGTCAATTTAAAAATGTCCAAGAGCAGCTGCCCGACAATACAGATGGCCCCGCCGCATACAAAAGCCAAAAGGTAGTCCATATTAAGATGCACCTCCTGCACGCTCAAATACAACCCCGTGGGCAATAGTCGGGATGGTTTCTTTTTGCTGGATCATTGTCGGGCTTAACAGCGCTCCGGTCGCCACGACGAATACGCGGTTTAATTTTCCTTCTTTCAGCTGCTTAAAAATGTGAGAGTAAGCAACAAGCGCTGAACAAGCGCAGCCGCTTCCTCCGGCAAAGACCTGCTGATCCGGCGTGTAAACCAAAAGCCCGCAATCATCATGCTTTGTGCCGACCGGATAGCCATCTTCTTTTAAGATGTCTTTTACGATGGGAGATCCGACACCGGATAGGTCACCTGTCAGGATCAGATCATAGTCATCCGCTGTCCGATTGAGATCTTTAAAGTGCTGCTTAATCGTATCAGCTGCAGCTGGAGCCATGGCTGATCCCATATCAAACGGATCGGTAATTCCTAAGTCGGAGACTTTTCCGACAGTCGCGCTAGTGATTTGGATATCACCCGGTGTCTGGCTGATGACCACAGCTCCGCTTCCTGTAACAGTTGAGGTGGCTGTGTCCGGTTTTTGGCCTCCGTATTCCGTCGGATAACGAAACTGTCTTTCCGCAGTAGCATTATGACTGCTGGTGGCAGCAAGCGCCCTCTTGGCGAACCCGCCGTCAACTAGGGCTGATGCGACAGCCACTGTTTCCATTGATGTTGAACAGGCGCCAAACATACAAAGAAACGGGATGTTCAAGTGTCTTGCCACATAGTTGGCCGTTACATTTTGATTCAGCAAGTCGCCTGCCAACAATAGATCAATATCATCTTTTGTGAGATCACTTTTTTGAAGCGCTGAAGTAATCGCATCTTCCATCAGCTGGCGTTCTGCCATTTCCCAGCTTTTTTGATTACAGTGCATCTCGTCATAGGTTTTATCATACAAAGAGCCAAGCGGCCCATCCTTTTCCTTTGGTCCGGCTGCCGTTCCCGCCGAGTTGACAAATATGGGATGTTCGAATACCCAGGTTTGCTTTCCGGTTAATTTCATTTTCTTTTCCTCCTATGACATCAGTTTCTCAAAAGCAAACCGAATCATTCCGACGATGTAAGCAGCCACAACACCGAAAACAATAACATTTCCTGCCAGTTTAAACATATTTGTCGCTACTCCAAGCACGAACCCTTCACTTTTATATTCCAGCGCCGCGCTTGCCATGCTGTTGGCAAAACCTGTGACTGGGACAGCTGAACCGGCGCCTGCAAACTGTCCGATTCTGTCATAGATGCCAAACCCGGTTAAAAGGGCTGAAATTAATATCAGTGTTGCTGCCGTTGGATTTCCCGCTGTTTTTTCATTAAAATCAAAAAAATGGATATAGAAATTCTGCAGACCTTGCCCGATCGCACAGATCAGACCGCCTACCAGAAAGGCTTTGACACAGTTCCAAACGTAAGGCGGCTTAGGCTGATATGTTTTTACTTTTGATTTGTAGTTTTCTTTTATGTTTGTCATCTTAAAACCTCCTTATGAATGATCAATAAAATACAGCCAGTGAAATAAAGATCCCGCGATTTTCCCAATCACGATCGCCATTAATAGAATAATGATTTTACTTCTGAGACCGATTCGTTTTGCTAAAATCGGCAGCACATTTAAAACCTCTGTAAGGGCAGCTGCAAGCATCCCGACAAATACACCCGCCAGCAGCCCGACCGGTACAGCAATCCATTTTGTTAAAAAAAGATGGTTCATATGAAGCGTCTCCCACCCCCCGCATACCGCGCCAAGAATAACAGCCGCTTCATAAGCCTGTACAAATCTCATCGTTTTGGTAAGCTGCATCAGCCTCGGGATGATTCCCATTACGGTTAAAAAAGCAACGAAGCCAGCCCCCACCGTGATGCCTCCGCCGAGCCCGACAAAAATAATGAACAATACACTAACGATCATGCAGATCCTTTATTGTTTCTTGATTCTCATGCATGGCCACATATTGATCGAGATCAAGCTGATAGTTAAACATCTCAACCTCCAGCGGGCTAGGCTCTTCATTAAGACGCTTTTTAAAGATGTGGTTAAAAAACACGATCATTCCCAGTCCCAAACCGATGCTGTATGGGATTTGAAGCAAGTATGGATAGTCATTCCTCTCTCCGGTTATGATTTCATATAGTGCAATATGAACATCTCTCATGCTGACATCCTCATGAAAGTTCATAATGGCAAGACACGATCCGATAAACAGAAGCAGCCAGACACCGATAAACAGAACCGTTGATAAATGCCGTTTCCGATACTGAATTTCAACAATGGTTTCTGCTCCGCCTACTGTTTGAACATCAAGGGCCGGATCTTGTAAATGAATGGCTTTAAGGACTTGTATGATATCCAGAATTACGATATTTTTATCTTTTTCGCTCACCTGATAAAGCGGCATAGCCGAAAGTTTCTTTTTCAGCTGGTGCTGTCCTTCAATTTGCGCGGCATCTCCGACCGTGATGATATCTCCCGGATGGGCCAGCACCCTGTGGCGAAGTCGGATAAATATACGTCGTTCCATCATCGATCACCATCTTTCGGTGGTTATATATGTAGTATGTGGTTCGATTTTGTTCTCATTCATCCGCTTGTAAAGACCATAAATTACCACGCTTTCGCACAAAAAAAGCCAGCCTGCATGGCAGGCTAGCTATCCGGATGATCCATTTGAACCTTGATCTGTTTTAATATTTTCTTTTCCAGCCTGGAAACCTGAACTTGAGAAATCCCAAGCCGCTCAGCCACCTCGGACTGTGTCTGGTCTTTATAATATCTGAGATAGACGATTAGTTTTTCCCTTTCTTCCAAATCGCTGATCGCTTCTTTCAGCGCAATTTTGTCAAACCACTTTTCTTCAGAATTGTCAGCGATTTGATCAAGCAGGGTAATTGGATCTCCGTCATTCTCATATACCGTTTCGTGAATCGAAGACGGCGCTCTTACCGCCTCTTGAGCGAGTACGACATCTTCTGCTTCAATCTCCAAATGGTCGGCGATCTCCTGCACTGTCGGCACTCTGCCCAGAGTTTTTGAAAGCTCATCTTTCGCGCGCCGTATTTTGTTTCCGAGCTCTTTTAATGACCTTGACACCTTTACCGTTCCGTCATCACGGATAAAACGCTGGATTTCTCCGATAATCATCGGCACTGCATACGTTGAAAAACGCACATCATAGGTTAAATCAAATTTGTCAACAGATTTTAACAACCCGATGCAGCCGATCTGGAAAAGATCGTCAGGTTCATATCCTCTGTTTAAAAACCGCTGTACGACAGACCAAACAAGACGCATGTTTTTTTCTATGAGGAGGTCTCTTGCCTGCTGGTCGCCATTTTGGCTTTGTTTGATTAATTCCTTTACTTCATGATCCTTCAGCTGAGCGTTTTTGCCGTTTTTCTTAACCTCCACATCCATAACAAATCTCCTTAATTACAAAGCGCTTTGCTTTTTGATAAGTGCTTTGTTAAGCGAATCGTTGTGCCCATCTCAGGCGATGAATCGATCCTGACATCATCCATGAAATTTTCCATAATGGTAAAGCCCATTCCAGAGCGTTCAAGCTCAGGCTTCGTCGTGAATAAAGGCTGGCGGGCTTCTTCAAGATCTGTAATGCCCCTGCCTTCATCGCGAATGGTCATATATACGACATGATCTTCCAGCGTCACTGAAATATAAACTTTTCCGTCACAGTTCTCTTCATATCCGTGGATAATGGCATTGGTCACAGCTTCTGACACGACTGTTTTGATTTCGGTCAGTTCGTCCATTGTCGGGTCAAGCTGGGCAATAAACGAAGCAACTGTCACGCGGGCGAACGACTCATTCTGGCTGAGGGCAGAAAATTCAAGATGCATTTCATTTTTCATGATGCCACCCCCAGCGTCAGCAGCGCCTGCTGCTCGGATTGTTCAAAACGGATAATTTTAAACAGACCCGACATATCAAACAGCCGCTTCACTGCAGGAGAGATCGCGCAAACGACCATTTCCCCGCCAATTTGCTTAATTTGCTTATATCTTCCTAAAATGACACCAAGCCCCGAACTGTCCATAAAGGAAAGGTCCTCCAAATTCAGCACAATATGACGAATATCATCCTTTTCTAATGCTTGAGTCACTTTTTGTTTCAGGGTTTCAGCCGTATGGTGATCGAGTTCGCCTGTTAATCGAATACAAAGCACAGATTCTTTGACATGCATGTCAATTCCAAGGCTCATGCTCATTCCTCCTTGATATGATCGGATAATGAGTGTTTCGATTTCGATGGAATGAATTCCTTCACCGTGACAAAACTAGTGATCATTCGGCATAATTACTTAAATTTTGTCCAGTCTCCCATTGTCCGCTTTAAGAACGTTAAGAACCCGGCTTTCTTCATATCTTCTTTTGCAGCAACGGGACTTTCAGCGAGCACTTCTCCATCCTTTTTCAGAACGAGTGTGCCAAGCTCTTGGCCTTTTTGAATAGGAGCGCTTACATTGTCATTCAATTTAATTTCTTTTTTTACATGTTTCATATCCTCGCCTTTTTTCGTCAATATTGAAATCGGCTCAGAAGTCGTGAGTTCGATAAAAGTTTGTTTTCCTTTTTTGACCTTCACTTTTGCTACTGTTTCATTCCGTTTATATAAAGGATGCGTTTCATATTGACTAAAAGCGAAATCAAGCATCTTTGTCACTTGAGCGTTTCTATCTTTAGGTGTGCTCGCCCCGAACACAACCGCAATGGCCCGCATGTTTCCTTTTTTAGCCGAAGCTGTCAAACAATATTTCGCTTCACCTGTATAGCCTGTTTTTACGCCATCTACGCCGGGATAAAACTTAATCAGCCGATTCGTATTCACAAGCCAAAACTTTTTATCTGTATTTTCGCGCAGGTAATCCTCATACGTGCCGGTGAATTTCGTGATTGATTCATATTTCAATAATTCCTTAGCCATGATTGCCATGTCATAAGCAGAACTATAATGGCCCTCTTCGGTCAGTCCGGTCGGATTTTTAAAGGTTGTGTTTTTCAAACCCAGCTCTTTTGCTTTTTTGTTCATTTTCTTCACAAATTCTTCTTCTGAGCCGGAAATGAATTCTGCCATCGCTACAGAAGCGTCATTTCCCGATGCGATTGCGATGCCTTTCAGCATTTCTTTGACCGTCATTTCCTCACCCGGCTCAAGGAAAATCTGTGAGCCGCCCATTGAAGCGGCATGCTCGCTCGTACGGACCTTATCACCCATTTTGATATTGCCTTCATCTAAAGCTTCCATAATTAAAAGCATCGTCATAATTTTCGTCATGCTTGCAGGCGCCAATCTCTCATTGCTGTTCTTGTTGTAAAGCACTTTTCCCGTGTCACGTTCAATCAGCACCGCAGACTTTGCTTCATGAGCAAGCTCTGAAGTGCCTTTTCCGTCTTGTTTTGCAAATGCAGACGGTGCAAATGTAAGCAGCATGATACCAATCAACAAAGTGGATAAAAGACGTTTCATCTCATAAGCCCTCCATTTCATAATCCTTTTTATTTTTTCCAAGGGGGATGGATTTATACGCCACTGATGGAAAATGTTTCGTATTTTTTGGGCATAGAAAAAGACAGCTGCGTATATTTAACACAGCTGTCTTTTGATCTTTGTATCATTTTTATTCGTACTTCGAGACTACCGCTTTCACAAGCTGCAAAAATCCCGCTTTTACTTTTTCAGTCTCTTCCATTACTTCATCATGGCTTAAAGGCTGATCCAGAATTCCGGCTGCCGCGTTAGAGATGCAGGAAATGCCAAGGACACGCATTCCGGCGTGGTTTGCCACAATCACTTCCGGCACAGTAGACATGCCGACTGCGTCAGAGCCCATTGTTCTTAAAAAACGGACTTCTGCCGGTGTTTCGTAAGAAGGTCCTGTCACAGCGGTATACACGCCTTTTTGGATCGGAATGTTAAGGTCTTTGGCAATCTTTTCAGCCAGGCCTGATAGATCTTTGTCATAGGCTGAAGACATATCTGGAAATCTGACGCCGAAATCGGCTTCGTTTGGACCGATTAACGGATTTGTTCCCATAAAGTTGATATGATCGGTAATGATCATTAAGTCTCCCGCTCGGAATTCAGTGTTGACGCCGCCAGCGGCGTTTGTCACAATCAAAGCTTCCACGCCGAGCGCTTTCATCACACGTACAGGGAAAGTGACTTTCTCCATTGAATAGCCTTCATAAAAATGAAAACGGCCCTGCATCGCAATGACGGAAACTCCTTCAAGGGTGCCAAGCACAAGCTGTCCGGCATGTCCTTCAACAGTAGATACCGGAAATTCAGGTATGTCTTCATATTTCAGCTTGATTGGATTTTCGATTTCATCCGCCAAAATGCCAAGACCAGATCCTAAAATAAGGCCGATCTTCGGAGATTCCGGCAGGTTTTGTTTAATAAAAGCGGCTGCGCGTTCGATTCTGTTTTTCAAGAAACAGTCCCCCTATTGTAATAAAGATAAAAAGCTTTTCCCGTATTTCGGTTGATTCGTTTGAAAGTTATCAGCGATCGTTGCGCCGATATCAGCAAATGTGTCTGCAAGCGGCAGCATTTGCCCGTTCTCATGTTTTTTGCTGTAAGCGAGAATCGGCACAAACTCGCGTGTGTGGTCGGTTCCGTGATGAATCGGATCATTGCCGTGGTCGGCTGTAATGATTAGCAAATCATCTTCTTTCATTTTCTCAAACACTTCCGGAAGCCGCGCATCAAATTCTTCAAGCGCGCGTCCGTAGCCTTCCGGGTCGCGGCGGTGTCCGAATAAGGCGTCGAAATCAACAAGGTTCGCAAAGCTCAGACCAGTAAAGTCCTCTCCCAGCGTATCGATCACCTTGTCCATTCCGTCCATATTGGAAACCGTTCTCCGGGAAGAAGTAATGCCTTCTCCATCATAAATATCAGAGATTTTTCCGATTGAGATGACATCTAAGCCGCTGTCTTTCAATTCATTCATGACAGTGCGGTCAAACGGCTTAAGCGCATAGTCATGGCGGTTTGGCGTCCGTTTGAATTGTCCAGGCTCTCCGACGAACGGCCGTGCGATAATGCGGCCTACCATATACTTCGGATCAAGCGTAAGCTCTCTTGCCGTTTCACAAATGCGGTACAGCTCTTCAAGCGGCACAACCTCTTCGTGAGCGGCAATCTGCAAAACAGAGTCAGCAGATGTGTATACAATTAAAGCCCCTGTTTCCATGTGCTCTTGGCCAAGTTCATCCAAAATTGCTGTGCCGGAAGCCGGCTTGTTTCCGATAATTTTGCGTCCAGATCTCTTTTCCAGCTCCTGAAGCAGTTCATCAGGAAACCCTTCCGGAAACACTTTAAACGGTTTATCAATGTATAAACCCATGATCTCCCAATGGCCTGTCATGGTATCTTTGCCGTTGGACGCTTCTTGCATTTTTCCATAATACGCAAGCGGATGTTCTGTTTTTTCGACACCTTTGATATCTCCGATGAGACCAAGGCCAAGTTTTGCCATATTCGGCATATGTAATCCATTCATATGCTCGGCTATATGCCCGAGCGTATTGGCGCCTTCGTCATTAAAGTCTGCGGCATCCGGCGCTTCGCCGATTCCGACTGAGTCCATTACAATTAAAAACACACGATTATATTTGTATGCAGGCATCTTGAAAGCCTCCTTTTTTTCTATACGTCTATTGTATCGCTAAGAGGTCTGACAACTCAAGTATAAACCGTTTTCATTCCCATTGACAATGCATTTGGAAATAATGAGAAACTTCAATATTTTCTGGCGCATTAACCAAAAAAGCCGCAGCCACCTGCGGCTAGGCGCGCGGATGAAACTGCTTGTACACATCCTTCAGCCTTGTTTTCGTCACATGCGTATAAATTTGCGTCGTGGATATATCCGCATGGCCGAGCATTTCCTGCACCGCTCTTAAATCAGCTCCATTCTCAAGCAGATGGGTCGCAAAGGAATGCCTGAGAGTATGCGGGGTCAGCTCTTTTTTAATTCCGGCTTCAAGCGCGATTTTCTTTAGGTTTTTCCAAAACCCTTGGCGGCTGATTTGCTTGCCGTGATGATTCAAAAAGAGAGCGTCAGACACTTTGTTCTTTAGTAGTTTCCCCCTGGCTTTCGTCATATATTCCTCAATCGCGGAAGCGGCGGCTTCACCAATTGGCACAATCCGTTCTTTTCTTCCCTTCCCGAAGCAGCGAACAAAACCCATGGATAAATGAACATCTGCCGTTTTCAATTCTATCATTTCACTGACTCGTATGCCTGTCGCATAAAGCAGCTCCAGCATCGCTTTATCCCGATAGCCAAAAGGGCTCGTCAGCTTAGGCGTGTCCAATAATCGCTCGACTTCATTGAGCGCGAGCACCTTCGGAAGCGCCCGTTCGGTCTTTTGTGTCTCGATATGAACGGAAGGATCCTTGTCCGTTACCTTTTCCCTGAGCAGAAATTGGTGAAAAGATCGAATGGATGCCAAATGCCTCGCTGATGTCTTGCCGGATTTCCCCGCGTCCTTCAAATGCTTTAAGTATTGGATAATATGTATGCGGGTTACGTGATCCCAATCAGTAAGATGAAGGGTTTCTGTTAAATAGAGAGAATAGCTTTTCAGGTCGCGTTCATAGGATACCACCGTGTTGTGAGAAAGCCCTCTCTCTACCATGACGTAGTGGATGAAATCCTTGATTTGATCTTTCACTCTTGATCTACTCCCCGTTTTGGTAAAAAAAGATCAACCGGTCGAACCATCCGCCTTTTTCATCCTGATCCATTTCAACAACTTTTACAGCGGAGCCTTCCGGTTTATCGTACCGATGATAGTTTTCATACTCTTGATTCACCCATATCATAGCATAATAGAACAGAGCGGTAAAACCGGTAAACAGGATGAAAACTTTTAATGCATCGAGGGCTGTTTTTAGGAATCTTCCCATGTCCTAATCGATCCTTTCCTATGGTTCCAGTTATTTAAACCATATGCCAAATCAGAAAGGTTTTATACATAGAAACAGCAAAAAACCCTTTCCCCATGAGAAAAGGTTCGCGCTCGGCACCGTCTATTCAGTTTCCGTTCCGTTACAGCGGTGGCAAATGCCGTGAAACGTCAATCTATGATCTTTAATCTTAAATTTCCAATCACGTTCAATGATTTCTTCCACGTCTTCAAGCAGATCTTCTTCAATTTCATCAACGGCTCCGCACTCCATGCACACTAAGTGATGATGAAAGTGAGCTGCGCCCTCTTTCCGAAGGTCGTAACGGGACACGCCGTCACCAAAGTTAATTTTATCAACGACTTTTAATTCAGTTAATAATTCAAGCGTACGGTATACTGTTGCGAGACCGATCTCAGGAGATTTCTCTTTTACGAGGAGGTATACATCTTCTGCGCTTAAATGGTCTTCTTCGTTTTCAAGCAGCACTCTTACTGTCGCTTCACGCTGAGGCGTAAGTTTGTAGCTGGATGAGTGCAGCTGTTTCTTAATTCGATCAATACGGTTTTCCATGTCTTTCCCTCCTACGCCGCATTCCATGACTCATTATAACAAAATACGCGCAGAGTTCCAACTATAATTATTATAAACTGATAAATAAAATGTTTTTCTTTTAATAATCATTTTAAAAAAGTCTCGATGTGAGCTTTTCCATTAAAACAGGTGATAAATAGGCTTCAAAGAGTGATGAGATCAGCGCTAAAAACAAAATGACCAGAAGTACGAAAGCATACCGGCCGAACCACTGAATCGGCGCATCATGCAGACTCCGTTTAACAAACAGCTGCCTGATTAACTTTAGAGAAAACGCAATCGCACACGTGCCCATAATGAGATAAGCCGGAATCAGCAGCACATTTTGGGGCAAAACGGAGACAAAGGATAAGAAAAAACCGCTGATTCCCATTTGATTGACGAGGAATCCGACAGTAAAGCCGACGACGATTCCTTTCAGAAAGATCATGATGAATATAATCGGCATCCCAATGACGGAAATTCCTAATATCCATATGAGTCCTAAATATTTTACATTATGAAAGATACTTTGCCAAAACATATCAGATGACTTTGCCTGTTTATCCTCTGAAAGCTGGCCGAAAAATTGGCTTAAATAGTAATATAAATCTTCTTTCTGGCTGATGGTCATGCTGTTGACAATAATCGCGCCGAATATGACACCCATGAAAAATAGGACTGAGACAAATATATAAAGAGAGAGATGATCTTTGACATGTCTGAGAAACATATCCTTATAAGAGATTTTTCGCATTCCGTTTCCCCCCGCCCGTTCTAGTGATTTGATTTAATAGATTGTATGAAAGAAACGGAAAAACATGCCCTTTTTCAAAAAAAGAAACGATAGTGAAGAATGCTAGGCGGCTTTTTCGGGCACAAAAAAATCCTTATCATCAACCGCTGTATGATCATAAGGATTCTTATTTTGTTTATTCAACATGTCTTTTTTGCTTTTTGTCTTTCTTTCATGTGTGCTGAACGATGGTGTGCTGCCTCTTGATAATAAGACGTCACGTCCGCCGTTTCTCAGCAGATGCTCCCGCTTCTTTTTCGCTCGGCTTTTTGGCATAATGATCACTCCCTTATTTGTTTTCACACATATTATAGCAAAATGAACTCCTCATGAGAAAAAACAGCACCTGGCGTAACAGGTGCTGCTGTTTTACTTTATTGAATTCACTGCTGTAAGGGCCGCGCGCTCGACTGCGGCTGCTACCTCATGATGGACTTTTGAATCAAGCGGCTGCGGGACCACATCGCCTTGCTTCGTGCAGGCTGCGATGGCCTCTGCTGCTGCGACAAGCATATCATGATTGATCTCCTTGCTTTTTGCGTTGAGCGCTCCTCTGAAAATACCCGGGAAGCCAAGCACATTATTAACAGAACGGCCATCAGCTGCATATGCGGCGCCGGCCTGCAGCGCGGCTTCCGGCTCAATTTCCGGCTTCGGGTTCGATAACGCCAAAATCACCTGGCCAGACCGTACAAATGCTGGTTTAATTAACCCGGGAACTCCCGTTGTGGCAATGATAATGTCACATGTTTCCATGAGCTCCTCGATGCCGGCAACTGCCTGTCCGCCATACTGTTCTAGACGGTTCATCGCTTCCTCTGATTTGTCTGTTCCGTACACAGCTTTTACGCCATAGGCCATAAACATCCGGCAGATAGCGACGCCTGCTGCGCCCAGTCCGATTTGCCCAACCTTCGCTTCTTTCAGGTCAACACCTGCACTCCTGCATGCCGAGATGGCAGCTGCCAGCGTTACAACAGCTGTACCGTGCTGATCATCGTGCATAACAGGGATGTTCAGCTCCTCTTTTAGGCGGTCCTCGATTTCGAAGCAATGCGGCGAGCCGATATCCTCAAGCAAGATGCCGTTAAAGCCCGGAGAAATATGCTTTACCGTTTTGATGATTTCTTCAGGATCACTCGTATCAAGCAAAATCGGAATGCCGCTGATACCCGCCAGCTGATCAAACAGAGCAGCCTTTCCTTCCATGACAGGCATGCCTGCCACAGAGCCGATATTGCCAAGGCCCAGAATTGCCGTTCCATCCGTTACAATTGCGACAGAATTGCTGATCGTAGTATAAATAGACGCTTTTTCAGGTTCTTTTTCAATCAGCCTGCACACGTCTGCAACACCTGGTGTATAGACACGACCAAGCTCTGCCAGAGAGCGAATTGGCATTTTGCTTTTCATCTGGATTTTTCCGCCTTCATGTGCGGACAGGACTTCATCAGATACGGTGTGAAGCCTGATCCCTTCTCCCAAGCCCTGTACAGCCTCGATCACTTCCTGAAGCTGTTCTTCATTCTCCACTTGAACGGTAATATTCCGCATTGTGTAATTGGGGCCGACTTTCACTGTCTCCACTTCACCAATATCCCCGCCCAGAAGGCCGATTGCCGAAGCCACCCTTCCAAGATTTCCGGGAACCGAGGGTGTTTCGATCATCAGTGTTCGAATCATGTGTTTCGCTATCATTCAGTGATCCTCCCCTATTAGCCTAGTTTTTCAGCTTTAGCTGTATTGTTTTTCGTATACCATATAAATTTTCCTGTATAACCATAGATAATAGCAAGACCTATTGCAACAAAACTGAGCCACATAAACGGCAGATAGGCGAAGGTTGAAACCCCTAAAATACCAGCCATGTAAATACCGTTATCAGACCAAGGAACCATACCTGAGGTTAAGGTTCCCCCCACCTCCGAGTTACGAGACAGCACCCTTCTGTCGAGATTCAATCGATCGTAGCTGTTTTCCATAATCTTCGGTGTCAAAATAAGAGATACATACATCGCACAGCCGAAGATGTTTGCTAAAAACGCTACAATCAGCGTAGAAACAGTGACGTTGCCCGGTGATGTTAATTTCTTTTCAAACATAGAGACGATCACTTTTAAGACGCCAAGCTTTTCAAGCAGCCCGCCGAATCCGAGACCAAAGATAATAACGACAAGCGAACCGAGCATTCCGACAATGCCTCCGCGATTTAACAGGCCGTTCAAGAATTCAACATCTGTTTTAATAGAGAATCCGTTGTAGGCAGTTGCAACCGCATCCGCTGGATTCATGCCTTGGAAAACAACCGCCCAAATAGCGCCTAGCAAAGCGCCGATTACGATGACCGGCATTGATGGCTTTTTCATCGCCAGTAAGACAATAACGACAATAGCCGGGATCAGCATCCAAATATGAATGTCAAACGTATGTTGCAAAGATGACTTCAAGAATTCAACTTTATCAAGATCAATATTTTTCCCGCCATACATAAAGCCCGTAATGGTAAATAAAATTGCTGTAATGACATACGCTGGGACGGATAAAAAGAGCATAGCCCTGACGTGGTCTAAGACATCCACTTTCGATAGTGAGGATGCAAGAACTGTGCTGTCTGAAAGAGGAGACAGCTTGTCTCCGAAATAAGCGCCTGAAAGAATAGCGCCCGCTACAAGAGGAAGCGGAAGGCCTAAACCTTCTCCAATAGCGATCATGGCAATGCCGGCAGTTCCGACTGTTCCCCATGATGTTCCTGTTGCTACAGACATAATGGAACAAATAATTAACGTTGCAAGCAAAAAGATACTAGGGTGAATAAATTCTAAACCATAGTAAATCAGAGTCGGTACAATCCCACCGGCGATCCATGTTCCAATAAGCGCTCCTACTGAAACAAGAATCAGAACGGCTTCAAGACCGTTTGATATACCATATAGAATGGCATTTTGCATATCTTTATAAGAATAACCAAGTCTGATTCCGAGAATCATTGCGATAAACCAGGAAATGAAAAGCGCGAGCTGTATCGGCAAGTCTAAAAAAACTGTAAACGACATGACAAGTGCTAAAAATGATCCTAGTACAATAATAATTTCGAATAATGTTGGCAGTCTTACATCCTTCAAAAGAAGTCCCCCTTCATGTAAAAAGCTAAAACGCTTTCAATAAATAGTGCAGCACACGTATACTATACTTCCTCATCCCTATGTTGTAAACAGCTTATTCACCAGACGATCCGCCGATGAATAAGCTGTATATTGCTTAAATTTTATTTTTCTAATAGTTCTTTCCCTGCAATCCCTGGTTTTGTCATCTCGTATGGGTTTAAAATGATATCCAATTCTTCTTCTGTCAGCACATCATGCTGCAGGCAAAGATCACGGACCGATTGGCCTGTCATAATGGCTTCCCTGGCAATTCGGGCTGCCGCTTCATAACCAAGATGCGGATTGACTGCAGTGATGACGCCTGCGCTTTTTTCCACATATTGTTTCAAGCGTTTTTCGTTGGCCTCGATGCCTTTTAAGCAATTGTCAGTGAACGAGCGGAAGCCGTTGTTCATGATGCTGATGGATTGAAGCAAATTAAAGACAAGCACGGGCTCCATCACGTTCAATTCAAGCTGGCCGGCTTCTGATGCAAGGCAGATTGTATTGTCGTTTCCAATAACTTGGAACGCAATTTGATTGATCAGCTCCGCCATAACTGGATTGACTTTCCCCGGCATAATGGAAGACCCCGGCTGACGTGCAGGCAGAGAAATTTCCGCAAGTCCGGCGCGCGGGCCTGATGCCATTAAACGAAGGTCGTTTGCGATCTTTGACATATTCATCATGCAGACCTTTAATGCTGCCGACACCTCTGTATAGGCATCCGTATTTTGTGTCGCATCAACAAGATGATCAGCGCCGACAAGAGGAAGCCCGCTGATATCAGCAAGGTGCTCCACAACCTGCTTGATATATTCAGGATCTGCGTTCAGGCCGGTACCGACAGCCGTTGCGCCCATGTTGACCTCATACAGGTGCTGGCGTGATTGCTTGATTCGTTTGATGTCACGTTCCAGAACACGGCTGTACGCTTCGAATTCCTGGCCAAGACGGATCGGAACAGCATCTTGAAGGTGTGTCCGCCCCATTTTAATAACAGAATCAAATTCCTGTGCTTTTTGTTTAAACACACAATGCATGTCTTCCATCGTATTCAGCAGTTTTTCTAAAAGCTTTAAAGTGGAAATATGGATAGCAGTCGGGAACACATCGTTCGTTGACTGAGACATATTCACATGTGTGTTTGGGCTTAAATGGATATAATCGCCCTTTTGATGTCCCATGATTTCAAGCGCCCGGTTTCCGATCACCTCATTCGCATTCATATTCATAGAAGTTCCGGCCCCGCCCTGAATCGGATCGACGATAAACTGATCGTGCCATCTGCCTTCCAGAATCTCGTCAGCGGCTTGTACGATAGCTTGGCCAATTCCTTCATACAGCCGTTTCACATCCATGTTGGCAAGAGCCGCGGCTTTTTTGACGATCGCCAGCGCGTTAATCATTTCTTCATGGATCTTGTATCCCGTAATCGGAAAGTTTTCAGAAGCACGGAGCGTCTGAATTCCGTAATAAACATCCGCTTTAATTTGTTTTTCCCCAAGGAAGTCTTTTTCCACGCGATATTCTTTATGGCCGTTTAACATAATCTTTAACCTACTTTCTCTATGGTGGTTATCGTGTTTGACATTTAAAGGACAACGTCATCAGCAATCGGCGTTTCCATAATCCTCTTGACGACAGATAGATCCGCAGACTGGCCGAGTGCCCACATTAATTTCGGCACGATTGCTTCTGTGTTCATATTTCTGGATCGGATAATTAAGTTTTGGTTGACTCTGCGGCCGACTTCGTAAATGCTCATGTCTTCTCCTTCTTCCAGACATTGAGTTGTGATCACAACGACGATTCCGCTTTCGATCAGCTCATTCACTTTCGACAAAATATCTCTGCCTTCAAACGGCACGCCTCCGCTGCCATAACTCTCAATGACGATTCCTTTGTAGATGCTTTTTAGGGCATCGAACATTTCAGGCTTTAAGCCCGGATGCAGCTTCAGCAGACATACATCTGTGCATAGTGAAGTATCAACTGAGAAGGTGTCGTTCTCAGGTTCCGTTACTTGTTTGTTGTATTCGATCCCGTCTTCATTAATAAAAGCGATATATGGGTAATTGATGCTTTCAAACGCGTCATAGCTTTTCGTTCTTAATTTGATCGCACGCGTTCCTTGGATGACTCTGCCGTCAAACACAACATAAACGCCGCCCACACCTTCACAGGCAAAGCGTATGGCGTCTGTGATATTTTTTTTGGCATCCGTTTTTTGGAACGTGATTGGAATTTGCGAGCCAGTGATCACAATCGGTTTATCGGCATGCTGCAGCATATATGATAATGCGGCAGATGTATAGGCCATTGTATCTGTGCCGTGGGTAATAACAAATCCATCATAGGCATCATAATTTTCCTTCACGGCTTCCGCTATATCCACCCAGTATTCAGGCTGCATATTGGTGCTGTCTATATTCATAAGCGACTGTGTTTCCATCGTGTAATCGTTATCAAGTTTTGATACGTAACTTAATAATTCATCAGCCTTAACTCCGGGAGCCAGCCCATTTTCCCCTTCAACTGAAGCAATCGTCCCCCCAGTTGTCAACATCAATAATTTTTTCATACCATGCACCTCTTCACTGTATCTAAAGATGGGTTGCGAGAAGGTATTCGCTTTTCGCATACTTTTAATGCAATTATAGACACGGAAAATAAAATACGCAAGACATTATTATTCAATTCGCGTACACTTCCTAATACCTATATGATATAATCAGCTCAAGGTGAAAAAGGAGCGGAAGTTCATGAATCTAGATCGTTTAACTGAATTGAGAAAAAAGAAAAATTGGTCGCTTCAATATACAGCTGACCTTCTGGGTATCGCAAAAAGCACATATGCCGGCTATGAGTCGGGCTATCGGCGGCCTTCGCTTGAGGCGCTTGCCATGCTGGCTGACCTCTTTGACACAACCTGCGATGAACTTTTGGGCCGCGAGAAACAAAAGCAGACTGCTCCAAAGACCATTGAATTGACCACATGGAGCAGCCTTGACTTAACGATTTCTGTTGATGGCAAGCCGCTGAGTGAAGACGAAATCATCCAGCTGATCACCTTTATCCGGACGAAGAGAAAAGTACAGGAGGAAATGGGTTAATCTTTCACTCACGGTTTAATTTTACCGTAGGTTCCTCCTCCTCCGGCTTTCAACTCCAGCTTACCGGATCTCGCTTTTACAATAAGCGCCGCGGTTTTCTGCGGGACAATGCGGGCCAAATCTTCTTCTGTTGCCTCATGAAGAACAGCCATCTCTGTTCCAAAGGCTTTTTTTAGTTTGTCCAGTGTTTTCGGACCGACACCCGGAACAAATTGCAACGGGATCTGGTGAACATATCGCGGACGCGAGACGCGAACTTCAGTTTGATCACTCAATTCACGCAATCTTTCGCTAACCCCTTTGGTAAACGTGGCATTTCCGCAATTTGCGCACACCGTTTCCCCGCTCACAGCAGGTTCTCCGCATGCTTCGCAAGCCGTTTGATAATATTTTCCCAATAGCGGGTCCAAGCCGTAATTCGACGTAATTTTCCTGTCACCTTGTCCCCTTAACGCAAGAGTAAATTCGGTAAAATCAGCTGACTGCACATATAGTTCATTATATTCTCTGCCGATTTTCCCTAACGAATGCGCATCAGAATTTGTTAAAAAAGGATACTGATTTAATTCAGATACGTGTGAAGCCATGCCTGTATCACAGCTTAATCCAAGCTCCACCGCATCTATCATTGAGGGATCAAAAACCTCGGTTAGGCTTGATGCAACCCCTTTACCATATAAGCTTTTATGCGGTGTAAAGATATGGGCAGGAATAAAAAGCCCGCCCATTTCCTTCACTTTTTTTTGCAGATTCAAGCCCGTTTCATAGATCCGCTGTGAGCTTAAATGAATGTTTTTCAGCCGCGCTGACAGCCAATTTGAGAACCGCTTCATATCAGCCAGCGTCGGTATAAACACGAGCACATGGATCGGCCCGCTGCAGGCTTCATCATAAATCTCCAGCTCGCTTCCCAATAAAAGAGTCGTGCTGCAGTAACGAATTCCCCCGCCGGGCAGCTCGCGGTACGTCCCAGATGAAATGCCTTCCTCAAGCTCTAACATGACTTCCGGAGAATGACAGTCGATAATGCCAAGAAGTTCTATCCCTTTATGTTCACTGGCTTCTACCAAAATCCGGTCCAGCGTCAGTGTTTTGGCGCCTGTTATTTTGACAGCCCTTCCTGTAAAGGTCCGGCCGATATGAATGTGCAAATCCGCGTAAACCTTTTTCATTTTTGTGCTTGGAGCGCTTCTTTCAGCTGAAGATACTGAATCGCATAGGCTGTTTTTGCATCATATACTTCACGCGATTCAACCAGCCTCAGCGCCTCTTCAAGCGTCACCTCCATTACTTCAACAAACTCGTCCTCATCAAGCTCCCGTTTTTCTTCAAGAATAGAAAGCTCTTCTGCAAGAAACACGTGGACGATTTCATCGGCAAAGCCGGGCGATGTATAAAACGCAGTGATTTTTGTCAGCTTCTTCGCTGTATAACCCGTTTCTTCTTCTAACTCTCGAAGTGCCGTATACTCAGGCTCCTCCCCTTTTTCAAGCTTTCCAGCCGGAATTTCAACGATCGTCCGTTCAAGCGGCTTACGGAATTGTTTGACCAAGATGATTTTCCCTTCATCTGTGACAGCTAATATGGCTACAGCTCCAGGGTGTTTCACAATTTCACGTTTACTCGCTTTGCCGTTTGGCAGCTCGACGTCCTCTACATAAAGATCAATGACTTTGCCTGAAAAGATCTGTTCTTTGGCAATTGTTTTTTCTTCTAATGACTTCATTTCTTCATCTCCCGTTCTGTCTCTATATCATGCCCCATACATTTTATCATACTAGAGAAAAGGGGGCTTCTTCGTGAAAGTCTACCGCATGCCTAAAGGTGTTGTCTTAGTCGGAAAAGCGTGGGAGATTCGGGCGAAGCTAAAGGAGTACGGACGCACATTCCAATACGTGAAAGATTGGGTCTCTAAGCCATAAAAGTTGAAACTTTGGCTCCTTTATATTACGGTCAATACAAAGCCTAAAAAAGGAGTGTGCACATGAGAAAGCGCAAATTAGGTACATCTGATTTAGAAGTTAGCGAAGTCGGACTCGGCTGTATGTCTCTTGGAACCGAAAAAAACAAAGCCCTGTCCATCCTGGATGAAGCGATCGAGCTTGGCATCAACTATTTGGATACAGCGGATTTGTATGACCGCGGACGCAACGAAGAAATCGTCGGCGATGCCATCCAAAACAGACGCCAGGATATTATTTTGGCAACGAAAGCGGGAAACCGCTGGAGTGACGAAAGCGAAGGCTGGTATTGGGACCCATCAAAAGCTTACATAAAAGAAGCCGTAAAAAAGAGCCTTTCACGGCTGAAAACTGATTATATTGATCTCTATCAGCTTCATGGCGGCACGATAGAGGACAACATTGATGAAACGATCGAAGCGTTTGAAGAATTAAAGCAAGAAGGTGTCATCCGTTACTATGGCATTTCTTCCATTCGCCCGAATGTGATAAAAGAATATGTGAAAAAATCAAACATCGTCAGCATTATGATGCAGTTCAGCCTGTTTGACAGACGCCCTGAGGAATGGCTTCCGCTTTTAGAGGAACATCAAATCAGCGTAGTCACCAGAGGTCCGGTTGCCAAAGGGCTTTTAACTGAAAAACCGCTTGAACAAGCGGCGGACAGCATCAAACAAAACGGATATTTGTCCTACTCCTTCAAAGAACTGACAAATGCCCGCAAGGCAATAGAGGATGTTGCTTCCGATCTTACCATGACAGAAAAGTCGCTGCAGTATCTGTTAGCACAGCCGGCTGTCGCTTCAGTAATTACAGGCGCCAGTAAGATTGAGCAGTTACGGGAAAACGTTCACGCTGCAAACGCACGGCGTTTAAGCGAAGAGGAAATCAAATCGCTGCAATCTCATACGAAACAAGACGTTTACGAAGCGCACCGCTGATAACAGAAAAACCAGCACCTTGTATGGGTGCTGGTTTATTTATATTGATGCCAATCCATTTGGCTTTCATCCAGGAGCTCTTCAAAGCTTTTGTTTTTTTCAATCTCTTTTTTCTTTCTGATCTGCTCTGCTTTTTCTCTTTCCTGCCTCTTTTCATCCTCTTCCTTCAATTGGCTCTTCATCTCCATAAGCTTTGCTTTGATGTCGGATTGAAGGCCATCTTTTAACTGGTGATTTTCAGCGGACTTTTGTTTTTTCATGTAGGCTTCCCCCATGTTTTATTTTGAAGCCAGTTTATCACGGAGCATATAGTTCGAACAAGCGGACTCTCTTCTGAAAACTCTTTGATCAGCACAGCACTGTTTAGGTATAATGAGTTCAAGTATCAATTTCCTGTATATAGTTGAAAGGTGCTGTGGTTATTTTGAAGAAAATCCTTTTGTCTATTGGCGCTCTCTTCACTGCTGTTATTGCGATTGGGATTGTTTTTTCGAATGTCATTCTGTTTATCAAAAAGAAGACAGATGAAGACATTATCAAAAGAGAGACAGACGATGGACATGATGTGTTTGAATCCTTTGAACAAATGGAGAAAACCTCTTTTGTGATTCCATCCGCTTACGGATATCATATAAAAGGATACCATGTCTCTTTGCATGACACCCCAAATACCATCATCATCTGCCACGGGGTGACGATGAATATGCTGAACTCTCTTAAATATATGCAATTATTTCTCGATCTCGGCTGGAATGTGGTTGTTTATGATCATCGCCGGCACGGACAAAGCGGCGGAAAGACGACTAGCTACGGCTTTTATGAAAAGGATGATCTCAGCGAGGTTGTCAGCTGGGTCAAAAATAAAACAGGCCATCATGGATTGATCGGCGTTCACGGGGAATCAATGGGCGCTGCGGCTGCCCTGCTTTACGCTGGTGACCACTGTGAGGATGGCGCTGATTTTTATATTGCCGATTGCCCGTTCGCACGTTTTGATGAACAGCTCGCCTATCGGCTGAAAGTGGAATACAGGCTCCCGTCTTGGCCGCTGCTGTCCATCGCCGACTTCTTTTTGAAGCTGAGAGGCGGCTATCGCGCACGCGAAGTATCTCCGGTTGCTGTCATTGAAAAAATCAAAAAACCGGTCCTCTTTATTCACAGTAAGGATGATGATTATATTCCTGTTTCTTCAACCGAGCGGCTTTATGAAAAGAAACCCGGACCGAAAGCACTCTATATTGCCGATAACGGTGAACACGCCATGTCGTATACCAAAAACAGGGATGCGTACCGAAAAGCGGTGCAGGAATTTTTAGAGAAAATAAACATACCGAACCCTTAGGGCTGCCCTTGTTTTCCAAAAAAACGTGAGGCCTTTCTATAACAGATAGGCCTCACGTTTTTTACGGCGCTTAACGTGTGATGATAGATTGACCAATATCCCGGCTGAAATCAGCATAAATAGTAACGAAGAACCGCCATAGCTGACAAACGGAAGAGGAATTCCGGTAATGGGGAGAAGGCCGAAAACTGCGCCCAGGTTAAATAACGCTTGAATCATGATCTGAAAGGTAAGACCGATCGCAAGCAGTTTTCCAAACGGGTCATTGATTTGAACAGCGATCCGAACGCCTCTGAACATCATTAACAGGTAGGCCCCGATCATCATCAATAGCCCGACAGCACCGAGTTCCTCGATAACAACCGCCATAATAAAGTCCGTATGGGCTTCAGGAAGAAATCCCAGCTTTTGAACACTCTTCCCCAATCCATTTCCCCAAAACCCGCCCGAATCAATGGCAAGGTAGGAATTGATGAGCTGATAGCCATCTCCGTTTTCATCCTGAAAAGGATTGCTGAACGATGTCAGTCTTCTCATCCGGTACGGCGCCGTTATAGCAAAGTATGCAATACCGGTTCCGGCCATTGTCCCGAGAAGCAATAAATGCCGCTTTCTGATGCCGGCACACAACAAAATAGCTCCGCAGCTTAACAGAATTGAAACGGCGGTGCCCAAGTCCGGCTGTTTTAGAATCAGAAAGAACACAGCCGCCAAAATGAGAAGCGGAGGCATGACGCCCTTTCTGAAATCGGCAATGTACCGCTGCTTTTTTGCATACACGCAGGCAAAATAAATAACCATCACAAGCTTTACGGCTTCAGACGGCTGAATGATGAGCGAACCGACATGAATCCATCTTTGGGAATTGTTTTTCTCCACCCCGATCATCGGCAACAAAACGAGAATCAGCAGCAAAAACGCAAACTTCACTAAAAACCGGATGACTTTGCCGTAGGCTTTGTAAGGGAAAAAAGCGGCAGCGCCAAAAAAGGTGAAACCGATGAGCAGCCATTGCAGCTGTTTCATAAAAAAGTAGCTGCCATTGTCATACTTTATATAACCGAGGGGATAGCCGGCACTGTAAACCATCAGCAAACCCAATGAGGATAAGAACAGAACCGCTGCAATTAACACATAATCAAGCTTCTTTAGATGGGAAAGAATCTTTGCCACTATCAATCCCACCCCCTGCCGAACATATAATGCTTAGATCTGATATTCACACTAAAAACGAGACCTAAAGCAATCATATTGGTCAACAGCGCGCTGCCGCCATAGCTGATAAACGGAAGAGCGAGCCCTGTAACAGGCATTAACCCAATCGTCATTCCGATATTTTGAAATACTTGAAATATAATTAAACCCGCAACCCCCGCAGATATATAAACACCAAACAGACTGTTGGACCGCATCGCAATCCTGATAATTCTGTAGATCATCAGAAAGTACAGACAGATTACTGTTACAGCACCCATAAAACCGAACTCTTCACCAATGACAGCAAATATAAAATCGGTATGAGCCTCCGGAATTTTCCCTCCTTGAACTTGGACTCCTTGAGTAAAACCGCTCCCGGTCAGCTGACCCGATCCTATTGCCAATAACGACTGTGTCAGCTGGTAGCCATATGTGGACGCATGTTCATGAGGGCTGAGCCAGCCGTATATCCTGTCAAGCTGATGAGGTTTTATGATTTTTGAAAATATGTCAAAATAATAATTATGTAAAAACGTCAACAAGGTGATCAATGCTATAAATCCAAGTGACAGGAACATAATCATTCTGCCCGAAATCCCCGAGACTAGCATTAACGTGAATGCAATCGACAATATCACCAATGCAGAGCCTAAATCAGGCTGAATCAATATGAAGAAAAACGGTATCACTGTGTACAGCATGATTTTACCCGTCGGAATGAGGCTCTCTGTAAAGGAGAACCTTTTATGGTGATATTGATTGAGTACCGAAGCCAACAGAAGAATTAAAATAATCTTCATAAATTCTGTCGGCTGGATTTCTAACACCCCGAAGCTGAGCCACCTCTGTGAACCATTTTTATATGTTCCAAAAAAATGAACGAGAATGAGAAGAAAAACGGTTCCCACAAATAAACGAAGCGCCAATCGTTCAAGCAGCTCGTAATCGATATAGGCTGTTCCCGCCATGATGCCAAACCCGACAAGATACCAAATAACCTGACGCTTGGCAAAATAAAAAGGGTCTTCTGTTTCATACTGCCCCGACCCGCTGTAAACGGCCAGCAAACTGATGAAAAACAGACAAAGTAAAATAAGCAGAAGACTGATGTCAATGTTGGTTTGTTTTCTTTTCATCTTTAACATGCTCCATTATGATTTAGGTGACAATTGATTGAAGACGAGTTGAATCGCTGCGGCGTCATCGATATATCCGATCGGAAAAATATAATCGGGTATAACATCAACAGGAATAATGAAATACAGCAAAGCACCGCCTATCAGCAGCAATTCACGCGGCGTTCCGCGCCCTGAGGTAAATCTGCAATACATGTCCTGCAAACGGGTCAGGAAAGGGCCAATGCCGCTGACTTTCTCGACTTTATCTTCAAACTCGTCCTGAATCGTACGCTTCCCTTCTTCTGTCTGAGAATATTGCTGATACTCATCCAGTTTGCTTCTCAGCTCTTCCGCCGTAAAAGATCGGCCATAGACATTTGAGGTTTGCAAAACATCTTCAATTTCATCAATTGACGAGTGAATATCCAGACGGCCTTTTTCCTGCTTCTTCTCCATTTGATAACCCGCCGCTGTCATCAGCTCATCAAAAGAAACGCCAAGACTGTCTGAAAACCTTTGTAAATGGTTTAGGTTTGCTTTTCTTTTGCCATTGATGATTCTCGAAATGGTCGCTTTATCAATTTGTGTGCGTTCGCTCAATTCTCTTAATGATAAAGATCTTTTTCGCAAATGCTCTTTCAGCAGCGCTCCTAGCTGATTTTGCTTTTGTTCATCCACCATTCTGTTCTCCTTTCACACTAAAAACGTATCAATCTATCAGCCTAAAGACTAAGACGGTATAATGATATAGATTCGTTGTCAAAATGTCAACGAAGAACCACAGAAGCTTTAAAATTAAGTGTTTTCTACTGCGGTACTGTTGACAGTTAAACAAAAAGCGCTTTCTTCCATAACGCAAATCAACCCCTGTTTTTTTTGGGGACTCCCATACTTTGTATTCCGCATTTATTAACGGAGGACTTTTCACGCTGTTTCTTCGATCATCTCGACATCTCTTTTCCACAACTCTACTCCCCAGTTGCTTGTGCTAAAACCTCGGCGGAATAAACCACTTTGGAAGCGTCTTGGAACCTTAGGTTTTTCTTTTCCATAATAAAAAGCGAAAGGCCTCTTCGGCTCTTTCGCTTTTCCATTTCATAAAACGTCGGTAATGCCATCCATATTTTCTCTGATCCATTCAATTGCAAGATCTATTGTTGTAAACTCCTGCGTTTCGAAGGTCATTTCATCCTGCAGCAGCCAAACATCTTTCTTGATTGACTCTGCTCCCCCAATTGACCAGTGGAGCAAGGTATAGGGATGATTTTGGTTCAGGAAGGATACCCACGTTTTATTCTGTGCTGTGTTCTTCATTGATTTCAACTTTTGTTCCACGTTTCGTGTCTCCCTACTTTACTAATATGCTCATTCTGGGGCTGAGCATTTCAGCCGGGCTTTTTAGCGCCAGTGTTTTGGCTTTTTCATTGTAATCGATCGTCATTTGATCGTCAAAAAACACTTTTTGCGATGATTGGATATACAGCGGGATGCCGTTCGTTTCCAGCTGCTCGCACTGTCCCGTTAATTCGTTTACCAGCCAAATTGTCGGTACACCGCTTACCGCGCAGCCGCATCCTTCTGCATCGTAACGAAGCTGGGCTTTTTTCCCTGGGTTAGCGTCAAACGCCTGCTGCAGTGCCTGTTTCGCTGCATCTGTCACATGTATGTTCATAAGGTGAGACCCCCCGTTTTCATCATTTTCGCAATTGTAGCATACAACGCTTCCATTCGCATTGTTTCTGCCTTCTTTCCACCGCTTTGCATGTTCTTCCGCAGTCTTGATCCAATCATCTTTCCCTTGTATGTACTGATTGATGCAGTCCGGATGCTGGGCAGCCAGCTGTTTTTTGAGAAGGGCATATTCTTCCGCTATTTGTGGATGAGCTCTGAGATAATCTCTGAATAACAGGTGCCTTTCAATAGCAGGGTTTCCCTTTTCGTACATATGGACATGATGGGTGCGTTTATTTCCGCCCTTTTGGAAATAACGTCTGCGAGCTATGCCGCTTTCCCCTTTCGGTGTATAGCCGATAGCCTTCATTTGTGTATCATATTGGCTTACAGCTTCAATACATCTTACTTCAATCAGAATATCAATGATTGGCTTTGCCGCCATGTTCGGGATCGATGTGCTTCCGATATGATGAACACCGATGATCTCAGGTCCGAACACAAGCTTCAGCCGTTCTTTTTCTTTACTGAAAAGTTCCGCCCATTTTTCATTGTAGAGAGCCACTTCAACTTTTCTCTTCGGATACAAATGAAAGACCGACAGCACCAGACCCTCCGCTGCTCTCACCGTTTCAATTTTTTGAAACCCTGCCTTTGTGTACAGTGACACGGCCGGTGTATTTTTCTCGGCTGTTACCATTTCAATCAGCTCAGCGTCTTCGTTTTGCTCGATGACAAATCGCAGAAGTGCTCGTCCAATCCCGTTTCTGAAACTGCCGGGATGCACAACCAGCCTGCAAATGGTGAGATGATGCATGTTTTTCTCATATGAAATGACACCGATCAGTTTGCTGTCTTTTCGATATCCTGCAAACTGTTCATGAGATGCTTGAATATCCTTCGCCTTCTCTTGTAAGGCAGGAATACCGTCAAAACCGATAAGCTCCGCTTCTTTGATGTAGGCGGGCTGCTGCACGGCAATAATCTCACGCGCTGTAATGTCTTTCTTATGCTGAAGAAATTCAATCATTTCTGTTCTCCTGAAAATAGCCGCTGCCTCTCAACCTTTGCGATGCGGACTGCATACGACGCGTACCAAACGCTCTTTCCTTTTTCTTTTGCCGCTTGATGTTCAGTGTGATGCTTCCAGCGATTTATGGCGTCCATACTGTCCCAATAGGATACCGTTATGCCCCTTCCATTCGCTTCCCGAACGCTTTCGACGCCTAAAAATCCGGGCTGATCCGCCGCCAGCGATACCATCCGCTCTGCTGTTTCTGCATATTCTGTGTCACTTTCGCTTTTGACAGACGAAAAAACGACAGCATAATAAGGAGGCTCGGGGGTTTTTGATAAAAAATCCATCCTATTTCCCCCTCATATGTTTTTGACAAACAGGACCTTGTCTTGGCCCGGGCCATCGTAGTTTGCAAACACTGAAACGCCATTTACCGTTTTGGTGCCCTTTTCAATGTCAAAGCCCAACTTTGTGTGATACGCGATTGATACCTTATTCACCGGTGAAGTGACGCACTTGATCCGGGTGCAGCCTCTTTGTTTTGCCGTTTCAATAAAGACATCGTATAATTGTTTCCCTATTTGCATTTTTCTGAAATCGGGGTGCACACCGGAGAAATGGATATATGCCGTTTCAGGATCCGATTGCGATTGAAACCCGATTAAAAATCCTGTCATACTGTTCTGTTCAGATGTAATAAAGCTTGTGTCCTGAAAATGCTCAAAAAATAGTCTCGGCAATTTTTCTTTCAGCTGCCGGCCGCCCCACCATTCATTCATTACAGACGTTACCATTTCATAATCTGAAGACGTAATTGTTCGAATATCCATTTACGATTTGATCTCCCTCCGTCTGGCAAAACGAATGTCAGCTCTTTTTTTCTGCAATATAAAAATTATATTTTGCCTGACTGGAATTGTAAATGCCTTCTTTTCTGCAACATATTTCTCCCCCAGTGCAGGGGGGAAACTTTACAGCACAATATCAAGCACCTGATCAAGTTTCAGTTTATAAATCTGATCCTCGTCTCCTTTTACCCATACTGTTTTTTCAAACTCTTCATACCGGCAGATTTTCCCGGTGCAGCGGACGATTTCACCGTCCTGAAAGCAGCTGACAGTGACATTCTGAGCAAACTCCATCGCGGCGCAAAGCGTCTGATTCATTTCCTCCAGCTTATCAGGATCAAGGATCGGCTTTTGCAGCTTCTGTTTATGGCGCTTTCTCTCAAGCAGGCTTTGTTTATGTTCCGGCAGAAACATCCTGCTCCCTTCCCACAGCAGATTGCCTCTTTTTAAATGGTCGTTCATTTATAATGCCCTCCTATTTTAGCCGCGCGTTCAAATGCTTGGCCTGCCGCTGTCAGTGACGCCGCCCTGACGATGGCTGTTTCGCCGAACCGGTTTTTAATGCCGTCCATCACATAGCCAAGGCTCATTTTTTTTGCATGATCCTGAAATAAATTGAGCTGCCATATGTCATCAGATGAGAGCTGAGACAGATTGACCCCGAGGCGGCGGACAGGCTTCCCGTCCCAAAACGCAAGAAACAGCCGGCATACAGCCTCATATACATCCTGCGTGGAATTGGTCGGCTCCGTCAGCTTTACTTGCCGGTTGAAGCCCGTCGGCCAATCAAAATCAGCACCCCGGCAGCTTACTGACACCGTCTGCCCCATTGCACCGGCGTTTCGGCTTCGCCTGCACACTTCTTCACTCAGCTCCAGCAGCACGACCTTGATTTCTTTGTCAAAGTGTTCGTAGTCTCTCGGGAGAGTCATTCCATGGCCTATCGCCTTTTGCCCGTCCAGAGATGAAGTTGACACAGGAGAATAGTCGATCCCGTTCGCTGTCATCCACAGCACGTGGCCGTTAATGCCCCATTTCTTTTTTAAAAGGTCGAGCGGAAAAGACGCGAGCCCGCCGATCGTGCTGATGCCCATCCGGTTTAAATGATGCTTCATGCGGCTCCCAACGCCAAACATACTGCCCACCGGAAGCGGCCACATGTCGGTTTTCATATTTTCTTTCGTTAAGATAAAAATACCGTTCTTATTCTTTTTGGCAAAATTGTCGCACGCGATTTTGGCCAGCGCTTTATTAGGACCGATTCCGACCCGCGCATAAACACCGATCTCCCGCATGATTCTGCCCTGAATGCTGTGTGCGATCTCTTCCGGCGTCCCAAACAGCTTCTGGCTGCCTGTAATGTCCATGAATTGCTCATCAATGGAATACGGCTCTACAAGGTCTGTATATTCCTCTAGAATCGCCGTAATTTGCAGTGATACATCAATATACCGCTGCATACGGGGCCGGAGCACAATAGCTTCAGGGCACTTTTCCTGCGCCTCCCACAAACGCGATGCATTCGCGACCCCCGTTTGTTTTGCCAGCGGGCAGGCAGCCAATACGACTCCTCCCCTTTTTTCAGGGTCACCCGACACAATGACGGGCCTATTTTTCAAATGTGGATTTTCCGCTTTCTCTACAGATGCATAAAACGATTGCATGTCAACGAGAAAAATCACTTTTTCTTTCATCATACACACCTCTAAAAAGAACTTATGTTCGTTTTTCTATTATATGCGAAAGTATGTTCGATTCATACTGGTAAATGATTCTTGTCTGACAGAAAATATGATCCAAGGATGTGAGAGAAGAAAAACATTTAGTAGAATAAAAGCGAAGCATAAAGATAGGAGAGTCATAATGGAGAAATTTGTCGAGAAAATGATCGGACAGGCACTGCGTCAATACGGCCGAAATGTTGCCCTAGATCCATTAAGCCCGTATGAAAAACAAAGCCTGAAAGCAGCTTTGGAAGAGAGACGGAACGAAGAGCCCGATGAGGACCTGCATGCGCATATAGAAGATATCATTTATGACTATGTCACAAACCAAGGGCTGTTCTCTTAACAATGGGCGAAAAGAAACAGAGGTGCACAGCGGCCCGAATCGGACTGTCCGCTCTTTCAGCCGCTATGCGGCTTTTCTTTGAAAACACCGCCGTGATAACAAACAATCGTTTTGCCATCACGCAGAAAGAGTCTATCCAGTGTCACCTGAATCAACGCCATCGCCTTTCCTATTCAAACAGACACCCGTTTAGTTCCACGGCCTGCCTAAGCTTTGAAAAGCCCCGTATTCCAGCATCAAACATCACATAATGTGCTTTCACTATCATAACTAAGCATCGGATATCTTGGCATGTTCCTTCTCAACGCTTCAGCCAATCTTTCAACGATGTACACTCCGACAGGGATAAGATATGTTTTCATATAAAAAAGAAAATATTTTGAATGTTCTATTGGATAAGGAAATTTTTTCATATATGATAGAAAATGATCTTACATACAGGAGAGAATACGATTCATGAAGAAATGGAAAGATATCCACCCCATCAGCTGGACAATTATCATCGGAACCATTTTCGGCCGAATGGCAACATCGATGAGCATTCCTTTTTTAGCGATTTATTTAACAGCCGTCCAAGGCACATCAGCTTCTTATGCAGGACTGGTTATCGCCGCAAGCTCATCAGTCGGCATCTTTGCGAGCTTTTACGGCGGATATATCTCGGACAAATTCGGCAGAAAAAACATGATGCTCGTGTCCATTTTCGGCTGGATGCTGGTATTTGCAGGGTTCGCGGGAGCATCTCATCTCTGGATGTTTTTTGTCGTAAACGCATTAAACGGTCTTTGCAAATCACTGTTCGAGCCCGCTTCAAAAGCTTTGCTGTCTGATATGACAGAAGAAAAAACGAGATTGCTTGTTTTTAATTTACGCTATGCGGCTATTAATATCGGCGTGGTCTTCGGACCGGTGCTCGGCCTGTATTTCGGCTCATCGCAATCGACCGCACCCTTTTTGGTCCCCGCAGTGATTTACGGATTATACGGCCTTATACTTGCTGTCCAATTTAAAAAACATCCATCTTTGTCAGCATCAGGCCAATCCCGGCATATGAGCGTGCGGGAAGCGTTTATGGTGACGCAAAAGGATCATCTTTTTACAATTGCTTTGGTTGGCATTACGCTATGCACCTTCGGCTACTCACAATTCAGTTCCACATTCCCGCAGTATATGGCGCAGAACCCCTTGATCAGCAATGGAACGAAGCTGTATGGGTTGATGCTCACGTTAAACGCAATCGTTGTGCTGGCGACGCAATTTCCCATCGTCCATTTTGCAAAGCGTTTTTCACCGCTTTGCTCCTTGATGCTCGGTAATGTGATGGTGAGTATCAGCATGGCCATTTTCACCATATCACACGGTGTTTCCTCACTAGTGATAATTGTGGTTACATTTACAATCGGTGAAGTGCTTCTATTCTCTATGATGGACTTGTTTGTAGACCAGATTGCAAAACCAGGATTAAAAGGCACTTATTTCGGGGCAATCGGTTTTTCACAGCTCGGAAACGTTATTGGCCCATGGATTGGAGGCTTGTGTATAGATCTGTTTGGCGCCGGACGGCCGATTTTTATTTTTTCTGTCTTGAGCGGCATTACCCTGCTCGGTCTGCCATTTTTAGCGTTCGCCTATCGGCAGATGAAAACGGAAATCACAAAACACCGTTCCGGCCTGGAAAAGCCGCTATAACTAAAAAAACGCGGGAGAAAACCAATCTCTCCCGCAACGAAGTGATGAACATGCATTTAGGCCATTTGATGTTCATCTTTTGTATTTATTATGTTTGCAAGTTATAAGCTTCAAGTATATGAAAAACCGAAAAGCGCAGCTTGACCGCATTGAGAAAAAGCTTAACAGCCTATCCAAAGATCATGATTAACTGCTCGGGGCAACGAGCTCAACCTTAATCCGGTCCGGATCCTCACAATAGACTGCATAATGCCCGTCTCCTCCGGCAAAAGGATGCCGGTCTCGATACAACACACGATAGCCTTTTGCCGCCAGTTTTTCGGTCATCTGGTCGACTTGCATCTTGGATTCAGCATGAAATGCGAGATGGTTCAGCCCGACGCGGCACCTGTGGTATTCCGGCTCTAGAAATGGCTCTTTCGCCTGCACAATCACAAGGTAAAAACGATCTTTCTTCCAGCTGATGCCTGAGCTCCATTTTTGATACTCTTTATAGCCAATTTCGGTTAGGAACCATCCCCAAAATCGCCTAGAGGCTTCCAAATCAGAGACATACAGTTCGATATGATGCACGATATCACACCCGCCTTACCAGCACTTCTTCAACCTTATGCCCGTCTCCCTTACGCAAAATGAGATCCGACCTGAATTTAGTCGGCAAGATATTTTCATATAGGTTCGGCCGGTTAACACTCTCCCAAATCGAGGCTGCCATCTCGTCAGCCTCTTGATCAGACAAGTCTTTAAATTTATGAAAATAAGAATCGGGATTTTGAAAAGCAGTTTCCCGAAGCAGACGAAAACGCTCTAAATACCAAGTGAAAATCCGACTTTCATCCGCATCCACGTAAATCGAAAAATCAAAGAAATCGGAGACAAAAATACGAGGATTTTCCCGGTCATCCTCCAAGGTGGGCGACTGAAGAACATTAATTCCTTCAATAATCACAATATCGGCCTGTTCCACAACCTCGAACACGCCTTCTTCGCGGTCATAGGTGAGATGGGAATACACCGGTGCCTTTACGCTGTCTTTCCCTGATTTTAAGTCATTCAAAAATTCGAGCAGCGCCTTTACGTCATAGCTCTCAGGAAACCCTTTTCGTGACAGCATATTTCGCTTCTTCAGCTCGGCTGTAGGAAATAAAAAACCATCTGTCGTGATAAGGCTCACTTTAGGGCTTCCCGGCAAGCGCGAAAGAAGCTTCTGCAATATTCGCGCCGTCGTGCTTTTTCCGACTGCCACACTGCCGGCAATGCCGATCATAAACGGAATTTTGGCTGAATGAGGATGCTTCAAAAAAACATTGACATGCTGATTGCGTTTAGCGGCAGACTCAACATGCAAATGAAGGAGGCGAACAAGCGGGATATAAATCGTTTCCACTTCTTCAACAGATAAATAATCATTCAGCCCTTCCACAGCTTTTGCCTCTTCTTCTGATACAGCAATCGACAAATGTCCGCCAAAACCAGACCAAGACTCACGATTGTGCTGTGTGTATAATGTATGTAAGTTAAGCTCTTTATTTTTCACTGTTTACACCTGACTCTCTGTAGGTTAAAACCCTTACAAAGATTGTAACGGAAAACCCTTTCACTGTCTGCTTATTTTTTCAGCAAATCCGCACCGATTCGATTATACGCGGACATCTCTTCTTTTGGAACCATGCTTCCTCCCGTTCCCCAGACGACATGGACAGCATGTTCCATGTTATATTTCTGACAATAACGCCTTCCTTCTTCTGTCGAAAAAAGCTGAACCGGCCCGAACATGCCGGCAAGAGCAGAGGGCTCTAAATCGTTATTTTCAGATACAGCCAGCAGATGAAGCAAGGCATAAAGCGTATCGTCCTCTACGGTATAACAGCCGCTCAGCAGCGGTTCAATCAGCTGGCCGACAAATCCTGACGGCCTCCCTACAGCAAGCCCGTCGGCAGCCGTCCGATTATCGAGACCGATATCTTGAACAGAAATCTTCTCGTGAAGGCCGGAATAAAGCCCCAACAACATACAAGGTGAATGAGTCGGTTCAGCGAAAAACACATGAACATGGTCGCCATATAAAAGCTTAAGCCCAAGTGCCACACCGCCCGGCCCTCCGCCGACACCGCACGGCAGGTACACAAACAGCGGGGTCTCCAGACTTGGTTGTACATTTATACAGTCAAGCTGTGTTTTTAATCGGTTGGCGGCAACAGCATATCCTAAAAACAGCTGACGGGAATGTTCATCATCAATAAAATAACAAAATGGATCTTGCGCCGCCTGCCGTCTCCCTTCTTTTACCGCTTCACTGTAATCGGATTCATACTCTATGACAGTAACACCCTTTTGGCGAAGCAGATCCTTTTTCCACTGCTTAGCATCGGCGGACATATGGACTGTCACGCGAAACCCAAGAGCGGCACCGATGATGCCGATGCTTAATCCAAGGTTTCCTGTCGATCCGACAGCAATCGAATATCGGGAAAAAAACGCGGCGAACCGCTCTTCCTGTAAGATGCGGTAATCATCGGTTTCCCGAAGCAGTCCTTCTTGAAGCGCCAGCATTTCAGCATGTTTTAGTACTTCATAAATCCCGCCCCGCGCTTTAATTGATCCTGAAATTGGGAGCTCATGGTCGCACTTTAGAAGCCATCTTCCCGGAAATGGCTGCTCATATGCCGCTTCGAGATGTTTCTTCATATGCAGCATGTCAAAAAGCCGAGACTCGACCATTCCTTTGGCATCTTTCGTCTCAGGAAACACCTCGGCAATATAAGGGGCAAATCGCCGCAGCCTTTTTTCCGCCTCCGCTATCTCGGTTTCCCACTCAACTGCATGCAATAACGAGCTCTCTTTCTTGCCCGGATTTGCCCAGAATACAGGCTCTGCCTGCATCAATTTCTGAATGAACGGATCTTTAAGCAGAACATGAAGGGCTTCTTGATGAATTGGCATCCAATGATTTCTCCCTTCCTCTAAAAAATGGCCTGTGCGTATTCCAACAGCCAGCACACCCCAGGCAGTTCCACTGTTATTTTTTCGTAAGCATGCGTCCTGCCAGCTTTTCAACAAGGGCAGGAAACAGCTGATACAGCTTGGTGCCGGCATTCATTAAACGCGGAAGATTAATCTCCCGTTTGTTCGTGAAAATAGCAGCGGTAATTTGAGCTGCCACGTCATCAGGGTCAAGCATCCATCGCCCTAGATCTTTCACATAGTCCCCGCCTTTATCAGCAATGGAAAAAAAGTCCGTCTGAATCGGTCCCGGATTGACTGTTGTCACATTAATGCCGGTTTCCGAAAGCTCCATCCGCAAAGCGTTTGAGTAGCCGAGCACGGCATGCTTTGTCGCGGAATAAAGGCTCGACTTTGGTGTTGCAATTTTCCCCGCTTGGGAAGCGATATTGATGATATGGCCTTTGTTTTGCTCAAGCATTTGCGGAAGCACCGCTTTTGTACAGGCGATCAGTCCGAAGACATTCACATCAAACATCGCTTTCATGTCATCCAGTGTCGAGTCTAAAACCGTTTCAAATATACCGAATCCCGCATTGTTGATCAGTACATCAACCGAGCCAATTTGATCTCGCACACGGGTGATATCCTCTAAGCGGCCGACATCCATGGGGAAAATCTCGCACTGTCCGCTCCACTCTTCAGTGATCTTCCTTTTGATTTCTATCAAACGATCCTCACGTCTTGCCGACAGCAAGACATGGGCTCCTTTAGCCGCGCATAAGTATGCGATTCTTTCACCGAGCCCTCCTGAAGCGCCGGTGATCCATATCCGCTTTCCCGCTATTTGCTTCATCCCTTTCACCTCTTCATCGTTCTAAAGTATGCAGTATTTCCTTCCCAATATGACGTGATGGATTCTTCTGCAGCCAACACATCCAGATGCCCTGCCGTTTCTGACATCGTTAAAAATAATTCCTTTTCAAACACAGCAGGAAAAAGCTGCTGACAGACCTGAAAAACAGTCATGGGCTTTTCGTCCAGCATACGCCGCACATCCTCCGTCCTGTTCCTCTGCTTGTCAAAACGCTTCTCAATCAGCGCCTGTACGCTGGTGATCGTCTCGCCGTGACCGGGAAAAACGATTGTTGGATCAAGTTCAGACAGCCTTCGCAAGGACCGCTGATAATCGACTAAAGGCTTTGATCTTATGTCCCCTGTTTTCGGCGCTTCCAATATTGGATTAGACGAGCTGTTGGCCAGCAGAAGATCGCCGCCAAGCATTCTCCCGCTTTTTTCATGGAAAAGAACGATATGCGACTCGGCATGCCCTGGCATTTCCAAAACAGCCCAGCCCTCAAGCCCATCAATGTCCATCCCTTCTCTGATGGTTTTCGTCAGGGATCTCGTACAAGAATAGGCGTACGCCGACCGTATCAGCTTTTCCGCCTTTTCCGCATCAAATGGGACGCCTAATTCAGGCAGCAGCTTTTGAAAAAAGCATTTTTGCCAATCTATAAAAGCTTGATCTCGGCTGATATAAGGTTCGTTGAACGGATGCCCAATCACTTCAATTTCATTAGAAAAAACATCAAGCAAGCCGGCATGATCAGCATGATGGTGAGTCAGTACAATCTGCTCAATATCTGACATTTTCACATTTACAGCGGCAAGCTGCGCTTGAAGCGCTCTCACAGCCTCTTTTGTATTCGGCCCGGCATCAATAAGTGTCAGCGCGTCACCTTTTACGAGGTAAACGATAACATCACCAACAGCAAACGGCGTCGGGACGCGAATGGGAATGATATCTAGAGTTGTCATCCTTTTGCTCCTTGTCTTCATTCATTACTCATATTTTAGCTTTTTCTTAGTCTTGTGTCATTATTGCCGAATGAGAACGTCTCTTTTTGAAAAAGCTATTGACATGAGCTTGTCCGTCATTGCATAATGAACAACAAACTTAAACGAGAACCATTGGAACGCTATGACGAGGAATCGTATACAAGGCAATGGCCAAAGAGAGCGATACCCCCGGCTGAAAGGTATTGCAGCCCGCTTGTTTGTAGAACCTGCCCTCAAGTCGCGGTTAGGCACCCCTAAACGTTTCCCGCGTTATGGAGCTGAGCACAATCTGTGCTAATGAGGGCAGTACCGCGAACCTTTTCGTCCTTTACGTGATGAAAAGGTTTTTTGTTGTTCTGATAAAAGGAGGATATCAATGAAAAAGATAGGATTTGTCGGCGCCGGGTCCATGGCAGAAGCAATGATGAAAGGCATTTTGCAGAGCGGCATCACAAAACCAGAGCAGATTTATATCACAAACCGCTCAAATGACGAGCGTCTGATTGAATTAAAGGAGACGTATGGCGTGCGTCCGTGCAGGGATAAAAATGAGTTTTTCGCTCAAACCGATATTCTCTTCCTTGCTTTTAAACCGAAGGACGCGGCGGAAAGCATCGGCAGCATCCGCTCGTATATCAAAGACCAGCTCGTGATTTCAGTGCTTGCAGGCCTTACCATCGAAACCATTCAGCACTATTTTGGCAGCAAGCTTGCGGTCATTCGCGTCATGCCTAATACATCCGCAGCCATCCAAAAGTCAGCAACCGGATTTTCTGTAAGCCCTGAAGCAAACCAGGACGATATCATTGCCGCAAAAACGCTATTGGAAACAGTCGGGAGTGCCACACTGGTTGAGGAACGGCACCTTGACGCTGTCACGGCGATTGCCGGCAGCGGGCCGGCCTACGTGTACCGTTATATCGAGGCAATGGAAAAAGCGGCGCAAAAAGTAGGTTTGGATAAGGAAACGGCAAAAGCTCTCATTTTGCAGACGATGGCAGGGGCAACAGAAATGCTCCTTAAAAGCGGTAAACAGCCCGCAATGCTGCGCAAGGAAATCACAAGTCCGGGAGGCACAACAGAAGCAGGACTTCGCGCTTTACAGGACTCCCGCTTTGAAGAAGCGATTATTCACTGTATTGAAGAAACCGCTAAACGCAGTGCAGAGATCAAAGAGCAGTTTTCCAGTGCTGCAATAGAGAAGTAAGCACAAAGACAGAAGGATCACATCTTCCTGCCTCAGATTGTTGACAAAATCCTAAAACGACCTCCGTTTTAGGATTTTTCACCTTTTCAGCGTGATTGAAAACCCTTGAAGTATAAAGAGGACGCTTTCGCAGGATGCTCAGCTTTTAGCCGCTCATCTTTTCTCAGCTGGGTATCAATGCGCAGGACTGACAACGAATGCGAGGGTTTGTCGACACGATGAAAGACAGAAGGCTCAAAACCTCCTGTCTTTTATTCCCCCTAGAAGCGAGCAGCTTCTGATGGTTGTAATAGCGCGGAGATCGTAAATGAAAGCAAATCTGGAAGCACTTCAAAGGAATAAGGCAGATACAGCCTTTCCGTCCATTTATGCGGATCTTTTCCAGCCGGACCGACATTTAAAACCGGGACATATAATGCCTGATCTTTGCGGCTTGGCAATGTATATCCCCTATTAAAGAGCGGCATATTGCTTGTATACGCGTCAACCTCCTGCTTTTCGAGCTGCAGATAGCTTAAGTCTGAAAGTCCGGGAAAATACTGAACCTCCCGCAACGCAATGCCGTATCTGTCAGCCGCATAATGGGTAAGCTGATCAGCTGTATTCCTGATCAATGGATCGTCCTTTGAAGAAACCGAAGGATAAAATGGCGGGCTGTAGAACAGAACAATGAGCGGCGCATCTTCCTTACAAAGCGAAGCAAGCTCAGACACCATTTTCGTTGAAAAATCCCTGTCCCCAAGATCTCCCCTGTTGGCAAAGGCATAATTCAACACCCGCTCTGTTTCCGAGTTTCCGACACGCTTTTTCGCACGTGTGACCAGCTCATCAAAAGTCAAAACAGAGACGGTGCGTTCCACCGGAGTAAACGACTCAAATTGCTGGAAATCCTGTGTTTTCTTCCGAATATTCGCCGTGATTTCTCTCGCCGCCTGCTCCGCGGTTTTCAGCAGCATCTGATGCAGTTCACTGGCTGATCGTTTCATGGACAGCACATTAAATAACGTGACAGCTGTATGTGGTGTCTGAACAGAATACGCCTCTTTCAAGTCCTTTTGCATTAAATTTACCGGCGGCGGAGTGACTTCACCTTCAACCTTCTCGCAATAATCAGCATTCAGTTCAAGCAAGCGGTTCAACTCAGATACCATTAAATTTGCGTTTACGCCTGAAAACGGCTCGCCGACATGAGTTTCGATCCCCTTGCAGAAAAACCCCGCAAGTACCTTGCCAATGCTTCCGGAGTAAAAATATTGCTGCTGGTCGCCGGGAAATTTTTCAAACATCGGTTCGGCATTCAGGCAAGCTGTTAATGTGATATCATGCTTTTTCTCCATTTCCTTCAGTACAGGAACAGCTTCAATCATGCCTTTCGAATTCGCTTCCTCGTCTGGAACCGTAATCAACAGCAGATTTCCTTCAAACTGGCCGTCCATCGCCCGCTCCAGCATCGACAGCTGAACGGCGAGCCCCGCTTTCATATCCATCGTCCCTCTTCCAAACAGCCAGTCGCCGCTTTCAGCGTCTGTTCGCACATGTTCCGGAAGGAGCTCTTTTTTCTCTAAAAAGGAGACTAAAAGCTCAGCGGGCTTACAAGCCATATGCTTGAACTCTCCGTAGTCCTCTATGTCCACGACATCAAAATGGCTCAGCAAAAGCACTGTCTTTTTGACATTCTTCTTTTTGACAAGAGCCGTTAGAAAGGATCTGCCGTCATCCATCGGATGAAGTGTTACATTCTCAGGATGTGTTTGAAAATAAGGCTTGTCTTTCAAAATAAAATAAAGATATTCTGCAAGTGCTGCCTCTCCCTTCGAACCGGTGATGCTTTCGTATTGCACAAGAGAAGTTAAAAGGGTCAGCAATTCGTCTTTCGTCTGCCAATTCATCGATCTCCGCCCCTCCTTTGTATAAAAACGCTTCCAGCCTGAAAAATAAGATGATTCCCTGTCTATTATACCGAAATATGTAACAAAACGGATCTTTTGAGCAGTTTATATGACGGGAAAGAAATCACTTGATATAATCAACCTCTAAAAACCTTACGGGAGGCGAAAGAAATGGCCAGAACATTATTCACACCGATAACAATTAAAGATATGACATTAAAAAACCGCATCGTCATGTCGCCAATGTGCATGTATTCTTCTCATGAAAAGGACGGAAAATTGACGCCGTTCCACATGGCGCATTACATATCGCGCGCAATTGGCCAGGTTGGGCTGATTATTGTGGAGGCATCTGCGGTTAATCCTCAAGGACGTATCACAGACCAAGACTTGGGGATTTGGAGCGACGACCATATTGAAGGCTTTGCCAAACTGACTGAGCAAGTCAAAGAACAAGGATCAAAAATCGGCATTCAGCTTGCCCATGCCGGACGTAAAGCAGAGCTTGAAGGGGATATTTTTGCTCCATCGGCCATTGCGTTTGACGAACAATCAGCAATCCCTGTAGAAATGTCAGCAGAAAAAATAAAAGAAACGGTGCAGGAGTTCAAGCAAGCGGCTGTCCGCGCAAAAGAAGCCGGCTTCGATGTGATTGAAATTCATGCGGCGCACGGATACCTTATTCACGAATTTTTATCTCCGCTTTCCAACCATCGAACAGATGAATACGGCGGCTCTCCAGAAAACCGTTACCGTTTCTTAAGAGAGATCATTGATGAAGTCAAACAAGTATGGGACGGCCCTTTATTTGTCCGTGTATCCGCTTCTGACTATACAGACAAAGGCTTAGACATCGCCGATCATATCGGGTTTGCAAAATGGATGAAGGAACAGGGTGTGGACTTAATTGACTGCAGCTCAGGCGCCCTTGTTCACGCTGACATTAACGTATTCCCAGGCTATCAAGTCAGCTTCGCTGAGAAAATCCGTGAACAGGCCGACATGGCAACTGGTGCTGTTGGCATGATTACAGACGGTTCTATGGCTGAAGAAATTCTGCAAAACGGGCGTGCCGACCTCATCTTTATCGGCAGAGAGCTTTTGCGAGATCCTTTCTTTGCAAGAACAGCGGCGAAACAGCTTAATACAGAGATTCCGGCCCCTGTTCAATATGAGAGAGGCTGGTAATGTCCACAGGAGATATCCTCAAACGGATATCTCTTTTTTTATTTTTTAGAGAAACGATCAGCTCAGGTTCTCCGTCTCCCTAGTAGAACCAATTAGAGGAGATGACTCCAATGAACTCAGCTTGGATGGAAAAGACATATACAATTGACGGATGCGCGTTTCATACAAAATCCCGAAGAGGATCAAGCGGTGTAACGATTGTCTTTGAGGCCGGCTACGGTACGTCTTCTGAGACGTGGAATCCATTAATAGCGGATATTGATGATGAATTTGGCATTTTTACATATGATCGGGCGGGAATAGGAAAAAGCGGACGAAGCAGCGCTAAGCGAACAGCTGAACAAAAGGTAAAAGAATTGGAGAGTTTGCTTCATGCAGCAGATGTAAAACCTCCTTATCTGGCTGTTTCACATTCATACGGAGCTGTCATCACCGGATTGTGGGCGTACAAAAACAAGCCCGATATTATCGGCATGGTTCTCCTTGATCCAGCTTTAGGAGATTGTGCATTTCTTCCTGAAGAAATGCACAAAGCAAATACAAGCAAGATGATGCTTGAGGGCACACATGCAGAATTTTCAAGAAGCCTGCAGATTCTCAAACAACGGCAAGTCCATTTGGAAAACATGCCTCTCCTCGTGTTGTCATCAGGTGAACGGACTACGCAATTCACTACTGAACAGGATTGGCTAAACATGCATAGGAGCATATTGACTCTCTCTCATCAAAGCGGCTGGATTCAAGCGAAAAACAGCTCACACAACATCCATCATGACGAACCCCATATCGTTCATTTGGCTATTTATGATGTATGGTGTGCAGCATGCCAGCAGGCTGTACCGCTTTTTCAGGCAGTCAATTAACATAAAAAGAAGACCGGGTATGTAACGCCCGGTCTTCTTTTATGATTACTTTGTTTCACGATGAAGGGTATATTTCTTTAAACGCGGTGAATATTTTTTCAGCTCTAAGCGGTCTGGGTTGGTGCGTTTGTTTTTGGTTGTGATATAATTCCGGTCTCCCGTTTCAGTGCAGGCTAAAGTAACATTGACTCTCATATGAACATCTCCTTATAAAGCGTAATTATTACGTTTTATTATACAACATCATCACAAATTGTCAAATAAGAACGCTTGGCATCAGCTCCGCGGGACGTGTACCTCTAAGAAATCATACGCCGCCACGCTGTTCGGGAAAACGTCAGCCGCTTCTTTCTGAAGCTCCAGCGAGGAATCTCCCTGATATCTGGCGCTGATATGGGTTAAAATGAGCTTCTTTGCCCCTGCTTCTTTCGCTGTAATGGCCGCTTGTTCTGTTGTACTGTGAAAATAATCATAAGCAAGCTTCCGATCTTCCTTAGCAAAGGTCGCTTCATGAACAAGCACATCACAATCCCGTGCAAGGTCTTTTAGCTTGTCACTTACTCTCGTATCCCCGGAAAAGACTACAGCCCTCCCTTTCTTAGGAGGCTCCAGAAAATCACTCCCATTGATGGTGCGCCCGTCTTCTAGTGTTATCGTTTCGCCATTTTTAATTTTTTGATACACAGGACCGGGCGTGATGTTCATTTCCTTTAATACATCCGCCTTCAAGGAGCCTGGCACGTCTTTTTCCTGAACGCGGTATCCGAAGGCCTCCACTCCGTGAATAACCGATACCGCTGTGACTACAAACTGATCGTCTTCAAACACGATCCCTTCCTCGATTTCCCGGATCACAAGCGGATATGTCAGATGGGTTTTTGTGACGGCAAGGCTTGTTTCAATAAACGCCTTAATCCCTTTAGGTCCATATACCGTCAGCTCGTCTTCTCCGCCTTGAAAGGAACGGCTCCCCAGAAGCCCCGGAAGCCCGTATACATGATCGCCGTGCATATGGGTAATGAAAATTTTTTCGATTTTTCGAGGTTTAATCGTAGTATGTAAAATTTGGTGCTGTGTGGCTTCCCCGCAGTCAAACAGCCATACCGAACGCCTTTCTTCAAGCATTTTCAATGCGACCGATGTTACGTTTCTCGCTTTAGCGGGAATGCCGGCTCCCGTCCCTAAAAAAAGTAATTCCACATTTCCTTCCTCCTACTAGAACTAGTTACCTACAAGAATACAGGATCGTGAACAAAATGTGAATCTTGCCCTTGAAAGGAACAATCCTTTTGTTCTAGAGATATTTTAAAGCCATTCTGCAAAAAAAGGGCTTAAATGTTTGCTTTCGTTGAATTTTAGATTTAAAATGAAGGAAATATACGGGGTGTACTAAAATAAAGCTTCGAATAAAGTGAGGTACTTTTAGTGAAAACAAACCAACAACCAAAAGCAGTAATTGTCATATTCGGCGCAACGGGAGATTTAGCAAAACGAAAACTGTATCCGTCTATCCACCGTTTATATCAAAACGGCCAAATCGGAGAAGAGTTTGCAGTAGTAGGAGTTGGAAGAAGACCTTGGTCTAATGAGGAACTTCGCGAAACTGTTAAAACATCCATTTCCTCATCTGCGGATAAACATATAGATGATTTCACGTCTCATTTTTACTATCACCCGTTCGACGTGACAAACCCTGGCTCTTATCAAGAGCTTAACGTATTGCTTAACCAGCTGGAAGATACATATCAAATTCCGAACAACAGAATGTTCTACTTGGCAATGGCTCCTGAATTCTTCGGGACAATTGCAAAAACATTAAAATCAGAAGGTGTGACAGCAACAACAGGCTGGTCCCGCCTTGTCATCGAAAAGCCGTTTGGCCATGATCTGCCAAGCGCACAAGCGCTGAACAAAGAAATCCGCGAAGCGTTTACTGAAGATCAAATTTACAGAATCGACCATTACCTAGGCAAACAAATGGTTCAGAACATTGAAGTGATCCGGTTTGCCAATGCGATTTTCGAACCGCTTTGGACAAACCGCTACATCTCAAATATTCAAATCACATCAAGTGAATCACTCGGCGTCGAAGACCGCGCGAGATATTACGAAAAATCAGGCGCCCTGCGCGACATGGTGCAAAACCATATCATGCAGATGGTTGCCCTTCTTGCAATGGAGCCGCCGATCAAATTGAACACAGAAGAAATCCGCAGCGAAAAGGTGAAGGTGCTGAGAGCACTGCGCCCTATTGCAAAAGACGAAGTGGATGAGTATTTTGTGCGCGGGCAATATCAAGCCGGTGAGATTGACGGTGTGGCAGTTCCCGCTTATACGGATGAAGATAATGTCGCTCCTGACTCCAATACAGAAACCTTTGTTTCAGGAAAGCTCTTGATCGACAACTTCAGATGGGCTGGTGTTCCATTCTATATCCGCACCGGAAAACGAATGAAAGAAAAGTCCACAAAAATCGTCGTTCAATTTAAGGACATTCCGATGAACCTGTACTACGGCAATGAAAACAACATGAATCCGAACTTGCTCGTCATCCATATTCAGCCTGACGAAGGCATTACGCTTTACTTGAATGCTAAAAAGCTTGGCGGAGCAGCACACGCGCAGCCAATCAAGCTGGATTACTGCAGCAATTGCAATGATGAGATGAACACCCCTGAAGCATATGAAAAATTGATTCACGACTGTCTTCTTGGCGATGCCACAAACTTTGCACACTGGGATGAAGTTGCCTTGTCTTGGAGTTTTGTCGACGCCATTTCTGAAACATGGGCAGCAAACAAGACCCTATCTCCAAACTATGAGTCAGGCTCTATGGGACCGAAAGAATCAGATGATCTTTTGGCGAAAGACGGCTTGAACTGGTGGAATATATAATACAGAAAAAGCCGAAAATGCTGTAGCGCATTTTCGGCTTTTTTTGCGGCTGTCAACGCTCTTCAATAACCAAAAGACCCCGCAGCCCTTAGGGCTGCGGGGTCTTCTATTACTTCATCCATTCAGTATGGAAAATACCTTCTTTATCTGTACGCTCATAAGTATGGGCGCCAAAGTAGTCACGCTGCGCTTGAATCAAGTTTGCAGGGAGTACAGCTGTGCGGTAGCTGTCATAGTAAGCTAATGCGCTTGAGAATGATGGTACCGGCACACCTTGGGCAACTGCAAGTGAAATCACTTGGCGAAGCGCTCCTTGGTAGCTTTCTACAATATTTTTGAAGTAGCTGTCAAGAAGCAGGTTATCGAGCTCAGGTTCGCGATCGTAAGCTTCTTTGATCTTCTGAAGGAATGCAGCGCGGATGATGCAGCCGCCGCGGAAGATCATAGCGATTTCGCCGTATTTCAGATCCCAGTTGTATTCTTCAGAAGCTGCTTTCATTTGGGCAAATCCTTGCGCGTAAGAACAGATTTTACTCATGAACAGCGCTTTTCTGACTGCTTCAATCAGCTCTTCTTTATTGTCTGTAACAGGCTTCACTTCAGGTCCTGAAAGAAGGCCGCTCGCTTTCACACGCTCTTCCTTCATAGCTGAGATAAAGCGCGCGAATACAGACTCAGTAATAATCGGAAGCGGAACACCTAAGTCAAGCGCGCTTTGGCTTGTCCATTTTCCTGTTCCTTTTTGTCCTGCTTTATCGAGAATAACATCAACAAGCGGTTTGCCTGTCTCTTCGTCTTTTTTCGTAAAGATGTCAGCCGTAATCTCAATCAGGTAGCTGTCAAGCTCGCCTTTATTCCACTCAGCGAAAACTTCATGAAGCTCATCCGCCGAAAGGCCGAGCACCTGTTTCAAAATGAAGTAAGATTCAGAGATCAGCTGCATATCTCCGTATTCAATTCCATTATGCACCATTTTCACATAATGGCCGGCACCGTCTGGACCGATATATGTCGTACAAGGTTCTCCGTCAACTTTTGCAGAAATCGCTTCAAGAATCGGCTTCACAAGCTCATGTGCTTCTTTTTGTCCCCCAGGCATGATAGAAGGCCCTTTAAGCGCTCCTTCTTCACCGCCGGAAACGCCTGTTCCGATAAAATGAATGCCGCTTTCTGCAAGTTCTTTGTTACGGCGCTGTGTATCTTTATAATATGTATTACCGCCGTCAATTAAAATATCATCCTTCTCTAGATGAGGAAGAAGAGATTGAATTGTCGCATCTGTTGCAGTTCCCGCTTTCACCATTAATAAGATTTTGCGCGGTGTTTCCAAGGATTGGACAAACTCTTCAATGCTGTATGTGCCAACAACATTTTTTCCTTTTGCCTCCTGCAAAAACTCCTCAGTTTTACTGCTTGATCTGTTGTAAACAGAAACAGAAAATCCCCGGCTTTCGATATTTAAAGCCAGATTTTTACCCATGACCGCAAGTCCGATAACGCCGATTTGTTGTTTTGACATATTCTAACGTCCCTTCTGCAAACGTTTAATCATTTTAAAATTTAAATTAAAATAAAATGATATTTATAATAAAGAAATTACCATACTTTCACCCTTTTTTTCAAGCGATTCACCTTTTCTTTTCATCCTGAAAAAAATCTTTATTAAAGCTTGTTCCCTTCGTTTTGCTCTCCTCTTTCTTTATCCTTGCCCCTTTTCTGATCAGCTTAGATCCGTACTTTTCATTCAGCTTTTCCATCATCTGCTGAATGGGCTCTTCCTTGGCGTCTTCACTAAAGCTGAACAAATCAAGCTGCTTATAGGCCTGCTCTTTTTCCACTAAATCCGTTCCGGTAATGCCTAGCAGCCTGACAGGATTTTTATTCCAATGTTTAAAAAAGAGGTGCTCCGCTTCTTTCATAATGTCATGTTTTTGATCGATCGGATTTTTCAGCGTGATGCTTCTGGTGATGGTTTTCCAATCTGCATATCTAATCATAATAAAAAGCTTTGAAGCCATGACCTCCTTGCGCTGTAAGCGGTCACTCACGGAAGCGGCAAGCTTACGGAAAACGCCTAATAACTCTTCTTCGTCACTGGAATCATGTGAAAGGGTCGATGAGTTGCCGACGCTCTTAAATTCGTAAATGCGCTCTGGGTCAACTGGCGCATGATGAATGCCATTTGCTTTCTGTTTAAGGCGCGGGCCGTTGATGCCAAGCAGGCGTTTCAGCGAATGTTCATCAGCTGCAGCTAACTCTTCAATCGTTTGAATGCCCAGTCCCTTCAGCTTTTCCGCTGTCTTTTTGCCAACCCCGTGCATCTCTCCAACAGGAAGCGGCCAAAGGATATCAGGCACTTGTCTCTTTCTTAAAATCGTGATGCCAAGCGGTTTTTTCATATCAGACGCCATCTTAGCGAGAAATTTATTCGGCGCGATTCCTATGCTTGACGGAAGCAACAGTTCTTTTTGCAGCCTGCTTTGGATTTCTGTTGCTGTCTCCAAAGCGCGGCTGCTGTATGCCGTATCGGTCATGTCCATATAGCCTTCATCGATAGAGACAGGCTCCACCAGGTCAGTATATTCACGGAGAATGTTAAACATCTCTCTTGAAGAATTTCTATAGCGGTCAAAGTTCGGCGGAAGAACGATAAGCTCAGGGCAATTGCGCTTCGCTTCCCAAACCGGCATCGTTGTTTTGACGCCTCGCGCCCTTGCTTCGTAGCTGCATGTCACAACGATGCCCTTTCGCTCCTTTACGTTTCCGGCAACTGCGACCGGCTTTCCACGAAGGGCCGGATCATATGCCATTTCCACCGAAGCATAGAAGCTATTCATATCAATATGGAAAATAATTCGGCCCTTTCCCCGCATAAACAAAACTCCTTTTCATTCATTAGACAACCGCTTGTACATATAGTAAAATGAAGGTATTGAATGGATGTGATGACAATGTTTGTGGAATCGATAAATGACGTTTTATTCTTAGTCGATTTTTTCACAATTATTCTTCCGGCTCTAACGGCAATCGGGATTGCGTTTCTTTTACGGGAGTGCCGTGCCGGCGAGCAATGGAAATCAAAACGAACAGATGAACATCAGACGGTCTTTCACATTAATCGAACAGACTTTCTTATTATTATATACCATCGCATTACAACTTGGATACGTAAAGTCTTCCGCATGAATTCACCTGTGAACGATGATGAAGACGCTGGTTCCCTTCTTTTATAAACCGCATTTATAAAAAGGAGGAGAACAAATTGGTAAAAACATATCAAAAACTTTTGGCAGTAGGCATCTTTTTGATCGTATTGTGCTCGGGAAATGCGGCGTTTGCGGCGACGAATCAGGTGGGGGGCCTCAGCAACGTCGGTTTTTTCCACGACTATTTAATCGAACCGTTTTCCGCTCTGCTTAAAGGGGTTGCCGGGCTGTTTCACGGAGAATACGGACTTTCAATTATTCTCGTCACCATCATTGTACGTGTTATTGTGCTTCCTTTGTTTGTCAATCAGTTTAAAAAACAGCGTTTGTTCCAAGAGAAAATGGCCGTTATTAAACCTCAGGTTGACAGCATTCAGGCTAAACTGAAAAAGACGAAGGACTCCGAAAAGCAAAAAGAACTGCAAACGGACATGATGAAGCTGTATCAGGCGCACAATATCAATCCGCTTGCGATGGGATGTCTCCCGATGCTGATTCAATTTCCGATTTTGATCGGGTTTTATTACGCGATTCGCTCTACACCTGAAATCGCGTCACACTCGTTTTTATGGTTCAGTTTAGGACAATCTGACATTCTCGTGTCACTTAGTGCGGGTGTTATGTACTTTGTCCAGGCTTATGTCGCTCAAAAACTGAGCGCGAAATATTCGGCTGTCCCGCAAAATCCGGCAGCGCAGCAATCAGCCAAACTGATGGTGTTCATCTTCCCTGTGATGATGACGATTTTCTCGCTTAACGTTCCGGCAGCCCTTCCGCTGTACTGGTTCACTAGCGGGCTGTTTTTGACCGTGCAAAACGTTGTCCTTCAGATGACACACCATAAAACCAAAAAAGCCGCCACTCTTACTGAGCCGGTGAAATAAATAGCAGTTCCATATTTGTTGATATTAGCCCCTTTAAGTAAGTGGACCGGAGAAGCAGAGTCCTACTTACTTAAAGGGGCATTTTTATAAAAAAATCTAAAAAACGTATATAAAAGAAGTCAACAAATCAACTGTGCTAAGCCTCGTCAATGTCCAAAAAATGGAGCAGAATCAACCACGATTGAGGAGTTGTCATATCATTATATATGTATAATACTTTGCAAAATGTAGAATCAGATATACTAAAAGGACAGATCAGACTCATGTGGCAATTGACAATTTTTATTAAGAATAAAGTAAGCAAAAGGAAAATGAATTATATCTAGTAATCAATCAAGAAATAATAAAAAAGAGATTTGAGAAAAGCCCTCTATTCAGTGACAAAGGGTTTCTCTCACATCTCATTAATTTATAAATTATTACAATATGTATAACACGAAAAAATGTGTGTCAGCATACAGCATTAGCCGAACACCTTCATTTTTAACTTTTAATGAATAAAGAGCATGAGATTCTTTATAAGAAAAGACTTCTTCTGTCTAAACTCAACAACCTCTTTGGATTATCTTAAACTTGGAAGCTGCATTCTTTTTTAAGTGCTTTAGAAGGAGTTAATTCTATAATTATTAAAGTTCCTGTGAACTACCCAATAAGTATGTTGATGATAAAGAAAACTTTTATTAGAAAATATATACTGATTAGCAAGAAAACGATTGATAAAGAAAGTCTTTTTTTGTTTTTTATTTCTTGAATTAATTTAAATATGAAAAATATAGCTAAAAAGAAAGTTATAATATAGTCAATATTTTGTAAGAGTACTGCCATAAATTATCCCTCACTTATTTTTTTGGTAGCCATTAAATAATATATAGTAAATAACTTTGTGTCATACCAAAGTTGCTTTTGAAAAGGCATAATGTGATACAGTAATCACAAATTTCTTCAAATTCAAATTCCCTCCTTTAAATTATAAAAAATACTTAAATGGATATATCTAGGTGACTACATAAAATTACCATGCACAACCTTTCCTTACAACAAGAAATTCTATTTTTTTAAAAAATAAGAATATAGCCCTAATCAAAATATTATTCAAATACTGTTATAATCAATATAAAAATGTTCAATTAATGTAAAATACTGTTTTTCATAATTATAACTACCAGTTACGTTTTTTTGTTTTCTAGAAATGATGTTTCTACTTGTGTTTTCTCTAAGAAAAGAAATCAGCTTCGTTTAAAAAGTAAGAAATCGGGAATACCTTTACTCACATCCAACTGAAAGGAGGAGATACGTGACGGAACGCTTTCAGCAAAAAAATATATCTGTGCCCGAGGGAAGCTGGATCATGAGACAAACATGGAATGATGTCTTATTTGCCCACTGGGCTGTTGATGTTTCTATCCTTCGCGCTTTAGTACCGCCAGTTTTAGAATTAGATACATATAACAGACAAGCTTGGATCAGCATGCTTCCCTTTATGCTCACGAACCTAAGGGCGCGTTACCTTCCTCCCATTCCCGGTGCGCGTGCATTTCCTGAGCTTAACCTCCGCACCTATGTCACGTATAAAGGCAAACCCGGCATTTACTTTTTCAGCTTAGATGCTGATCATGGGCTGGCGGTCCTGGGCGCTCGCACGTTCTTTCATTTGCCCTATTTTTACGCGGATATGAAAGCTGAAAAAAATGGTGATGGCATTGACTATGTCAGCAAGCGGAGAGACGACGGAAAAGCAGCATTCCGCGCCGCATACCGGCCCATTTCTGCCCCTTTTACAGCGGAAAAGGATTCACTCGATTATTGGCTGACGGAACGATACAGACTCTACACCACTTATCGAAACAAGCTCTTTTACGAAGACATTCATCATCATCCTTGGCTGCTGCAACATGCCGAGGCCGCGTTTTCCATCAATACGGTGGCTGAAGCCCACAACATCACATTGCCAGCGTCAGATCCATTGCTTCATTACGCTAAAAAGCAGGACGTGTTATTTTGGCCGCTCAGGCAATGGCGCTGAAAACAAGAAAAACCCGATGCGAACGAACCGCACTCGGGTTTTTTAACATTATTTCGCCGCTTCTTCAATAATGGCAACAACCATTTCCGCCGTTTTTACAAGTTCTTCGATCGGCATTTTTTCATTCTTTGTATGAATCTGCTCATAACCGACAGCAAGGTTGACCGTCGGGATGCCGTGACCTGCAATCACGTTCGCGTCACTTCCGCCGCCGCTCGTTTGCAGATCGCTCGGACGTCCGATGTTAGCTGCCGCTTTTTTCGCGATTTCAACCACTTGGTCACCGTCTTGATATTTGAAGCCTGGATACATGACTTCAATTTCGACTTCTGCGCGTCCGCCCATATCAGCAGCGGCTTCTTCAAAAGCAGCTTTCATTTTTTGAACCTGAGCTTCCATCTTCTCAGGAACTAAAGAACGTGCTTCAGCTAGAATATGGACTTCGTCGCACACAATGTTAGTTTGTGTGCCGCCTTCAAACCGGCCGATGTTTGCTGTTGTTTCTTCATCGATGCGGCCCAATGGCATTTTCGAAATGGCTTTGCTAGCGATTGTAATCGCTGAAATGCCTTTTTCAGGCTCAACCCCGGCGTGTGCGGTTTTTCCGAAAATGGCCGCTCTTACCTTCGCCTGTGTCGGCGCGGCCACAATGATATTTCCGACTTTTCCGTCTGAGTCAAGGGCATAGCCGTAGGATGCCGTGATCATAGAACGGTCAAGCGCCTTCGCACCGATCAGGCCTGACTCCTCGCCTACTGTGATGATGAATTCAATCGTGCCATGCTCCATGTTTTCTTCTTTCAGCACTTTAATCGCTTCAAACATGGCAGCCAGCCCCGCTTTATCATCAGCGCCTAAAATCGTCGTGCCGTCTGTTTTGACATAACCGTTCTCTACAACCGGTTTTACGCCGTTTCCTGGTACAACTGTGTCCATATGGGATGTAAAGTAGATCGTATCTGTTTGTTTTGTCCCTTTTAATGTGCAAATCAGGTTGCCGGCTCCATGGCCAGTGATATCCATTGTATCGTCTTCTTTAACGTCCACACCTAAATCAGAAAATTTTTGTTTCAGCACTTTGCAGATTTCTGCTTCATGTTTTGTTTCTGAGTCAATTTGGACAAGTTCTAAAAATTCTTCCAGCAGGCGTTTTTCATTCACCATTTGTAAGTCCCTCCATGTCAAAGCGGTATGTTACCGTGCTTTTTTTTCGGTCTCTCTTCTGTCTTATGTGCAAGCATGTGAAAAGCTTGAATCAGCTTTTTTCTAGATTCTTCCGGCAAAATGATGTCATCGACCATTCCGCAGGCCGCCGCTTTGTATGGGCCGGCGTTTTGCTTTCTGTATTCAGCTGTTTTTTCGCGTTTTGTCTTTTGCGGGTCGGCTGAAGCTTTTATCTCTTTTTCATACAAAATCGATGCCGCGCCTTCTGGCCCCATCACTGCGATTTCAGCATTCGGCCATGCAAACACAAGATCCGCTCCGATCGCTTTACTGTTCATGGCCACATAGGCGCCGCCGTACGCTTTTCTAATAATGAGCGTGACTTTTGGGACGGTCGCTTCTGCATAGGCAAACAATAACTTTGCTCCGTGCCGGATAATTCCGTTATGCTCCTGCTGAACACCGGGCAGAAATCCCGGAACATCCTCGACAGTTAGCAGCGGGATATCAAATGCATCACAAAAACGGATGAACCTTGCCGCTTTATCAGCAGCATCAATCGTCAGGCTTCCCGCCAGATGCTTCGGCTGGCTGGCAACGATGCCGATTGTTTTTTCCCCCAGCCTTGCAAACCCGATGACAATGTTTTTCGCAAAGAACGGCTGAATCTCAAAAAAAGACTGCGGATCTGCCAGCTCTTTCATCACCGTCCGCACATCATACGGCTTTGTCGTGTCAGCGGGCACGAGACGGTTTAATAGTGGCCTTAAGGCATCTTTCTCAGGCAGCGGCACTGTTGTCTGGCCTTTCAGCGGCAAATAAGACAGCAGTTTTTTCACCCCTGTCAAAACCTCCTTCTCCGTATGTCCGGAAAAGTGGGCGTTTCCGCTGACGGCATTATGTATTCCCGCTCCGCCTAAGCTCTCCGCATCAACCTGTTCTCCTGTCACTTTTTCAATCACCTTCGGCCCGGTTATAAACATCTGGCCGGTGTGTTCAGCCATAAAGATAAAATCAGTGAGTGCCGGAGAGTATACAGCGCCTCCAGCGCACGGCCCTAATATAACCGAGATTTGCGGAATGACTCCGGAATATAAGACATTTCGGTAAAATATGTGACCGTATCCATCTAATGATACCACACCCTCTTGAATTCTCGCACCACCTGAGTCATTCAGCCCGATAATCGGCGCCTTATTTTTTGCCGCCAGATCCATCAGTGCGCAGATTTTTTTGGCATGAATTTCGCCAAGCGCCCCGCCGAACACTGTAAAGTCTTGCGCAAATACATATATAGACCGGCCGGCAATTGTGCCGTACCCTGTTACGACTCCATCCCCTAACATACGCTGTTCTCTTGTTAACACTTGACTTTCCATAAAGGGATGCAATTCGATAAAGCTGTCTTGATCAAGCAGAAACGCAATCCTTTCCCGAGCGGTGAGCTTTCCCTTTTGCCGCTGCCGGGCAAGCTTTTCATCTCCTCCGCCTTGTGCCGCCTGCCTGCGCCTCGTGTATAGATCATCAATATGCTCATTCATGTTCATCAGTTTGGCCTCCCTTCGGCTCGCAAAGCTCTACAAGCACGCCGTTTGTTTCCCGCGGAGAAAGAAACGCAATCTTTTTCCCGTTCGCGCCCTGTCTTGGATACCTGTCGATCAATTGAACTTGCCGGTCAGACAATGCTTGAAGCCGGTCAGATAAACTCGTGCACAAAAACGCAACATGATGCAGCCCCTGTCCTTTCTTCTCCAAAAAGAAACGGACGGGGCTGTCAGATGTCAGCGGCTCAATCAGTTCCAGCTTGATGCTTCCCGCTTGAAAAAAAGCAACATTCACCTTTTGCTCTTCCACCGTTTCTTGATGAAGAAACGCAAGCCCCAATACTTCTTCGTAAAAGTGCCGCGCTTCTTCTATCGAAAAAACGGCTATCCCAATATGGTCAAGCCTGTTCATTTTCATCCCTGCTTTCCGCCAATAGGTATCACTTGTCCGCCCACTCAAAACACGATAAAATATAGACAGATTGTCTAAGGAGTGAAATCATGTCTCAAAAACTGATGAAAAGCGTTTTGATCGTGATTTTGGGAGTATTTATTCTTTCAACTGTACTCTCAGGAATCGTCATGTTTTTATAATGATAAAAAAGCAGGCAGCCTTATTGAATAGGAACATCCTGCTTTTTTATCAGAGCTTTATGCTCAATGGCAATCTCTTCAAAAGAGCGGGAGTCGTCCGTAATCAACACTCTCGTACCCACCGGTATCGTTTGAAACAAATGAACGACCTCGTCGTTATGCATACGTATGCAGCCGTTGGACACAAATTTTCCAACTGATTCTTCCCGGTTTGTCCCATGAATTCCGTAAATCCTCCCGTCTGTCCCTTTCGCGTCAAATCCAATCCATCTTGCCCCAAGCGGGTTGTCAGGAGACCCCCCTTCAATATTGTTCTTTCTGTAGTAAGGATTCGCCGCTTTTACCGTTATCGAAAATTCTCCTTCAGGCGTTAAATCGTCTGTTTTTCCGGTCGCCACGCTGTACACGCTTTCTACATGGTTGTCGAGGATGACAGCAAGTTCGTTTGTTCTCTTGTTGACAATGACATATGGATCACCCGGCAGCGGATTTTCGCCGAGCGGCCAAATCGGAGATATCATCACTAAAATCGACCATAAAAAAAAACGCATAAGCCCCTCCTTTTTCATTAGGTTGACCAATGAAGGAAGAGCTCATGCGAATCATGCGAGTGATTTTTGCGCTTTTATTCCTTTAAAATAACTTTTAATCACTAAGTATTGTTCCATTTCCCCGAGAAGATGGAAGAGAGCGGCTCTCGCTTCAAATTCCTCTCTTGTCGCCGGAAGGGGCATCTCCTCAAATTCTTTTCTCATGTCAGCAAGTCTTTTCAGAAATTTATACGCCGTATTTCCCGGGTGTATCGCTTCCCGCAAATCGTGAATAAATGCTGCGATCATTTTTCCCTGATCCACCGTAATGGAGATAGAAGTCACTTTAGGAAGAAGGCGTTCAATAATTTCAAATTGCTTTTCTCTCATTTTAAAATAATGATAATGCTGATTTTCGTAGCGCAAAATGTGGTTTTGCACATCTCGGTATGCCAGGTTTTTCGCTTCCGTAATGAGCTGGTGTGTTTCTGGAATTTCTTTTCCAGTCCAATCTTGCTCACCAGTTAACAAATACCGCTCTATTTCCGCGAAAATGACGGCAAAGTTATCCTCTATCTTTTTGCGATAGGCAATCAGTTTTCGGTCAAGGCTTGGCATATACAAGTTCATCAAAAGAGCGACGCCGATCCCAACCGTAATCAATTGAACCTCATTCCAAATGAAGGAAAGTGTTATGCCGCCGGACATATATAGATGAAGAATAATAACCGAACTTGTGACGATACCCTCATTAATTTTTAACAGGACGGTTATCGGGATGAATATCAAGAGAAGCGCTCCGATCACAAACGGGTGATAGCCAATCAGCTCAAAAAAGAGATACGAAAAGAGAATTGCCAGACAGCATGCCGCAAAGCGGGCCCACGATGCCTGAAGTGACCGTTTTTGTGTGATTTGAATGCACAAAATGGTGATGATTCCTGCTGAAGCGAAGTTTTGCAAATGCAAAAGCTGGCTTATATAAATAGCCAAAGCTGTTCCAAGCGCGGTCTTTATTGTGCGGTAACCAATTTTAAACATGTCGGACTCCATTTCTATTTGTTTCTTCAATAAAAAAGAAGAAGCGATCAGCCTTCTTCTTTTTTTATATTCTATAATATTTTTTCTAAAAAGTCCTGCGCTCTTTTGGAGTTTGGCGATAGAAAAAATTCTTTTGGATTGCCGTCTTCGACAATCATTCCTTGATCCATAAACAGCACGCGGTCTGCCACTTCTTTTGCGAAGCCCATTTCATGCGTGACAATCACCATGGTCATGCCGGTTTCAACCAGCTCTTTCATCACCTGTAGCACTTCTTTGACCATCTCCGGATCAAGTGCAGAGGTCGGTTCATCAAACAGCATGATGTCCGGATTCATCGCAAGGGCCCGGGCGATGGCGACACGCTGTTTTTGCCCGCCAGACAAACGGTTTGGATAATCATTTCGCTTTTCAAACAAACCGACTTTGCGGAGCAGCTCTTCGGCTTTTTGCTGTGCAGCCTGTTTTGATTCTTTTTTGACATTGACAGGCGCGTACATAATATTTTCGAGAACCGTTTTGTGCGGAAAGAGATGAAAATGCTGAAAAACCATCCCGATGTTTTCCCGGACCTTTAATGTGTTGGTTTTCGGCTTCGTGATCTCCTTGTCTTTAATGGTAATGGTTCCGCCGTTTGGCTTTTCCAACAGGTTTAAACAGCGAAGGAACGTTGATTTCCCTGAGCCTGATGGACCGATAACGGCAACAACCTCCCCTTCAGAGATTGTTGTTGAAATGTCTTTTAGTACTTCAAGTTTCCCAAATGATTTTGACAGCTTTTCAACCTTAATCATTGGATGTCAGCTTCCTTTCTACAGCCTTGCCGATAAACGTTAAAATCAGGACAAGCACATAATAAATCAAACCGGCGATAATGAGCGGCTCAAGGTAATTGTAAGTAGCCGCGCCAGCTTGATATGCGCGTCTCATGACATCACCAAGCCCGATAACAGTGACGATCGCCGATTCTTTTGTTAATGTAATTAGTTCATTCAAAATAGCAGGTGATATATTTTTAAAAGCCTGCGGCAACAGGAGGTCCTTCATCATTTTGCTATACGGAACCCCCAGTGCGACAGCAGCTTCTCTTTGGCCTTTATCAATGGCGTTGATTCCGGCTCTGATAATTTCCGATACATAAGCGGCGGAATTCAATGACAATGCCACAACCGCAGCCCAAAACTGGTCAATTTGAAAACCGAGCAGCTGGGGAAGCCCGAAATAGACAATCATAAGCTGCAGCACTAAAGGCGTGCCGCGGAACACTGATGTATAAAAATCAGCGATCCAGACCAGCGGGCGGAACGTGCTGATCTTGCATAAGCTTAGCACAATACCGAGTATAAGTCCGATAATGGCAGATACGATGACAATTTTCAAAGTGACTGCCAAGCCTTCTAGTATAAAAGGAATTTGGGGGATCGTTGCTGAAAAATCCAAATTCATAGTCTTTGTCTCCTTTTCTTACGGAAAAAAGATTTCCTATTCAATAAAAAGGCTCAACGAAAAAGTTGAGCCGCTTTTCTTACTTTTCACCAGTGAACCATTTTTTCTTCAATTTTTCAAGCTCCCCGTTATCTTCCATTTCCTTGAGCGCTTTATTGAATTTGTCTGTCAGTTCACTGTCCTTTCTGAAAGCCATCGCTGAACCGGCTTCCTCCGCTTTCGCATCAGGAATGACGAAGCCTTGCAGATCGTCATTTGACTTGAAATACCCTTCTGCCACAATGTCTTCGATAATGGCGGCATCAAAGCGGTCAGATTTGATTTCCTGCACCAAGTCAGAAATTCTGTTGCGGTCTTCTGTTTTAAAACCATATTCCGGAGAAAGCTCTTTCCCCTTCTCTTCCTGGATGGAGCCCAGCTGAACACCGACTGTTTTTCCTTTCAGGTCTTTCAGAGATTGAATGCCGCTGTCTTTTTTGCTGACAATCATATGGTTCGCTGTGTAGTACACATCGGAAAAATCAACTTGTTTTTTTCGATCAGGCGTCGGTGTCATTCCTGACAGAACCAGATCCACCTGTTTTGATTTCAATGCTGTGATTAAGCTGTTGAAGTCCATATCCTGCACTTCAATTTCGTAGCCCGTCTTCTTCGCCAGCGCTTTTGCCAAATCTACATCAAAGCCGACAACTTGATCGCCTTCTTTATATTCAAACGGTTTGTAATCCGCCGAAGTACCCATCACTAATTTTTTCTTGCCGCCTTCTGAACCTGAATTGCTTGAACCGCAAGCGGATAACGCTAAAGTGATGCAGGCAGCTACAAGTAATAAGAGCCATTTTTTCATGATCCATTTCCCCCATATTCATTACTTTTAGTGAATTTGAATATTTATTCGTTAATTTGTATTTTAAACAGTTTCTTATTTTTATGCAATACTATTTTTAAAAATTATCTTTAAGCTTATTTTTCCAGCGGTTCCTTTCTGATATCGCTCGTGGAGAATAGATTTACTATGCAATCTATTTGAATGACCCCTTAATATTTATTCATATCTCCGGGAGATTTTATACATAAAAAAACCCGAGTCGCTTAGCACCCGGGTTTTTCGTCTTATACTTCTTCACAATATTCTTCAAAGGCTTCTTGAAGCTTTGCCACAACTGCCATCGGCTCATGGCCTTCAATTTCATGGCGCTCGACCATTTTCATGATTTTTCCGTCTTTCAAAATCGCAAAGGACGGAGAAGATGGCGGATATCCTTCAAAATAATCACGCGCCCGCGCTGTCGCTTCTTTATCCTGTCCGGCAAAGACGGTAACGAGCTGATCAGGTCTTTTATCATAGTGAACGGAATGGTATGCGGCCGGTCTTGCAATTCCTCCGGCACATCCGCAAACAGAGTTTACCATGACTAACGTCGTTCCTTTTTTCTCAAGTGCCCCGTCCACCTCTTCAGCTGTTTTCAGCTCAGTGTATCCGGCGGCTGTAATTTCTTGTCTCGCTTGGCGGACAATATCATTCATAAATAAATTAAAATCCATATTCAATGAATACCTCTCCTTTTTCATCATCTGTTCTTATGATAGCAAGGAATCATCCTTATCGGCAAATCACATTGCTTGGCCGTACACTTTTTTCGCTTTCGTTTACAGCTTACAGAAAAAGGGGATGATATAACCATATATATATAATAAAGGAGCAGTTTTGTATGAGCCACCGGAAAGCGTTACTGATTCATAACGGAAATGCAGGCAACAAACATATAGAAAAAGCATTAGGAGCTGTGGTGCCGGTCTTATCACAATCTTTAGACGAGGTGATGATTAGACAAACAAAGAAAAAGGATGATGCGTATCATTTTTGCCAATCCATTGATGATTCTGTCGACACCGTCTTTATTCTCGGAGGGGACGGCACAGTCCATCAATGCATTAACAGCATTAGCGCGTTAGAAAGAAAGCCCGCTGTCGGAATTTTACCCGGCGGCACGTGCAATGACTTTTCAAGAGTGCTGGGCATCCCTCAAAATCTAGGTAAGGCGGCGGAAGCACTTGTATCAGGACAAAAAACAAGCATAGATGTATGTCAATTGAACGGCCGTTATTTTTTAAATTTCTGGGGGATCGGCCTGATTACAGAAACGTCGAAACAAATTAATGAAACGGCTAAAGCATTACTGGGGAAAATCAGCTATTTTACAAGTGCATTGCGAACTGTGTCATCAGCCGAACCGTTTCCGATGACACTAAAAATTGATGGAAAAGAAATGAAAGAAGAAGCCGTTATGCTGCTTGTCATGAACGGACAATACATTGGAACGAACAGAATCCCCCTGCCAGATGCCAGTATAGATGATGGCTTACTCGATATCCTCATTTGCCGCAGCACCAACCTCTCGGCATTGCGGGAGCTGATGAGCATGGAACAGGGCACAATTGACCGGTTTGCCGGAGAGCTGTCCTATATCCAAGCCTCCCGTATCGAAATTGAAACAGACACCGCTCAAAAGGCGGATACAGATGGTGAAGTCTATACTTATACACCCGCTGTGATTCAAGTCCTGCCGCAGCACATTGATATGCTGGTCCCGTGCAGTGAGTAAGGATCGAACGCTGTTAAGAAAGATGCTGTAAAGCCGTTGACTCTCCCCTAAGAGGAGGCTTTAGAGTATAGAGAATACACTTGTGAAAAAGGGGAAGTCACATGAAAAAACAAAATATCACCTTAACCATATTATTGACCAATTTATTTATTGCATTTTTGGGGATTGGGCTTGTGATTCCGGTAACGCCTACCATTATGAATGAATTACATTTATCAGGAACCGCCGTCGGCTATATGGTTGCTTGCTTCGCCGTGGCACAGCTCATCGTTTCACCTATAGGCGGACGATGGGTTGATCGCTTCGGACGTAAAATCATGATCGTAGTCGGCCTGTTGTTCTTTAGTGTGTCGGAATTTTTATTCGGCATCGGAAAAACAGTCGAGATGTTATTTATCTCCCGTATGCTTGGCGGGATCAGCGCTGCCTTTATTATGCCCGGGGTCACCGCTTTTATCGCGGATATCACAACCATTAAAACACGGCCGAAGGCGCTCGGTTATATGTCCGCCGCTATTTCAACAGGCTTTATCATCGGGCCCGGCATCGGGGGATTTTTAGCGGAAATCCATTCCCGGCTGCCTTTTTTCTTTGCGGCAGCCTTTGCGTTGCTGGCGGCCATTTTATCAATGTTCACACTGCGCGAGCCGGAGCGAAATCCTGAAAATCAGGAAATAACAGGGCAAAAAACAGGCTATAAACGGATTTTTGCCCCTATGTATTTCATTGCTTTTCTCATTATCTTGATTTCATCTTTTGGTTTAGCGTCATTTGAATCGTTATTTGCGTTATTTGTTGATCATAAATACGGATTTACGGCCAGCGACATCGCCATTATGATTACAGGGGGTGCGATTGTAGGCGCCATTACGCAAGTCGTTTTATTTGACCGTTTTACAAGGTGGTTTGGCGAAATCCATTTAATCCGGTATAGCTTAATTCTCTCTACGAGTCTGGTCTTCTTGCTGACAATCGTGAATTCTTATGTTGCGATTCTGCTAGTTACGGTCACCGTATTTGTCGGATTTGACCTCATGAGACCGGCTGTAACGACTTATCTGTCAAAGATTGCGGGGAATGAACAAGGATTTGCCGGCGGTATGAATTCAATGTTTACAAGTATCGGCAATGTATTTGGGCCTATTATCGGCGGAATGCTGTTCGATATTGATGTAAACTATCCATTCTACTTTGCAACCGTAACTTTAGCCATAGGCATTGCGCTAACTATTGCTTGGAAAGCGCCTGCACATATTAAAGCCAGCACGTGATCAGAAGCGTATTCTTTGTATACTGCAAAGGGTGCGCTTCTTCATTATAATAATCATAGAAGGAGTGATGGCATGAAGGAATCGTATTACTCAATTGGAGAGGTTTCAAAACTGGCAAACGTGTCGATTAAAGCGCTCCGTTATTACGATAAAATTGATTTATTTAAACCAGCCTATGTTGACCCGGATACCAGCTACCGTTATTATTCAGATTCCCAGCTGTATCATCTGGACCTGATCAAATCTCTAAAATATATCGGCACACCTTTAGAAGAGATGAAAAAGGCACAAGACTTAGAGATGGAAGAACTGTTTGCTTTTTATACAGAACAGGAGAAGCAAATCAGGGAGAAATTAGCCTTTTTATCGGCATTGGAGCAAACCATTTCAATGGTGAAAAAGCGGATGAAACGGCAGATGGAATATCCCGCGCTCGGCGAGGTGTTTATGTTAGATGAAGAAGAAACCCGCATCATTCAGACAGAGGCAGAGGGAGTCGGGCCAGAAAACGTGCTCAACGCTTCCTACAGCAAATTAAAAACATTTATCGAATCAGCAGATGGATTTGCGAACAATAGCTACGGTGCCACTTTTTCGTTTCACCCGTACACCAGCATTGATGAAATCACGTACCGCCATATCTTTACGCCTGTATTGACGAATAAACAAATTTCCGCCATTACGCCGGATATGGAAATCACAACGATCTCTAAAGGCAGATATGTTTGTATCGCGTATCATTTTTCACCTGAGCATTATTTTCTCAACTTACAAAAGCTTATCAAGTATATCGCAGACCGCCACTTAACTGTTGACAGTGATGTTTACGAGTTACTCATACCGATTCATTATTCACCGAATAAACAAGAAGAATACCTGCTCGAAATGAAAATCAGAATTGCTGAATCATGATGCAAAAAAAGAGCATTTTTTGAAACATATTTTCAAAAAATGCTCTTACTGCTTATTTAATAAACAGATGTCTTCTCATCAATCGTTTCTAAAATTTGTTTCACGCGTCCGAGGAATCGTCCGCACACAAGGCCGTCAAGCACTCTGTGATCTAAGGAAAGGCATAGATTAACCATGTCTCTGACAGCAATCATGCCATGCTCCATGACAACCGGACGTTTGACAATGGATTCCACTTGAAGAATCGCGGCTTGAGGGTAGTTGATAATGCCCATCGACTGAACAGATCCAAACGAACCTGTATTGTTGACAGTAAACGTTCCCCCCTGCATATCATCTGCCGAGAGCTTTCCGTCTCTTACTTTTTTGGCAAGATCAGTTATTTCTCTCGCAATGCCTTTAATTGTTTTTTCATCAGCGTTTTTGATCACCGGCACAAATAAAGAATCCTCTGTGGCAACCGCGATTGAAATATTGATATCTTTTTTCTGGATGATTTTGTCGCCCGCCCACATGCTATTCATTTGCGGAAATTCTTTTAATGCCTGGGCAACCGCTTTGACGAAAAAGGCGAAGAACGTTAAATTAAACCCTTCTGTCTTCTTGAAGGAATCTTTCACACTATTGCGGTATGCCACCATATTTGTGACGTCAACTTCCATCATCGTCCAAGCATGCGGAATTTCTGTCTTGCTGCGTTTCATATTGGAAGCAATTGCTTTTCTTACGGCTGTGACAGGGATTTCCCTATCTCCAGCTGCAGACGCAGGATAAGAAACCTCTTCCTTCGGCTCCGGTTGTGGTGCAGACTCTTGTGCAGGAGCTGCTGTTTTCGGCTCCTCAGTCCGTTCTTGCACACCGCCTGTTTCAATGATGCGCTGCATATCTTTTCGCGTAATGCGGCCGCCGGCACCTGTTCCCGTTACCTGATCAAGATCAATGCCGTGTTCTCCTGCCAAACGGAGTACAGCTGGCGAATAGCGCTTTTTATTGGGCTGATCATCCGCTTCGGATCGGCTTTCTGCAACAGGTGTTTCAGCAGCTTCTGGTGCCTCTGGCTGCTCTTGTTTTTGTTCAGACGGATTCGCGCCTTCTGTTTCAATTTTGCAAATGATTTCTCCGACTTGCAAAGTCTGGCCTTCTTCACCCACAAGCTCTGTTATCGTACCGGTAAAAGAAGACGGAACCTCTGCATTCACCTTATCTGTCATGACTTCCGCGATCGGATCGTATTTGTTTACTTTATCACCGGGGGCGACAAGCCATTTGCTGATCGTCCCTTCCGTCACGCTTTCTCCAAGCTGCGGCATCGTCATTTGTTCAATTGCCATGATTGTATCCTCCTTACGTCTTTAAAACTCCGCTAACTCTCTCATCGCCGCTTCCACTTTGTCAGGGTTGAGCATAAAGTATTTTTCCATTGTCGGCGCATAAGGCATAGCCGGAATATCAGGACCTGCAAGCCGTTTAATCGGCGCGTCTAAGTCGAACAGGCAATGCTCGGATATAATGGCGGCCACCTCACTCATGATGCTGCCTTCTTTTGTATCTTCTGTAACCAATAGGACCTTACCCGTTTTCGATGCGGCTTCGATGATTGCTTCTTGATCAAGCGGATAAACCGTTCTTAAATCCACCACATGCACTGAAATGCCATCTTTTTCGAGACGTTCTGCAGCCTGTAACGCAAAGTGGACACACAGGCCATAAGTGATCACTGTGATATCGTCACCTTCCCGTTTCACATCAGCCTTGCCGATTGGCAGGACATAATCATCTGCCGGAACTTCACCTTTTATCAGGCGGTACGCGCGTTTATGCTCAAAAAACAGCACCGGATCTTCATCACGAACCGCGGCTTTTAAGAGGCCTTTCGCGTCATATGGCGTTGAAGGCATGACAATTTTCAATCCGGGCTGATTGGCGAAAATCGCTTCGACGGATTGAGAATGATAAAGGGCCCCGTGTACGCCTCCGCCGTATGGCGCTCTGACGACAATCGGGCAGCTCCAGTCATTATTGCTGCGGTAGCGGATTTTGGCCGCTTCGGAAATAATTTGGTTGACCGCCGGCATAATAAAATCAGCAAACTGCATTTCAGCAATCGGTCTCATCCCGTACATAGCCGCTCCGATGCCGACTCCGGCAATCGCAGATTCAGCAAGCGGCGTATCCATCACACGCTCTTCCCCGAATTGTTCATAGAGTCCGGCTGTCGCTTTAAATACACCGCCTTTTCTCCCTACATCTTCCCCAAGAACGAAAACGCGAGGATCTCGTTCCATTTCTTCTTTCATCGCCAAATTGATCGCATCAATATATGACATTACTGACATTTGTTCTTCCTCCCTACTTCGCATACACATAATCAAGCGCTGACTCAGGAGCTGCATAAGGGGCATTCTCCGCTTCATCTGTCGCTTCGTTTATGATTGCCATCATTTCATCCAGCATGGTTTGTTCTGTCTCATCAGACAGCAGGCCTGTTTCCTTTAAATAAGCTTGATATGTGAGCAGGGGATCACTTTTTTTCGCTTCCTCTACTTCTTCACGGCCTCTGTAGCTGCTGTCATCGTCATCACTGGAGTGAGGGGTAAGGCGGTAAGAAATGGTTTCAATTAATGTCGGGCCTTCTCCTCTGCGCGCCCGTTCGCGTGCTTCTTTGACCGCTTGATAAACGTCCAGCGGGTCATTTCCATTCACAGTCACACCAGGCATTCCGTAACCTACGGCACGGTCGGAAATGTTCTCACATGCGACCTGCTTATCGTAAGGCACAGAAATGGCGTATTTGTTGTTCTCACACATAAAAATAACCGGCAGTTTATGGACAGCGGCAAAGTTTGCCCCTTCATGGAAATCGCCTTGGTTTGAAGAGCCTTCACCGAATGTGACAAAGGCCGCGACATCCTTTTTCTCCATACGCCCCGCCAGCGCAATGCCGACCGCGTGCGGCACTTGCGTTGTAACAGGAGATGACCCTGTTACGATCCGGTTTTCCTTTTGGCCGAAATGCCCCGGCATTTGGCGGCCTCCTGAGTTTGGATCTGCTGCTTTGGCAAACCCGGACATCATTAAGTCCTTTGCTGTCATGCCAAACGCCAGTACGACACCCATGTCTCTGTAGTACGGCAGAACATAATCCATTTCACGATCAAGAGCAAAAGCCGCTCCTACCTGTGCTGCTTCCTGTCCCTGACAAGAAATCACGAACGGAATTTTGCCAGAACGGTTTAACAGCCACATTCTTTCGTCGATTTTTCTTGCTAACAGCATGGTTCTATACATATCAACGGCTTCCTGATCAGTCAGCCCTAGTGCTTGATGTCGGTTTGTACTCATTCAAGCCCCTCCTTTATGCTTTTAAAAATGAATGGCTTTGCCATCTGTGGCAAGCGCCGCTTCTCCAATTGCTTCAGAAAGCGTCGGATGCGGATGAATCGTCTGTCCGACCTCCCACGGCGTTGCGTCCAGTACTTTGGCAAGACCTGCTTCTGAAATCATGTCGGTGACATGCGGGCCGATCATATGCACGCCGAGAATATCATCCGTGTCACGATCCGCCACGATTTTGACAAATCCGTCGCTTTCTCCATATACAAGCGCTTTTCCGATTGCCATAAATGGGAACTTGCCGATTTTGACATTGTGCCCATTCGCCTTTGCCTCATCTTCTGTTAAGCCGACACTGGCAGCTTCAGGGCTTGAGTAGATGCACTTCGGTACAAGCGTCGGATCAAGCGGATGCGGGTTGAGACCTGCAAAATGCTCAACGGCAATGATTCCTTCATGTGAGGCAACATGAGCTAACTGAAGGCCGCCGATGACATCTCCGATTGCATAAATATGAGATTCCTTCGTTTGACAGCTTTCATTCACTGAAATGACGCCGTTTTCAGTGACGATATCGGTGTTTTCAATGCCGATGCCTTCGATATTTGCCTGTCTGCCGATGGAAACAAGCATTTTTTCAGCAGAATACGTAACGGTTTCTCCGTCTTTTTCTGCTTGTATGCTGATGTCGTCTGACGTTTTTGTCATTGTCTCAGGCAGCACTTTTGCCCCTGTCACGAACTGAATGCCTTTTTTCTTAAGAAGACTTTCCATTTCTGTTGAAATGTCTTGATCCTCAGTCGGCAATATGCGGTCTGCGTATTCAATAACCGTTACCTTCACGCCAAAATCATGCAGCATAGACGCCCATTCGATACCGATCACGCCTCCGCCGACGATGATGATCGATTTTGGCAGTTTCTCCATTTGGAGCGCCTCATCCGAAGTCAATACAGACTCACCGTCCGCTTCAAGCCCTGGCAGCATTCTCGGTCTTGATCCTGTTGCAATGATGACTTGCTTCGGAATCAGCATGTCGTTTTCTTCGCCATTTCCCCGTTCAACAGAAATGGTTCCCGGCAGCGGGGAGAAAATGGATGGTCCGAGGATACGGCCATAACCGTTGAATACGTCAATTTTTCCTTTTTTCATTAAATGATTCACACCGGCTGCAAGCTTATCAACAACCGCTTGCTTTCGCTGCTGCACTTTTTCAAAGTTGAGGGACACGCCAGCCGTTTCCACTCCAAATTGATCGGCTTCACGGGCTGTCCGGTATACCTCTGCGCTTCTCAGCAGCGCTTTACTCGGGATACAGCCTTTATGCAAACATGTTCCCCCGAGTTTTTCCTTTTCCACAACGGCTGTCTTTAAGCCGAGCTGAGCGGCTCTGATCGCCGCGACATAACCGCCGGTACCGCCGCCCAAAATGACTACGTCATACTCAGTTGCCATGATGACTCACTCCTGTCTGTCTATTCAATACGATATTGTTTGGATGGCTCTTCGCCCAGCAATACCCTGAGCGCCCCTTGGGCCAGTGACTGCAGCTCATTTTCTCCCGGATAGACTAAAACGTCCGAAATCCAATCTATGTATGATCTGATACTGGAAACAAAGCTTTTGCCGTACGCCAAGCCGCCCGTCAGCACAATCGCTTCTACTTCGCCTTTTAATGCCGCGCTGGCTGCCCCGATTTCCTTCGCTACCTGATAGGCCATGGCATCAAAAATGAAGCGGGCTTTTTCATCGCCCCCCTGAATCATCTGTTCCACTTTTACTGCGTCATTTGTACCAAGATAGCCCAAAAGCCCGCCGGTGCCCACCAGTTTTTTCATGATTTCTTCTTTTGTATACTGACCTGAATAACATAAATCCACGAGATCTCCCGCAGGCACTGTTCCTGCACGTTCAGGGCTGAATGGCCCCTCTCCGTGCAGGCCGTTATTGACATCTACCACTCGCCCGCAGTCATGGACGCCAATTGTAATCCCGCCGCCCATATGAGTGACAATCATTTTCATGTTCTCATATCGTTTGCCGAGAGAGGCTGCCGCTTTACGGGCGACAGCTTTTTGATTTAACGCATGAAAAATGCTTTTCCGTTCAATCTCAGGCATGCCTGAGATTTTTGCAAGCACTGACATTTCATCTACGACAACAGGATCAACGATATATGAAGGGATATTCAGGCCGTCAGCGATTTCCCGCGCGATAATGCCGCCGAGATTCGAAGCATGCTGGCCGGCGTAGCCGCTTTTCAAGTCCTCGATCATGTCATCATTCACTTCATATGTTCCGCCTTCAATCGGCCGGAGAAGACCGCCTCTGGCGCAAACTGCATCAAACTTTGATATGTTGATCCCCTGTTCATGGAGCGTTTCAAGAATCTGTTTTTTGCGAAATTCATACTGATCAATAATATAGTCAAATCGCTGCAGCTCTTCTATGTTGTGTCTCAATGTTTTTTCAAAAATGCCTCGTTCGTTATGAAAAACACCGATTTTCGTTGAAGTTGAGCCTGGATTAATGGTGAGAATGCGTTTTTCATCATGTAACACTTTCATAACCTCCAGATCAATGTCTTAACGTCTGCTTAATACACTGTGACCGTTTTGCAAAAACTGGCTTCTTGAGCGGTGCATGCGTTCAATCCGTTCCTCTGCCAAGCGGTCAGCCGCCAAATACGTCGGAATGCCGTCGCGCTGAGAAATCTCAAGTACACGCTCAATATTGCCGTAAATGCCTTCAACTTTCTTCAATGCGCGTTCTGCATTATAGCCGTAAAGCTCATCTGCCACATTGATCACGCCGCCCGCATTAATGACATAATCCGGCGCGTAAACGATGCCCATTTCGTGAATTTGATCGCCATGGCGCGTTTCTTTTAATTGGTTATTAGCCGCACCAGCGATAACTTTTGCCTTCAGCTGTTTAATGGTGCCATCGTTAATTGTCGCACCGAGTGCACACGGCGCATAAATATCACAGTCTTGTGAATAAATCTCTTCCGGATCAACCGCACGGGCGCCGAAATCTGCAACTGCGCGCTGTACGGATTGTTTATTGATATCCGTCACGATTAAGTTTGCTCCTTCTTCATGAAGGTGACGGCATAGGTTATAGGCTACGTTCCCTACACCCTGTACAGCGATGGTTTTGCCTTCAAGAGAGTCGGTTCCGAAAGCAGCTTTAGCTGCGGCTTTCATCCCTCTGTACACCCCGTAAGCCGTAACGGGGGATGGATTTCCTGAAGATCCGAAAGCAGGAGAAATTCCTGTGACATAGTCTGTTTCATCATGAATGATGTCCATATCCTCAACCGTTGTACCCACATCTTCAGCTGTAATGTATCTGCCGTTCAGCCCTTGAATATAGCGGCCAAACGCACGGAACATTTCTTCATTTTTGTCTTTGCGCGGATCACCGATAATCACTGTTTTTCCGCCGCCCAGGTTTAAGCCTGCCGCCGCATTTTTATACGTCATGCCTCTTGCCAGTCTGAGCGCGTCTTCAATCGCCGCTTCTTCATTTTCATATGTCCACATTCTCGTTCCGCCAAGCGCCGGACCAAGCGTTGTATCATGAATCGCGATAATCGCTTTTAAGCCGGATTGTTCATCTTGGCAGAATACCAATTGTTCGTAATCGTATTTCTCCATATATTTAAAAAGTTCCATGTTCGTTCCTCCTAATGTGTGTGTTCTTCAGATGCGCATATTGCGAGCGCAATGGAATACAGTTTATTTTCAGCGGAGTCCGCTCTGCTCGTTAAGGCAATCGGCGCTTTTGCTCCTGTAATGACAGCCGCCACGCTGGCCTTCGCAAAATAAATCAGTGACTTATATAAAATATTTCCAGCCTCAATTGTTGGGACGAGAAGGATATCAGCGCTGCCCGCTACGTCTCCTGAAATCTTTTTCTGGGCCGCGGCAATTTGCGACACTGCATTATCCAAAGCGAATGGCCCATCAACAATACAGCCTTTGATCTGGCCTCTTTTGCACATTTGAGCAAGAGCAGCTGCATTCACTGTCGCTTCCATTTTCGGGTTCACCGTTTCGACCGCTGCCAGAGCAGCTGCTTTTGGCATATTGTTCCCTATTGCACGGGCTACATGAACCGCATTTTGCAGGATCTGCCGAAGCTCTTCCAGTGATGGAGCGATGTTCATTGCCGAATCTGTCACAAACATCAGCCTGTCAAAGTCCGGTATATCAAACACAGCGACGTGAGAAAGGACGTTGGATGACCGAAGCCCCTCCTGTCTGTTCAATACCGCTTTAAGCAAAACAGAAGTCGGCACATCCCCTTTCATTAACACATCCGCTGTTTTGTGATGCACAGCACGAACCGCTAATTTTGCCGATTCCTCAGGCGTATCGGCATGAACGATCTCTACTTGATGCCCTTGCATAGACGATGTCAAATCGTTCAGTTTTTTGCTGTCGCCCACTAACAAAAAACGGGCAGATAGTTGCTCGGCTGCCAGCTTTACAGCCCTGATCACTTCCTCATCCTCAGCGTGAGCAACCGCAATGGTCTTGTTTTTGTACATCGACGCTTTTTCGATCAAATGTTTCAGCTTCATCTGTTACCACCCTTCTTGTTTCGACTCCGCCTTTTATTATGCAAGTTCCATGCCAGCTCTTTGCCATGCTGTCATAACGGACGCTTTGAAAAATTCGTGCAGATGTTTGCGTTTATTCTGCAAATTATTGCATGCCTTCATTTGCAAGGCCATATTTATCCATTTTGTAATATAAATTCCGTATGCTGACTCCGAGGGCTTTCGCTGTTTTTGTCCTGTTATAATGATGTTTTTCGAGCGTTTGCTGAATCAAATGCGCTTCAAATTTTTCTACTGCGACAGATAGCTTTTCGCCTTCAATATCCGGAAAATCAAAACTTGCACCCTGTTCTGGGTCCTTTTCTTTTTGTTCAACTTCAAATGTAGACAAGTGATCTTTTTCGATCCATTCCATATGCGGATTCAGAAAAATCATGGCTCGTCCAAGGACATTTTCAAGCTCGCGGACATTCCCCGGCCAATGGTAAGCGGATAAGGCACGCAAAGCTTGCTGCGAGAGCCCCTTTACATTCCTGCCGTAATCGCGGTTAATCTTTTGGATGAGCCTGACGCTGAGAGCCTCAATGTCTTCCAGGCGCTGCCGCAAAGGCGGAATGGAGATGGGGTAGCGGTTGATGCGATAATACAGATCTTCGCGGAATGCACCATCCGCCATCGCCTTTTCGATATTTACATTTGTCGCCGCAATCACCCTGACATTGACAGGGATCGCTTTCGTGCCGCCCACTCTGACGATTTCCTTCTCTTGAAGGACACGGAGCAGTTTCGCCTGCATATTTTGTGTCAGCTCGCCGATTTCATCTAAGAAAATACTGCCGTTATTCGCTTCTTCGAATAATCCCTTTTTCCCGCCGCGTTTCGCTCCTGAAAACGCACCATCCTCATAGCCGAACAACTCTGATTCGAGCAGGTTTTCAGAAAGGGCTGCACAATTCACACGAATAAATTTATTGTATTTCCGGTCGCTTTCATTATGGATGGCATGGGCAAACAGTTCTTTTCCTGTTCCGGATTCCCCACGCAGCAAAATGGTCGCCGGCGTTTTCGCCCCGAGCTTCGCCTGCTCAAGCGCAACCAGCATTTGCTCGCTTTTGCCGATAATGTCATCAAACGTGTATTTCGCCTCAAGCGTGCGGATGATTTGTCTGGCGCGGTTCAGCTCGGCTGTCAGCATTTTAATTTCGGACACGTCATGAATCACACCGACGCTGCCTTTCAAAATCCCGTCTACAATCACGGGTGCTACATTGACGATGACCTCTTTTTCGTTTGGACCGACCTTCATCCTGACACCACGCACAGGGCGTCTCGTTTCAAGCACCTTTAAATGCATGCTTTCACCTTCAGAAATGTCAGTGTTGGCAGGCTTGCCGATGACTTCTTTTTCGGAAAGCCCCGTCATTTTCGTATACGCTTTATTGATCAAGAGACCGATGCCATTTTCATCAACAACAGAAATCGCCTCATCGGAGGATTGAATAATCGCCTCCAGCATCGTACGGACCTGCTTTAAATTTGTCACTTCCTCTGCCAGTTCGACCGCGTCGGTAATGTCTTTAAATACACAAAGCGCCCCGAGCAAACGTCCGCCTTCATCAATAATCGGCAGCCTCGTCGTTACAATTTGCAAATGATCTCCCAAAAGCTGCGTTTGATTGTATTCAGGCACTCTTGTTTTTAAAATCCGCGGCATCTTCGTGCTCGGAATCACTTCTTTTATCGGACGCCCGATGACTTCCTCACGTCTTTTCCCGACCATTTTTTCAGCCATATGGTTAAAGAGAATGATTTCTTCATTGATATCAATAAAAATCATCCCGTCATGAGTGGAATTAAAAATTCGGTCGTGTTTGTATGTTTGCTCTTTCAGCATTTGAATCAGGTGCTGCTTTTCTTCCATCAGCTGAAAAACGATGTACGCCATTTTTCCCGGCATGACAATGGTCTCTTTATGCTTTTCCTTAAGGAGTTCGTCCAACACGGCTTGATCGCCGGTCGTATGAATAACGATATCCGGTTTTTGTTGTATGTAAGGTTTCCAATCAGATGAAACGGCGATCCCATACTGTTCTGCTTCTTTCAATCCCGGTGCCTCTGGGTTTTTGTCAACTACGGCAACGATCTCTATGATGGCTGTTTTAATCAAAATATGTAATAACGCCGTTCCCCTTTTGCCGGCACCTACAATCAGTACCTTTTGCATCCCGCTACCCCTTTGTATGAAAAATTTTGCATACCTATTTATTCCGTTGCAATAATTTGCACAACCCTATGTTACCACGTTTTCTTCTCTTGACAAAATATTTTTCCCGCTGGACAATAAAGAAAATGAAAGATAAAGGGGTTTTCTGAGGATGAGCCGACTTCTTGCGCTTTTGATATTAGTCACCCCCGGCGCCATTTCCGCCCTAGGCATTAAACTGATGAGGGATACACTTTTCGGCCACACTGTAAAGCCTTTTGCAGTTCTTTGGCTCCAAGGCTTGTCAGGATTCATCTTTTTTGCATTCGGCCTTTTTGTGCTGGCCGGGTTCGTTTTATACAGAGACAGAAAACGCAATCAAGTCAGCCCGCGATTCAGAAAACGATAGCTGCAAAAAAAGCCGGAGAACACTCCGGCTTTCAGATTATTGACAAAGTCATAAAACGGTTTTCGTTTTATGACTTTGTCATCTTTTCAGCGTGATTGAAAACCCTTGAAGTCTAGGAAGGGCGAGCATTGGAGCACAGCGAATGTAGCAATTCGTGAGCACCAACGCGCAGGCCTGACAACGAATGCGAGGGTTTATCGACACGCTGAAAACCGGAGAACACTCCGGCTTTTTTGATCGAAACTATTCGTCAGGCAAAACGGTCTTTTCAATCGTTTTATCTAATGCTTCATAGTCATAATAGGAAATCGTATCATACAGTTCTTTTCGTGTCTGCATATGATGAAGCCCTTCTTTTTGTGAGCCGCGTTCCTTTATCAAATCAAACATCCGCTCATAAGCTTTTGCCGCCGCTCGTAGCGATGTGACAGGGTAAATCACCATGCCAAACCCCATATCTTCGAATTCATCGGCGTGATAATACGGCGTTTTCCCAAACTCGGTCATATTCGCAAGGAGCGGAACAGAGATGCGCTCAGCAAACTGGCGGAATTCGCTCTCCTCCTGAAGCGCTTCCGGAAAAATTGCATCCGCTCCGGCCTCCATGTAAGCCTCTGACCGTTTTATTGCGGCATCTAGCCCTTCCTGCGCCCTGGCATCAGTACGGGCAACAACGACAAGGGCGGGTGCCGCTTGTTTGATCGCTTTTATTTTTTGCGCCATTTCCTTTATCGGAACAAGCTGTTTGCCATTTAAATGACCGCATTTTTTCGGAAGCTGCTGGTCTTCAATTTGAACGGCCGCTACCCTGGCTTCAAGCATCTCACGGGCGGTTCGGGCGGCATTTAACACACCGCCAAATCCCGTATCGATATCCACAAGCAGAGGCAGGTCAGCTGCACGCACAAGATCTTTGGCCCGTTCAGCCATCTCTGCCGATGTGATAAGCCCTAAATCAGGCAGCCCCCTGCTGGCTGTATATGCAGCACCGGACAAATAAATAGCGGAAAACCCAGCCTCTTTCGCAAGCAAAGCGGCCATTCCGTCATGAGCGCCGGGAATTTGCAGAATGTCCGGCGCTGACATCAGCTTTTTGAAACGCCCGGCAAGCTCTTCTTGCGACGATTGCTTATTGACGATCCACGACATGACGCAAACCTCCTTTTACATGCAGAACATATCTACAAATTCATTTACGCGCATTGTTTGCAATGTCTCATAGCTGGCACAGCGCCCATAAATGTGTTTGTGCTGTTTCTCAGAGAAATGGGATTTGAGATTGGCAGAAAACTTTTCTAAAAGCTTCGGCACTGCTTCGTCTCTTCGAAAACGATGGCCGAGCGGAAATTCACATTCCACCATTTCCGTGCTTGTTCCGTCATTAAAATATACTTGAACGGCATTTGAGATAGAGCGCTTGTCGGGTTTTAGGTAATCCTCGGTATATGTTTTATGTTCAGTCACTTCCATTTTGTCCCGCAGTTTATCTATTCTCGGATCGCTCGCTGTTTCAGCTTCATAATGCCGCGCGGTGATATCACCAAAAAGCAAACCGATCGCTGTGATGTATTGGAGGCAGTGATCGCGATCCGCCGGATTGTGAAGCGGGCCCTTCTTATCAATGATTCGGATAGCGGATTCGTGCGTTCTGATGACAACACGGTCAATGTCATCAATCCGTCCTTTTATCTGAGGATGAAGTATGACAGCGCACTCTGCGGCTGTCTGGGCGTGAAATTCTGCAGGATAAGACACTTTAAATAACACGTTTTCCATGACGTAAGCGTCGAGCGGACGAGCGAGTTTGATCTCTTGTTTATTGAATAAAACGTCTTGGAATCCCCATCCCGGTGCGCTCAAAGCTGTCGAATAGCCCATTTCCCCTTTTAACGCCAGCAGCGCCAAATGAACACCTCGGCTCGTTGCATCTCCTGCAGCCCACGATTTGCGCGAACCGGTATTCGGTGAATGCCGGTATGTCCTCAAGGCTGCATTGTCAATCCATGCATTCGAAAGCGCATTTTTGATTTCTTCTTTTCCGCCGCCCAAAAGCTTTGCCACAACAGCGGCTGTCGCGACTTTGACAAACAGCACATGATCAAGCCCAACTCGGTTTAAGCTGTTTTCTAACGCCAGCACGCCTTGAATTTCGTGTGCTTTGATCATCATTTCAAGTACGTCATGTACCGTTAAAGGCTCTTTTCCTTCAGACAATCTTCCTCTCGATACATAATCGGCAACGGCAAGGATTCCTCCCAAATTATCGGACGGATGCCCCCACTCCGCCGCCAGCCATGTATCGTTGTAATCAAGCCAGCGGATCATGCAGCCGATATTAAACGATGCTCTCACCGGATCGAGCACATATGACGTTCCCGGCACTTTGCTTCCATTCGGCACAATTGTTCCGGGCACAATCGGGCCGAGCAGTTTGGCACATTCAGGATACCGGAGCGCCAAAATTCCGCAGCCGAGCGTATCCAACAGCACATGTCCCGCTGTTGTGTACGCCTCGGAGCTCGTAATCTCTTTCTCTAGCACATAGTCTGTAATTTCTTCAATGACATGATCCGTTTTCAGCATTCTATCAGTTCCTTTCATGAATTAAGATTCAGCCTGATGCCGCGGGCCCAAATAACTGACACGCGGACGGAAGAGACGGTTATTGGCATGCTGCTCGATCACGTGGGCGCATAAACCGGACGTTCTCGCACTGAAAAAGACAGGCGTATACAAAGGTATTGGTATGCCGAGCATCCAATACACCGGGGCAGCGTAGTAATCCAAATTCGGGTAAAGCCCTTTTTCCTTCTCCATCAGCCGCTCGCCTGCTTCACACATCTCATATAAACGATCGTCACCAGCTTTATCGCATAATTGCTGAAGCGCCTCTTTCATCATGAGTGCTCTCGGGTCCATTTTTTTCATATACACCCGGTGGCCGAAGCCCATGATTTTTTCTTTTCTTTTCAATTTTGTTTGCAGAAGCTTCTCAAAATCGGCCGGTGTTTCCGCCTCCAAAAGCATATGCATCACGGCTTCGTTTGCTCCGCCGTGAAGATTTCCTTTCAGGGAGGCGACAGCTCCTGTTAAGGCGCCATAAAGATCTGAATGTGTAGAAGCGATGACTCTCGCGGCAAAGGTTGAATTCGGCATCTCATGTTCACTGTACAGGACGAGGGACCAGTCAAAAATGCGTTCTTCCAGTGAGGACGGCATTTTCCCTGTCATCATGTAGAGGAAATTCGCACTGTAGGATAAGGTTTGAAGCGGGAGAATCGGCTCTTTCTTATTAATGATCCTGTAGCTGGCAGCAGTGAGGGCAGGCATTTTCCCGAGAAGCTGATAGGCGCGTTCTTTGTTCGCAGAAGGAGACCGATCATCTATTTGCCGGTCATATCCGGAAAGAGCAGACAGTCCGGTTCGCAGGCTATCCATCGGATGAGTATGCTTAGGGAGCAGCTCAAGCAGACGGAGATGATTTGCCGGCAGGTTGGATGCGCTGTTTATATTTTTTTTCAGTGTTTCCATTTCATTTTCTTCCGGCAGCCTGCCCTCCAGCAATAAATGAACAAGCTCCAAATAGCTTTTTGTTTTAGAAAGAACGATTAAATCATAGCCTCGTATCAAAATCTGGCTGGACCGCGTGTCAAGATAAGAAATTTGAGTTTCCGCCGCGATCACACCGTCCAAACCCGGAGAATAATCTTGTTTCTCCTCCATATCATCTTCAACCTCCGTTTTGCGTTTTTTGTCTATCAATTTCCGCCAAGAAGATACTTGGAAATAATCAGTCTTTGAATCTCGTTTGTCCCTTCATAGATTTGCGTCACCTTTGCATCACGAAGCAGCCGCTCGACCGGGTAATCCTTCATATAACCGTATCCCCCGTAAATTTGCACGGCGTCTAACGCCGCCTTCACCGCGGTATCCGAAGCAAACTGTTTAGCCATAGACGCTTCTTTTCCGCAGGCCAAGCCGCGGTGATGAAGATCTGCCGCGTTGTAGACAAGATGCCTTGCCGCCTCAGCCCTTGTCGCCATGTCAGCCAGCTTAAATGATATGCCTTGATTGGCGGCGATCGGCCTTCCAAATTGCATTCTCTGTTTCGCGTAACTAATCGCATGCTCAAGAGCCGCCTCTGCAATCCCAAGCGCCTGTGCCGCAATGCCGATCCGGCCGACATTTAAATTTGCCATGGCAATGTGAAAGCCATCCCCCTCTTTCCCAAGCAAATTTTCTTCCGGCACTTCCGCATGATCAAACATCAGTTCCGTAGTATTCGATCCATAGAGCCCAAGCTTTCTTTCTTTTTTTCCAACAGTAAAACCGGGTGTGTTTTTTTCAACGATAAAAGCTGAAATCCCGTGCCTGCCTTGATCTGGATCTGTTAATGCAAAAGTGATATAGATATCGGCGGCTCCGCCGTTCGTAATGAAGATTTTCGATCCATTTAATAGGTATTTGCCGTTCTTTTTGTTGGCTGTCGTGCGGAGGCTTCCGGCATCCGACCCTGAGTGAGGCTCCGTCAGTGCAAATGCGCCCAAATGGTCTCCTGAAGCGAGCTTCGGTATATATTTCATCTTCTGTTCTTCGTTGCCGAAGGACAGAATCGGATTTGTGCCGACCGAGGTATGCACGGAAAGAATGACACCGACAGCCGCACTGATTTTAGAAATCTCATGAATCGCCAAAATATAAGAAATAACATCCGCCCCAGCGCCGCCGTATCGTTCAGGCACCGGTATGCCCATCAGGCCGTGTTCACCCATTTTTTTGATCAGCTGAAACGGAAATTCGTCTGTTTCCTCCATGATTTTCGCAGCGGGCGCAATTTCTTTGCGGGCAAAATCACGCACCATTTTTCGCATCATGACCTGCTCTTGCGTTTCATGCAACTCGGCCACCCCCGGATGAAATGAGCTTTAGGAACTCTCCTCATATTGATAAAAGCCGCGTCCGCTCTTTTTGCCAAGCCAGCCCGCTTTGACATATTTGCGGAGCAGCGGACAAGGACGGTATTTGGAATCACCAAGGCCGGAATGAAGAACTTCCATAATTGATAAACACGTATCAAGCCCGATAAAATCCGCTAATGCAAGCGGGCCCATCGGATGATTCATGCCTAGCTTCATCACCTCGTCTATCGCCTCCGGCTTCGCCACCCCCTCATACACGCAATAAATGGCTTCATTAATCATTGGAAGAAGCACGCGGTTGGATACAAAACCCGGAAAATCATTGACTTCTACCGGTGTTTTCCCCATCTTTTCTGCTAATCCCATCACTTCTGAGGCGGTTTCTGCCGACGTAGCCAATCCGCGAATCACTTCAACCAGCTTCATCACAGGGACGGGATTCATAAAATGCATGCCAATGACTCGTTCAGGCCGGTTTGTCACAGCAGCGATTTCTGTAATAGGCAAGGAAGATGTATTGCTGGCCAAAATCGTATGAGGCGGGCATATGTGATCAAGTCTCTTAAACAGCTCAGTTTTCGCGGCCATGTTTTCAGCGATAGCCTCAATGACAATGTCCGTATGTTTTGCCTCTTCAAGCGTTCGAGAGAGCGAAATGCGGCTGAAAACATCCTTCACTTCCGCTTCGGTCTTTCTCCCTTTCTCAGCATCTCGGGCCAGCTGTTTCTTCAACCGCTTCAATCCTGCCTCCGCAGCCTCCGGGTTCACATCGTATATCCGCACATAAAAGCCTGCGTCGGCAGCTGTTTGAGCGATCCCGCTTCCCATCTGTCCCGCACCGGCCACCATGATATGTTTCATCTCCATTTAAATCCCCTTTTTCGTCATTGTTTTAATGAACCTGCACTAATACGGCGTCTCCCTGAGCGGCACCGCTGCAAATGGCGGCAACTCCCAGCCCCCCTCCCCGGCGCTTTAATTCATAAACAAGCGTCATGAGAATTCTCGCACCGCTTGCGCCGATCGGGTGGCCGAACGCGATCGCACCGCCGTTCACATTGACTTTTTCAAGATCGAAACCGACGATTTTTTCACATGTCAAAACAACAGAAGCAAACGCTTCATTTACTTCAAACAAGTCAATATCTTGAACGGTTAAACCGTTCTTTTTCAGGAGCTTATTGATTGCAAACCCGGGTGCTGCGGCTAGCTCATGCGCTTGCATTCCCATTGTCGAAAAACCAAGAATAGTAGCCAGCGGCCGGGCGCCAAGCTCTGCAGCTTTGTCCTCAGACATCAGCACAAACGCGCCTGCTCCGTCATTGACCCCGGGCGCATTGCCGGCTGTGATGGAACCGTCATTTGTATAAATCGGAGAAAGTGCCGCAAGCTGATCCAGGCTCGTGTCACGGCGAATCGCTTCATCTTGGTCAACAACGCCTGTTTTTCCTTTTCTGTTGGTCCAGCTGACGGGAACGATTTCATCATGGAACTTTCCTTTATCAGCTGCCTTAGCTGCCCGCGCATGACTTCTTAACGCCCATTCATCCTGCTCCTCTCGTGAGATTCTATATTCCTTGGCAGCTGTATTTCCGTGAACAGCCATGTGCACCTTGTCAAACGCGCATGTTAACCCGTCATAAACCATTAAGTCCCTAAGCTCGCCATCACCCATCCGCGCTCCCCAGCGCCCGGCGGGAACGGCATACGGAATATTGCTCATGCTTTCCATTCCCCCAGCAACAAGAATATCCGTATCTTGCGCCCGAATCATTTGATCACCTAAGGTGACCGCGCGCAGTCCGGATGCGCAGACTTTATTTAGCGTTTCTGACGGCACACTCCAAGGCATTCCAGCCAGACGGGCAGCTTGGCGGGAAGGAATCTGCCCTGAGCCGGCTTGGACAACCATGCCCATCACAGTTCCTTCCACCTCATCTCCAGATACTCCAGCGCGATGTAACGCCTCCTTCATCACAATGCCCCCAAGCTCAGCTGCCTTTACTTCTTTTAATGCCCCGCCAAACTTGCCAAATGGTGTTCTTGCGGCACTTACAATGACTGTTTTCCTCATGGTTTCACCTCATTCAGAAGATAGACAGCGCTTACAATTTCTAGTTGTCTTCTATGAATGTATGCTTTGTAACGATCTTGAATGAATGAAAAAAAGAAGACTGCGCCAACAGCCTCCTTCTATAACAACTATTTATCTTTTAGCAATGCCAAAGCCTTTGCAGGAAAATCGGTGAAAATGCCGTCTGCCCCCGCATCAAAGAGACGCTTCATATCTTCCGGCCGATTGACTGTATATGGCCTTACCTTGATCGAACTGTTCCTCATTTTCTTCACTACTTCATCCGCCGCCCCCGGGCTGTTCAGCTTCGGGTGATAGCCGGAAGCTGGTATCGATTTGATATAATGGTCAGCCTGATAAAGCACATCTGAAGTCAACACCGCCCGTTCAATATGGGGAGCGAGCCGGCCGCATAGCGCCAAGCTTTCATGATTAAATGTTGACAGGATCACTCTTTCCTCTAATTTGAATCGTTTCACTACCTCCAGCACTTTATCTTCCATTCCTTCATAGCGGATCACACTGTTTTTTAATTCAATATTGATGAGAAACTCCTTTTTTTCCGCATACTCGAGAACGTGTTCCAGCAGCGGCACTTTGACATCACTGTATGCTCGATCACGGCCGGCAGCCGCACTCGCAGTCTTTAGCACATCATACGCTGTATCCTTGACGAATCCTTTGAGCGATGTCGTCCGATCCAGTCTTTCATCATGGATCACAACAATACGCCCATCTTTTGTGAGCTGCACATCAAGCTCAATTCCATCCGCTCCGGCTTCCATTCCTTTTTCAAATGCAAGCATTGTATTTTCGGGAAATTGACCAGATGCCCCCCGATGGGCAAAAATTTTTGTCATCGTTCCACCTCAACCCTTAAAGTTTCCTGTTTTCTCCATTATACAGTTTGTAGCGCTACCACTCTAGGATGAAGGCCCATCTCATCAACCTCATCGAAAATGCTTCTGCGGCCTTTTGCCAATATTACGCGAAAAACAGCATGAGAATTCCATGTTTTTTAAAGAAAACAGTCGTGTCTATGAGGACGGTTCTATATATGAAGAACACATTAAACATGTGAAGAATGAGAGGAGCGAATCGTTTGACGGTGGAGTGGCGAGGCGTAATCTTCTTAAGTGATGTTCATTTTACAGACAGAAGTTGCAGCCATAAAAATTCACGCTCTTCCTTTGACCATAGCGATTTTGATGTCAATCTTCAAGAAGCTCGAAAAAAAGCGGCGAAAATATCAAGCTGTATTCAAGATATTCAGCCGGTAAAGCAGATCAATTGCATTAATTTTCACATATAGGCTAGAATATGTGCGAATCCAAACGAAAGAAGATGATCACATGAACCCTACGTATAAACCGCTGTTTGAACCATTTACGTTTAAAAGCGGCGTTACAATCGATAACCGGATCACAGTGGCACCAATGACGCATTACGCTTCTAATGAAGACGGTTCGATCTCTGAAGCAGAACTTGACTACATCACCCCACGCTCAAAAGAGATGGGAATGGTGATTACAGCCTGCGCCAACGTCACGCCGGACGGAAAAGCATTTCCCGGGCAGCCGGCCATCCATGACGACTCCAACATCTCTGGTTTGAAAAAATTAGCGCAAGCCATTCAGTCACAAGGCGCTAAAGCCGTTGTGCAAATTCACCACGGCGGCGTTGAATGCCCGTCTGAGCTCGTTCCGCAACAAGATGTTGTTGCGCCAAGTGACGTATTTGATAACGGTAAGCAAATGGCCCGCGCCTTAACAGAAGAAGAAACAGAAAACATTGTAAAGGCATTTGGAGAAGCGACAAGACGCGCTATTGAAGCCGGCTTTGACGGTGTCGAGATTCACGGCGCGAACGGCTACTTGATTCAGCAGTTTTATTCTCCGAAAACAAATCAGCGTACAGACCGCTGGGGAGGAAGCGATGAAAAACGGTTAGCCTTCCCGCTCGCTATTGTCGATGAAGTGAAAAAAGCTGCTGCAGAACATGCGAAGGGTGCGTTTTTAGTCGGCTACCGCCTGTCTCCGGAAGAACCTGAGACACCAGGATTAACAATGACAGAAACCTTCACGCTTGTTGATGCTTTAGCGGATAAAGAGTTGGATTACCTTCACATCTCACTGATGGACGTGAACTCAAAAGCGCGCCGCGGTGCAGATCCGACTCGCACACGCATGGAGTTATTGAATGAACGTGTCGGCAACAAAGTGCCGCTGATCGCCGTCGGTTCCATCCATTCCGCAGATGACGCGCTGGCCGTCATCGAGAACGGCATTCCGCTTGTCGCAATGGGACGAGAAATTTTAGTTGACCCTGACTGGACTGTGAAAGTAAAAGAAGGACGGGAAAAACAAATCGAAACCGTCATCAAAGGCACAGATAAAGAAAAATACCATTTGCCTGAACCGCTATGGCAAGCGATTGTGAACTCGTCTGGCTGGGTGCCTTATAAAGATTAATGTACAGAGACTGCCGAAACGATTTCGGCAGTCTTTTTCAACTTTAAATCAATAGTTTATGTAAACATCTAAACAGCAAGAGAAGAAGTTCGCCCGCCGCTTGGGAAGCAATTCTAGGAGTAGCCCGTCACGCTTTCTTGCTTTTTTCTGTTTCATTCGTTACGTCTCCTTTGTTCATGTATGCTTCCTTACTTACGATTTTACAGGTGAAAGGTTTCAATTTGATTCTGAATTTTCGGTTTTGATTCTCCAAGCAAAGAAAACACAAGAAATCATGGCTGTAAATGAGATAAAGTCGATCAAGGTGCCTAGTATGCGTGATTCTATAATGATGTTCGAAATGACGCAAAGCGCAAGAATAAATAGCGCCATCAACAAGCCATACTTTTCAAACACATGCATCACTCCTTGCGGAAAAAAATCCTTCCTATCATGACGATATTTCCCCAAAACAAAACGCCTCTTATTTATCAGCGCAAACCAATAAATAAAAGACGTTTGATTTAATCATCCGCTACTTTTCTCATGCCTAAGAAGCCTTATGCTCTAATCTCAGCTTATCCGCAACCATCGCAATGAACTCTGAATTTGTCGGCTTAGCTTTTGTCATGCTGACGGTATAGCCGAACAACGAGGAAATGGAATCAATGTTCCCTCTGCTCCATGCCACTTCAATCGCATGGCGGATCGCTCTTTCTACACGGCTTGCGGTTGTGTTGAATTTTTTGGCGATGTCCGGATAGAGAACTTTAGTAATGCTGCCGAGCAATTCAATGTCATTGTATACCATTGAGATGGCTTCGCGCAGATAGAGATAGCCCTTAATATGTGCTGGGACGCCGATTTCATGGATAATGCTTGTGATGCTCGCGTCGAGATTTTTCTTCTTTGGTTCTGGCTGGGCGCTGCGTATAATGCTGCTTTGTGATGATGGCGCGCGATGCGTCACGCTGCTTGCATTCCCGCTGACCTGGCGGATATGCCCGACAAGGTTTTCCATATCAAACGGTTTCAGAATAAAGTAGGACGCGCCTAAATCGACGGCCTTTTTCGTGACATCTTCCTGTCCAAAGGCTGTCAGCATAATGACATTCGGCTGTTTTTTCAGGTCTGATTCCCGCAGCCGCTCTAAAACCGCAAGTCCGTCCAAATGCGGCATAATAATATCCAATACGAGCACATCGGGATCTTTTTCTTTAAACAACGACAGGCATTCCTGTCCGTTATAAGCAACACCGATGACTTCCATGTCTTCCTGTCCTTCTATATATTCACTCAACAGGCTTACCAGCTCTCGATTATCGTCAGCAACACAAACTTTAATTTTCTCCACGTTTCTTCCTCCCCAAATGTAGTTAACCAGGATTCACCCTTGCTACATGTTTACATTCGACAAAACCGCTATATACCCTCTAAAAAAAATCATAATCACCAATATTAGTGGCATATCTTTGTTATTCTATGTTTTTCTCCGTTTTTCGACTAAAAATGAAATTTGACAAACAAGGAAACGTGAATTTGTCGAAAAATCTTCTTTTGTATATTTTACCTTATGTATTCTGAGAAGTGAAGAGGGGTCAAAACAAAAAAACTGCCGGAATTCCGGCAGTCAGCTTGCTTTTTCTTTTCCGTCAATATCGATTCCTGCTTCTGACAGCATCCATTCTATATGAACGCCATATCCGCTTGTCGGGTCATTTACAAACACATGGGTAACAGCGCCGATCACTTTTCCATTTTGGATGATCGGGCTTCCGCTCATCCCCTGGACGATGCCGCCAGTTTCTTTCAACAGCCTTGGATCGGTTATTTTTAAGACCATCCCTTTTGTCGCCGGGAATTTTTGCGGGGTTGTGCTGATGATTTCAATATCAAATTTTTCTACCTTGTCATTATTAATGACCGTTAAAATTTCAGCCGGCCCTTTTTTGACTTCAGTAGAAAACGCAACCGGCAGTGCTCGATCTGAAATGTTGTTTTGAATCGGCTGATGAAGTGTGCCGAATATCCCAAACGGGCTGTTTCTGTTAATATCCCCGATCGTTTTGCGTTCTGAGGAAAATCGCGCCAGTTTTTCGCCCGGATTTCCGCCTGTCCCTTTTTCAATTGATGTTACAGTTGATTTAACGATTTCTCCATTCTCCACGACAATCGGTTTCTTTGTGTCCATATCGGAAATCACGTGGCCAAGTGCTCCGTATTTTTTTGACTTTGGTTCATAAAAAGTCATTGTACCGATGCCAGCGGCAGAATCCCTGATATATAACCCAATTCTGTACTTGCCTTCTGCATCATCTTTTTCCGGAATGAGCTTTGTTTTGATTTTCTGTTTATCACGTTTAATGAGCAAATCTAACGATTCTCCGGTTTTTCCGGCATGCTGGATATATGGGGCTACATCATTCATTTTTTCAATTTTCTGTCCATTCATTTCAATAATGATATCGCCCGCTTCAATCCCGGCCGTTTCTCCCGGCGATTTTTTGCCTTCACTCGTGTTGATTTGATGAAAACCGACGACAAGAACACCGACGGAGTGAAGTTTAACACCGATCGATTGTCCGCCAGGTATAACTTTTAAATCAGGAAGAACTTGTACTTTTGTTTTTTTGATTGGAAATCCTGCAAGATCGTATACTAACTCTGATTCACCTGATTTTTTGCCTGTCACTTTGATTTCATGCGGGTCTTTCTTTACTGTAAACGCTTCTGAAGATTCTTGTGAATGAGCGTTTACCGATAAACCCGTTTCAATCGCTTGTGTTTGGGTTTCAAATACTCTCATTTGCGTTGGAATCAGTAAATACTCTTTTAGCGGTTTGCACAAACCTACACTTAATAACGAAACAAGGAGAATTAAACCTACTGCTTTTCTGATGTTATCGGGCATTTACTACTTCACTCTCCTCGCTCCTATCCCACACCTTCTTTATGACTTGCTGCTACATCATTTAATTTTGCCTTTTGACGGCTTATTTATAACTGTCATATAAAGAAAAACATTGGATATACTGATGAACGAATGGATGTGCTCGAAAAAAATAAGCTGCGCTTTTCGCGCAGCTTACCCGGTTGTTTTGACTTGATCCGCTTGTCTTAAAAGTTCTTTTGCATGGCGTTTCGTTACGTCTGTTACTTCGACGCCGGCAATCATGCGTCCGATTTCTGTTACCTTTTCCTGCTTAGACAGCGGCTTGACATGTGTTGTCGTTCTGCCATCTTTTAACTCCTTCGCAATATAAAGGTGCGTATCTGCCATGGCGGCCACCTGAGGCAAATGTGTTATGCACAGCACTTGCGAGCCTATTGATACTTTATGGATCTTCTCAGCGATTGCCTGTGCGACTCTGCCGCTTACTCCGGTATCAACCTCATCGAATATAATCGACGTCACATCCTGTTGGGAGGAAAAAATGCTTTTCATAGCAAGCATCACTCGTGACAGCTCTCCTCCAGAAGCGACTTTCGAAAGAGATTTGAGCGGTTCGCCTGTATTGGTTGAAATGAAAAACTTCACCAAATCAATCCCTTGTTCAGTCAGTTGGACAGGCTGTCCGTTAACAATTGGCGCCTCTTCATTTCGGGGCGCTGTTCTGACCTTAAATTCCGTATCAAAAGTTGTTTTTTCCATATAGAGGCTTTTTAATTCCCTGTGAATCTCATCAGCCAGCTTTTTCGCCCATTGTTTGCGGATTTTTGAAACATTTTCCGCTTCCACTGCGACATCTTTGCCGACTGAATCAAGCTCCTTCTTCACACTTTGTAGGTGGCTGTCTCTATTTTCTATTTGGTCAATCTCTTCTTCAATTTTAGAAGCGTATTCTAAAATATCCTCAACAGATACACCGTATTTTCGTTTCAGCTGTTTGATTTCATTAAGACGCGTCTCAATATCATTTAGGCGTTCCGGGTCATATTCAAGCTCATCCAGCATATTTCTCATCTGAAATGTAGCGTCCTCCAAAAGATAGTAGGAGTTCGACACATTTTCAGACAGCTTTTTCAGCGGTTCGTTAATATCGGATATATCTTCAAGCTGCGCTGAAGCCATTCCGACCCAATCCAGTCCGCCCTGCTCGCTGCGAAGCGCATTATATGCATTTTGCAGCGATTCATAGATCTTTTCAAAATTTGAAAATTGCTGGCGCTCTTCCTGGAGCTGTTCATCTTCATTAAGCTCGAGCTTGGCCGATTCAATTTCTTCAAGCTGAAATTGAATGAGATCAAGACGGTGGGCCATTTCCTGTTCGCTTTCAGAAAGCTGCTTTAGCTTACTAAGCAGCTTCATATATCGTTGATACCCTTCCTGATACGCTTGAAGCGCGCTTTCCGCTTCGGCTCCGGCAAACTTGTCCAACAGCTGGAGATGATTTTCGTCTTCCATTAACAGCTGATTATCGTGCTGCCCGTGAATATCTAATAAAAGCCTGCCGATCTCTCTCAGCGAGGCAATCGTAACAAGCTTGCCATTAATGCGGCAAACGCTTTTTCCGCTCGTGCTGATATCCCTCCTCATGATGATCATTTCGTCTGACACGTCAATTCCCTGCTCAGCGCATACTTCAAAAACAGGATGCCCGCTCTCCAATAGAAACAGCCCTTCAAGCTCGGCTTTTGCCTCTCCATATCTGACAAATTCAGATGAGCCGCGGCCTCCGACTAATAGAGAAATGGCATCTATGATGATGGACTTGCCGGCTCCGGTTTCTCCTGTTAAAACCGTGAGCCCTCGTTCAAAAGAAACCGTCAGTTCCTCAATAATGGCAAAGTTTTTAATGGATAGTTCAGCTAACAAACAGCATTACACCTCTTATCTTGTTAGATTTCTGTTACAGCAGCTCAAGCAGCCTGTTTTTTACGCCGTCTGTGTCTTCAGGAGTCCGGCAAATCATTAAAATCGTGTCATCTCCGCAAATGGTTCCCATTATTTCATCCCAGTCCAAATTATCCATCAGTGCCCCGATTGCCTGGGCGTTGCCGGGCATTGTTTTCAGCACGATCATATGGCTTGCTGAGTCTATTTTCACAAATGCGTCCATCAGCGCCCGCTTCAGCTTGGACAGTGGATTAAATCGCTGGTCTGCCGGAAGACTGTATTTGTAAGTGCCATTATTCGTAGGCACTTTTACAAGGTGCAGCTCTTTAATGTCGCGTGAAACCGTGGCTTGCGTCACTTTATATCCATCCTGCTTCAGCATGTCGACCAATTCGTCCTGCGTTTCGATTTCATTGCTTGTAATGATCTCTCTGATTTTAATATGCCTCTGGCCTTTGTTCATGTAAGCACCTCTATTTCCAGCTTATCTGTTCTTTTATGTTATATGATTCTCTACAAAATGTACATGAATGCAGAAAAAAGGAATAATAGCGCCCTATTATTCCGGTACATCTGCTTTTTTTCTTTTAACGTCTTATGCGCCTCTTCTACAATGCGATTGATCTCCTCTTCTGACAGCTCCTGTCCTTCCTGTCCCTCTCCCGGCCAATGCAAATGAAGGAGAAATTCAATGTTGCCGTCTCCTCCCGTGATCGGAGAAAATGACAGGCCTTTGCAGATATAGCCTTCTGCAGCAGAGAAACTGACCATACGCTTGAGAACATCAGCATGCACTTTAGGATCTCTGACAATCCCTTTTTTGCCGACGGATTCCCGTCCTGCTTCAAACTGCGGCTTAACAAGAGCCATGCAGTCACTGCCGGGCACAAGCAATGTTTTGAGGACAGGCAGGATGAGCCGCAGTGAAATAAAGGACACATCAATCGTGGCGAACTCGGGCATGCCCTTTGTAAAGTCTGCCGGTGTGGCGTAACGGAAGTTTGTCCGTTCCATCACGACAACCCGTTCATCCTGTCTAAGCTTCCACGCAAGCTGATTGTAGCCTACATCCACCGCGTATGACTGTTTAGCACCGTTTTGCAACGCGCAGTCCGTAAAACCGCCGGTGGAGGAGCCGATATCAATCATGATTTTATCCTTAACAGAGACGGGAAACTCCTTTAGCGCTTTTTCAAGCTTTAAGCCGCCTCTGCTCACATATTTCAGCGGATTTCCTTTGACGGTTAGCGGAAGATCGCGGTCAATTTTTTCTCCCGGCTTGTCCAAGCGGTTTTCGTTTGAATAGACGATCCCCGCCATAATGGCTCTCTTGGCTTTTTCCCGCGTATCCGCCAGCCCTCTTTCTACTAGTAAAACATCTAATCGTTCTTTCTTTGACGTCATGATCCAATTCCTTTGTGTGTCTTCGGCGGCATCAGTAATCGAATGCGGTTTGCCGCCTGCTGTTTTGTCAGTCCTATTTCTTCAAGAAGCGCAGTTACGCTGCCGTGTTCAATAAACCGATCCGGGATACCCATTCTGTCGATCGGTGTAAGAAATTCACCTTGATCATGAGCGAATTCTAAAATCGAGCTTCCGAAGCCGCCTTCTAAGACCGCTTCTTCAATCGTTAAAATCGGCAAGCCTTCGTTTAGGATATCCTTCATCATCTTTTCATCAATCGGCTTAATATAACGGGCATTCACAACGCGCACGGAAAGGCCTTCTTTTTGCAGCTCTTCAGCTGCTTCAAGCGCCATTTCGATTGTTGTTCCAAATGTTAAGATAACGGCATCGTTCCCCGGTCGCAGCACTTCCCACGTGCCGATCGGAATTGTTTTCAGCTGTTCATCCATTTTGACGCCGAGACCGTTTCCGCGCGGAAAACGCATCGCAATCGGGCCTTCGTCATAATTGAGTGCTGTATGAACCATATGCTGTCCTTCATTTTCATCTTTCGGCATCATTAAGACCATGTTTGGAATGTGGCGCATAAACGCAATATCAAACACACCTTGATGTGTCTCTCCGTCAGCACCCACCAGCCCTGCTCGGTCAATTCCGATAAACACATTGGCGTTTTGGCGGCATATGTCATGAACCACTTGGTCATACGCCCTTTGCAGGAAGGTTGAATAAATCGCTAAAAACGGCTTCATCCCCTGCATAGCCATAGCTGCCGCCATCGTTGCCGCATGCTGTTCGGCGATTCCTACGTCGAACATGCGATCAGGGAATTCGTTTGCAAAGCCTTCAAGCTTTGAGCCAACAGGCATAGCCGGCGTAATGGCGACAATGCGTCCGTCCTCTCGCGCCATTCGCTGTACAGTGCCGCTGACAAGACCGCTCCATGAAGGGGCTGCTGCTTTCGGTTTTACGAAGTCACCGGTATTGATTTTATATGGGCCGGTACCGTGCCATGTTCCGATTGTATCGGTCTCAGCCGGTTTGTACCCCTTCCCTTTTTTCGTGATGACATGCAGGAGAACAGGGCCTTTCGTTTTTTTCGCGTATTGAAGATTCTCAATCAACTCATGATAAGAATGTCCATCCACCGGGCCTAAATACGTAAAGCCAAGCTCTTCAAAAAACATGCCCGAGACGAGCATGTATTTCAGGCTGTCTTTTAATCGTTCCGCCGTGGCGGCAAGTTTGCCCCCAACTGCCGGAATCTTTTTAAACAAGTATTCAAGCTCATCTTTCACCCACTGGTATTTACCAGCAGTTCGCAGCCGCCCAAGCATAGAATGAATGGCGCCCACATTCGGGGCTATACTCATTTCATTATCATTTAGGATGACAATCATGTCTTTTTTCTCGTCGCCGATGTGGTTCAGCGCTTCAAGCGCCATTCCGCCGGTCAGTGCGCCGTCGCCAATGATCGGAATAATAAATTCATCCGTTCCTTTAATATCACGGGCAGCCGCCATTCCCATCGCCCCTGACAAGGAGGTTGAGCTGTGCCCGGTTTCCCAAACATCATGCTCGCTTTCACTCCGCTTTGGGAATCCGCAGAGCCCTTTGTACTGGCGAAGCGTGGCAAATTCTTTTCCGCGCCCCGTCAGCAGCTTGTGGACATACGACTGATGGCCAACGTCCCACAAAAATTTATCTTTCGGGCTGTTAAATTCTTTATGCAGTGCAACAGTAAGTTCTACGACACCTAAGTTTGGGCCGATGTGGCCGCCCGAAGCGGATAACGTTGTAATTAAAAATTGACGGATTTCCTCACTTAATTTTTCTAATTCATCAATGGACTTGTTTTTTAAAAATGACGGGTCCTGTATTGATAAAAGATCCAAAGCGGATCAACTCACTTTCAGCATGAATTTCTGCAATGATACATGTCTTCCTCATGCCGAGCCGGACAATGGCCAGTTCTCAAACATAAAAAAAGACAAACGCGCTCTTCCATTTCATTTTTCATATAAACTGCTTACATTTTACCATATCTCGTGCAGCCGCTTCAAATCAGGATCGGTTTAGTGATCTCTTGCCGCAATTAAATCACAAAGCTCATATAAAAGCTCTTTTTGAAGAGAGAGTCCACTGATCAAACGCTTCGCCTCATTGATGTGAACATCTAATTTATGTTTGGCCCCTTCCAATGACAGAAGTGACGGGTAAGTCGATTTTTCGTTTGTTGTATCCGAACCGACACGTTTGCCGATTTTCTCTTCACTGCCTTCTACATCTAAAATATCGTCTCTGATTTGAAAACCGATTCCAATGTGACTGCTGAAGGTACGCAGTGTTGCAATATCATCCTCCGGCGCATCCGCCAAAAGCGCACCCGCGGTTACACAAAAACCGAGAAGCTTGGCGGTTTTCCGCTCATGAATGGACTCAAGTTCTTCTAATGTGACCTGGCGATTTTCCGCTTCCATATCAGCTACTTGTCCCCCGACCATGCCTTCAGTGCCCGCCGCTGAAATCAGTTCATTCACAAGCCGAAGGCGCTTTTCTGCTGACACCTCGTCTGACAAGTGGGAGGTGATCAGCTTAAAGCTTTCCGTGAGCAGCCCGTCACCCGCTAATACTGCTGTCGCTTCACCGAACACTTTATGGTTTGTCGGCTTCCCGCGGCGCAAATCATCATCATCCATACAAGGAAGGTCATCGTGAATTAACGAATACGTGTGAATCATTTCGACAGCACAGCCAACCGGAATGCCGTCCTTTTCACTTTTCCCATATGCGTTTAAAACGGCCAGTACAATGAGAGGCCGCAGCCGTTTTCCGCCAGCCTCAAGGGAATACAGCATAGATTTTTTTAATGAGTCCGGCATATCGAGCTTTTCTGTATAGACAGAAAGCTGATTTTCAATCGTTTTTTTCCGCTCTGCCAGAAAACTCGTTAATTTATTTGTCACCTTCGTCTTCCTCCTGAACACTAAAAGGTGTCAGCTCACCGTCTTCTTTTAAAATGAAGTCCATCTGTTTTTCGACTTTTTGCAGCTTTTCGTGGCACATTTTTGAAAGAGCCATGCCCTCTTGGAAATAGTTAATCGCTTGCTCTAAAGGCACATCGCCCTCTTCAAGCTTGGACACAATGCTCTCAAGCCCTTTCATCGCTTCTTCAAATGTCATGTTTTCATTTTTTTTCACGTCTGTCATTTTTCTTCCCCTCTCTTTTCTAATACTTCACAGGTCAGCACGCCATCCTTTAGCTTGACCTCAAGCTGGTCCTTCTCTTCTATCTGACTGACACTTTTAATGAGTTCGTCTTCTTTATACGCTAAGCTGTATCCTCTTTCCATCACTTGAAGAGGGCTTAACGCATTCAGCTTGCCTAGTACAGTTTGAAATTGGGAATGCAGCTGATTCATTTGGATATTCATATTTTTTCTCAGCTGATTTGTTTGTTCCTTATACTTTGTTCTCGCTTGCTTCAGCTGTTCATGAGGATGCAGCGCCTCTAATCTGTACGTTTCACGTTCCAGCTGTCTGCTTTTTCGATCTAAAAGAGCGGTTAACTGTGATTGAAACTGCTGATAGGCAAGGTCAAACTGCTGCTCTTTTTGCGCATACAAACGCTTTGGAAAACGGAAGGCATACGAGGATTGCAGCGTTTGAATCCGTTCTTTTTTCTGGCCGAGATGCTGCTGCATCGCTCTTGTCATTCTGACTTCAGCTGTTTTTATGCGTTCGATTAAATCTGTGGTATGCGGGACGGCAATCTCAGCTGCCCCTGTCGGTGTTGCGGCTCTGATATCAGCGACAAAATCACTGATCGTAAAGTCCGTTTCATGCCCGACTGCTGATATAACCGGAATGGTAGAAGCAAAGATCGCGCGTGCTACAATTTCTTCATTAAATGCCCACAGTTCTTCTATCGAACCGCCGCCTCTCCCGACAATTAATACGTCGCAAACCTCTTTTTCATTTGCCTCTTCAATGCGCGTAACGATGGATCTGCTCGCATTTTCGCCTTGTACGAGCGCTGGAAGAACAATGACTTTTACAAGGGGATATCTTCTTTTTAGAGTTGTAATGACGTCTCTGACAGCGGCACCCGTTGGAGATGTCACAACCCCGATTGTGGCTGGAAATGCGGGGATTTGTTTTTTGTAGCGGTCGTCAAATAAACCTTCTCCGGCAAGTTTCTTTTTTAATTCTTCGTACGCTAAATAAAGCGCTCCGACCCCGTCAGGCTGCATTTCTTTGGCATATAATTGGTAGTTTCCGCTCGGTTCATATACGGAAATTCCCCCTCTGACCAGCACCTTCATGCCATTTTCAGGTTTAAATGGCAGACGCTCGCTCTGTCTCGCGAACATCACCGACTGCATTCTGGCGTTTTCGTCTTTCAATGTGAAATAAATGTGGCCTCTAGTGTGAATTTTTACATTCGATAATTCGCCTTTAATCCAAATATTTTCAAGGTGAGGATCTACATCGAATTTTCGTTTTATATACTTTGTCAGCGCTGAGACGGTAACATACGCTGTTTCACCCATGTCTCAAACTCCTCTCATAAGCATTCCTGCACCATAACTAAAGAAAACCCGCCCTGGCTTTAGGAGCCTGAAGAAGCGGGTATCGTGCTCATATTCACGGCGGGCAAACGTTGCCGGCTGTGAATATCTCCAATTATCTATGATAACGTACGTTTCGCAGATTTAACAGTATTATGTGCTAGCATCGTGATGGTCATCGGACCTACTCCGCCCGGCACCGGCGTGATGAAGGACGCTTTTTCTTTTGCTCCTTCAAATTCAACGTCTCCGCAAAGCTTGCCGCTTTCCAGACGGTTAACACCGACGTCAATGACAACAGCGCCCTCTTTGATCTGGTCTGCACTGATGAAATTGGCTCTGCCGACTGCCACCACCAGGATGTCCGCTTTTTTCGTATGTTCGGTCATATTTTCTGTTCGTGAGTGACAGTAAGTAACTGTCGCGTTCTCATTTAATAATAGCTGGCCGACAGGTTTGCCGACAATATTGCTTCGGCCGACTACAACAACCTCTTTACCGGAAAGATCGATTTTGGTTTTCTTCAAAAGCTCAACAATCCCGTGAGGCGTGCAAGGAAGAAACGTATCTTCACCAAGCAGCATTTTCCCTACGTTTAACGGATGGAAGCCGTCTACATCTTTATCAGGAGAGATACGCTCGATCACCGCTTTTTCAGAAATATGGTCTGGAAGCGGAAGCTGAACGAGAATGCCGTGTAACTCAGGGTCTTGATTATATTGATCGATGATGGAAAGCAGTTCAGCTTCTGTGAGACTGCTGTCAAATTGATCAAGCTTAAAATTCATCCCCATTGTTTCAGCTGCTTTTTTCTTTCCGCGCACGTAAGAGTGAGAAGCAGGATCATCTCCAATCAAAATAACCGCCAGCCCGGGAGTGACGCCTTGCTTTTTAAGCTCTTCTACCTCTTTTGCCAATTGTTCGCGTTTTTCTCTAGCCGTTTCTTTTCCATCGATGATTGTTGCAGTCATTTTCTTTCCTCCTATGATTGTTCAATATCAGATTTAATGTTAGAAAGAACCCCGTTTACAAACTTTGTCGCTTTGTCATCACCAAACCGTTTTGCCAGCTCAATCGCTTCGTTCATGGAGACATTCACCGGAATGTCTTCGACATATGCCATTTCGTATGCTCCCAGGCGCAAAATCGCGCGGTCTACATTAGCAATCCGATCGAGCTTCCAATTCACCAGATGCTTGGAGATCATTTCATCCAGCTGGACTTGGTGTTCCAATACCCCGTGAACAAGCTGTTCAAAGAAAGGATCTGTTTTTTCTTCATCCAATGCGTGTTCTATGGCTTCATTTACTGCAATATCGCTGACATCAATTTGAAATAGTGCCTGCAAAGCTTTTTCTCTTGCTGTTCTTCTTTTCATTTTCTTTCTCCTTTGATCCTCTTTATCCGCTTGTCGTTAAGCCATAAAGAGATCATAACATATTTTTTTCGTATCCGCATATTGAAATCAAGGTTTTTTCACCCTATTGCCGAATATTTTCACACACCTTGATATGATCATTCGGATTTCACGATCATGAAGAAACTCGGCTGCCTTGAGCCGGCTTTCTTCATGCTTTGAAATATAGGGTAACGTGTAAAAAAACCAAAGGGCCGCCCTCCCCTTGGTTTCTTGTAAAGCCATTTACATTTCTTCGTCGATTTGGACTTCCTGGGCTTTTGTGTCAAATTGAATGCCGACGATGTGAATATTGATTTCGTTAATCGAAAGAGACGTCATATTTAATAAGGTTTGACGAATGTTTTCCTGAACGGACGCTGCAACTTTCGGAATCGAAACGCCAAATGTGACGACGCAATATACATCGATCGTAATGCCGTCATCCGCCAAGTCGACTTTGACACCTTTGCCATGATTCACTTTACCGAAGCGTTCAACGACACCTGTCGCAAAGTTTCCGCGCATTTCGGCAACACCGTCAACTTCTGAAGCCGCTATACCGGCAATAACCTCGATGACTTCAGGTGCAATCTCAACCTTACCCAAATGCGTATCTTCTTGATTCATTTTAAGCAAGCTGTTGTCTTTCATTCAATTCACCTCCGTAAAAATTATGAGCCCATTACATCATATGTTTCTAAAAATTTCGTATTAAACTCTCCGCTAACAAATGTTTCATGTTCAAGCAGTTTTAAGTGGAACGGGATTGTTGTCTCAACGCCTTCGATGACGAATTCGCTCAATGCGCGCTTCATGCGGGCAATCGCTTCATCTCTCGTTTTTCCATACGTGATCACTTTCGCAATCATGCTGTCGTAGTACGGAGGGATGGAATAGCCCGGGTAAGCAGCTGAATCGACACGGACACCAAGTCCGCCTGGAGGCAGGTACATTTTAATTTCACCAGGTGACGGCATGAAATTTTTACTTGGGTTTTCAGCGTTGATTCGGCATTCAATCGCCCAGCCTTGAAATTCAACATCTTCTTGCGTGAGGCTCAGTTCCATTCCTGATGCCACTTTGATTTGTTCCTTAATCAAGTCCGTTCCCGTCACCATTTCTGTGACTGGGTGTTCTACCTGGATTCTCGTGTTCATTTCCATGAAGTAGTAGCGCTGTTCGTTGTAATCATAAATAAATTCAACGGTTCCCGCGCCTGTATAGCCAACTGCTTTTGCAGCCTTAACCGCTGCATCTCCCATCTGCTCCCTGATTTCTGAATCGAGCGCCGGAGACGGCGTTTCTTCCAAAAGCTTTTGCAAGCGTCTTTGAATCGAGCAGTCACGTTCACCTAAATGGATCGTATTTCCATAGTTGTCGGCAAGCACTTGGATTTCAACATGACGAAAATCTTCTATGTATTTTTCGATGTAAACACCTGGATTTCCAAATGCTGTTGCAGCTTCCTGCTGTGTGATCTTAATGCCTTTGATCAGTTCCTCTTCGGTGCGGGCAACCCTGATTCCTTTTCCGCCTCCGCCTGCGGTGGCCTTTATAATTACAGGATACCCAATTTCATTCGCAAGCGAAACCGCTTCTTCCACATTTTCTATAATTCCTTGTGAACCCGGTACAATCGGAACGCCGGCCTGTTTCATCGTTTCCCGCGCAACGTCTTTTGTTCCCATTTTTGAAATGGCTTCGGCACTCGGACCGACAAATGTGACGTTAACTTCTTCACATAATTCAGCAAAATCAGCATTTTCAGCTAAGAATCCATATCCCGGATGAATAGCGTCCGTGCCTGTCAGCTTCGCAACACTCACAATATTTGTAACGTTTAAATAGCTGTCTTTTGATGCTTTTGGTCCAATACAAAAAGCTTCATCAGCCATTTGAACATGAAGGGCATCTTTATCAGCTTCTGAATAAACAGCGACAGTCTCAATTCCAAGCTCTTTGCAGGCTCTGATGATTCTGACAGCAATTTCTCCTCGGTTAGCGATTAATAGCTTTTTAATCATGTTATGTCTCCTTACTCTGCTTTTACAAGAAATAGAGGTTGTCCGTATTCGACCAGCTGGCCGTTTTCTACTAATACTTCAACGATTTCACCGTTTACTTCCGCTTCGATTTCGTTGAAAAGCTTCATCGCTTCTACAATGCAGACAATTGTGCCTTCATTTACTTTTGAACCAGCCGTTACATACGGGCCAGCTTCCGGTGATGAAGAAGCATAAAACGTTCCTACCATTGGTGAAGTGATTTTATGCAGATTTTCATCCTGCTTTGGCGCTTCTTCGGCAGGTGCCGGCGCTGCTTGCTGCGCTTGCGGTTGAACTGCCTGCGGAGCCTGTGCCTGCACTGGTGCTGCCGGCGCCTGCTGCATCACTTGAACAGTGCCCGCTTCATGTTTTTTCAGTTTTAGGGAAACACCTTCATTTTCATATACGAATTCATCAATTGAAGACTCGTCAATCGCTTTAATCAGCTCGTGGATTTCTTTACTATTTAACATTCAATCGCACTCCTAAGTAAGAAATTTCTTTTTTTATAGGTTACTACTAAAAGTACATACTATGTTTATCTTACAGGAGCGGACTTTTGAATTCAACTCTAATATGAATGGCACCAAAAAGCCCGCTTGATAAGCGGGCGTGTTTTTCATCTTATTTACTTGGATGGCTCGAATGTGACGGCGACGTCTTTCATTGTTTTGATTTCTTTTGCCACAAGGTCTATAATGGCGATCGCCTTAGAGTTTGAGTGTTTGTCTGATTTGACTGTAATGTTGATTTTATCTCCTTCAGCATTGACGAGCGCGTCTTTGTAACCTTGTGTTTTAATCAGGGTTTCCAGCTGTTTTTCTGTCCCTTCCACTTCACTGAGAGCCGTCATTTTATCATAGGCTTCGCTCTTTTCCTTTGCTGTCGCATCATCGCTTGACACAATGGCATTCAGCTCTTCTCTTTCCTTGCTTCTGGCATCTTCTAAATCGAGACGGTACGTAGTAAACAGATCATCATCGGCTGTTTCTGTTACAACAGTTCCTTTTTCACTGGCTTCAGCGGATGTTTCCTTGTCTGCTGATGAATCTTTCTTACCTTTTGTTCCATCTTCTTTATCCGTTTCTGTTTCAGTTTCCGGTCCGCTTTTTTCCTTCGTTTCTTCCTTGGCAGGCGCTTTTTCAGTCGCGACCTCCCCTGAGTCAGACGCGCTTTGTTCACTTTTCATTTGCACGGCATTTTTGCTTTCTGGAGACATGATATAGTAGACGCTTAACACCACGACAAGACTGAGCATTGTTAATAGCCAAACCGTTTGTTTTTTGAGCATTTATGAATCCTCCTTTATTTTTTTAGGGGCAACCGCAACCCGGTGGCTTGGAACATCCAGGACTCGTGTCACCGCTTCAATAATCGTTTGTTTTATTTGAACGTTGTCCACTCCTTGAGCAACAACGAGTACACCGCGTATATCAGGTTTCTTCGTTTGGACGACAACGGGCGTTTCTTTATCGCCGTTTTTGATCATCACGATTTCTTCTTCCGATGTTTGGTCTGTGACGCTTCTTGTTCCGCCTTCTTTATCGGTTTCTTCAGTGGCTGTATTTTTGTTTGATTTGTTTTTTTCGTATACTTTCAGCGACGTTGCGTCAACATTCACAACAACCGAAACATCATCCACACCAATGATCGTTTCAAGAATTTCTTTCAGCTGATTTTCGTATTCTTTTTCATAATCGTCGATGGAGTCTTTCGGTTTATCAGATTTTGAGGCTTTAAATACTTCGGCTGCTTTCTCTTTGCCGGCTCCGGTATCCTGTGATGATACTGCCGTTATCGGTTTGGCGTTTTCCGTTTTCTCCGGCGAAGAAAACAGCTGGCTGACGAGCATGAAGGAAACTCCGAGAACAAAAACGAACAGAAAGTAATGATATTTGGTCAGCTTCGGCTTTTCGCCGCCCTTCGTCTGCCCCGGAAGAAACTGCTTTTTCAATACATTCCATAATCCGCTTTTATTCATTGCCGACACTCTCCCCGCCTTCCATGTGAACCGTAATTTTCTCACTTCCGATTTCCCAAATGTCCGCAAGCTGCGACTGGATTTGTTTTGCTTCTTTTTGTTCGGCTGCTTCTTTTGTTACGTACGCATGATCTGTGTCAATGCGAACAGGCGCGACCGTTTGGACCGTGTTTTCAGAAGACGGGGCCATATACACGCTGATTGTTTGAATATCCTCTTCTGAATCTACCTTTTCTCCTGCCGTGAGTTTGATATGGTCTACTTTGAATTCATCATGACTGAATCTCTCCTCCGCTTTCTTTTTTAGTTGGACAGCCATTTCTTCTAAAATATATGCACGCTGAGAAGCTTGTATTTCTATTTTTTTTGAATTGATTTGATTTTTTATATCGGCGGACTCTGACTGCCCGTTTTTTGTGAGGTATTCAAAGATGACTGCAGGATCTGTGTTGAAAAGCTTAAAGATCGGCGTAAGCATGACGACGATTAAAAGCAGGCTGACTACCATTTTTGCGTACTTTTGCATGCTGGAGCTTGGCAGCAGCATATCAATCACAATAGCAAATAGGATAAACAACACGATGGTGGTAAGCCATTCAGTTAGAAAACTCATCCGCCAGCCTCCTTTATTTCATCATCATCGTGAGGTTTCCGGCTGTGATGATGACCGTTAGGCTTAAAAAAAACATGAGGGACACAATGGCGAGTGCTGCAAAAATATAAATGACGCTTTTGCTGATGACATCGAGGCAAGTAATGACGGGCCCGCCTCCAAGCGGCTGAAGAATCGCGGCTGCCAGCTTATAAATAAAAGCGAGGGAAAGCACTTTGATTGCCGGAAAGGCCGCTATACAAATCAATATAGCAACACCGAGAATCCCTACTGTGTTTTTCAGCAATAAGGAAGCGCTGATCACTGTATCTGTCGCGTCTGTAAACATTCGGCCAAGAACAGGAATAAAATTTCCGGTTATAAATTTAGCCGTCCTGAGTGTAATGCCGTCTGTCACTGCAGCTGAGGCTCCCTGAACAGAGATGACGCCGAGAAAGATGGTGAGAAAGACAGCAAGCGCCCCGATGGCGATATTTCTGAGCAGGTTGGCCAGCTGCGTTACTTTGTATTGTTCAGTCATGGTACTGACAATGCTTAGAATCGCTGATAAGAAAATCAGCGGCATGACGATATTCTGAATTAATAGACCGCTCGTATTCATCAGAAAGAGGATAACAGGATGAAAGAAGGCTGCAGATACAGCTCCGCCTGAGGAAGCCAAAAGCGCCAAGAGGAGCGGAATAAGCGCCAATATAAAGCTCGTCATCGTCTGAATGGCTTCTGTGGCATAATTGATTGCCACATGAAAACTGTTCAGTGCAAGGATAATCAGCACCATGTATACAATTGAGTAGGCGACCTTGCTGACGGTGCTTTGTTGAAACGCATTTTGCAGAAGCTGCAGGATGACGCAAAAAATGGTGAGTAAAATTAATGTGCCCAGCAGCTTGCCATTAGCCAGCACTTCATGAAACAAATAGGAAAAGAGAGCTTTCAGCCATTCTTGCGGTGAAAATGATTTATCACCATTGATAAACTCTAGTAAGCTGCCTTTTTGGCTTTCCGGCAGCAGTCCGCCATATTCTGTCATAATGTCATTCCAAAAATCACCGATCTTGTCTGTTTCAAGCGTGGCCGCTGTCCTTTCCGCTAATTGCTCAGCCGTTTCAGCATGTTCTTCCGCTTGATCAGCATTATCGGCTGCTTGTGCCATTTCTGCACGGCCCGCTATGATCAGCACGGCCAGAACCAAAGCCCAGTGGAAACGCTTCAATCTACCGCCTCCTTTCGGTTATGACATAGAAGGTATAAGTCCGAGAATCGTTTCAATAATGACGGTTAAAATAGGCACAGCCATCACAAGAATTAAAATTTTCCCCGCTAATTCTATTTTCGAAGCGATGGCCCCCTGACCGGCGTCTTTTGTGAGCTGCGCTCCGAATTCAGCGATATAGGCGATTCCGATAATCTTTAAAATGGTTTCAACATAAACCATGTTGACGTTTGCATTGATTGCAATTTTTTCTATCATTCGAATAATGTCGTAGATTTGGTCTACCAAATAAAGAAAAATGGCACAGCCAGCAAACACGACGATTAAAAACGCAAAAGTCGGCTTTTGTTCTTTCACAATCAAAGAAAGGAAGGTGGCGATCAGCCCTAAACCTACAATTTGAACGATGTCAATCTGCAAGCCCCCCTATCCTTGGAATAAAAACACGGCTTTTATCTTTTTAAATAGGTCATCTACAATGGTGGCGACCATAAATAAAATATAGATAAAACCTAACAGTGTCACCCATTGGGCGTATTCTTTTTTGCCCATCTGATCCAAAATCGTGTGCAAAAAAGCCACCACGATTCCCACTCCGGCGATTTGAAATATCACATTCACGTCTACTCCCATTTTATTTTTGCTCCCCTCACGTTTACATCAATAGAAGAATGAGTAACAAGCCCGCTAAAAAGCCCAAACTTTTTATCATCTTTTCATTTTTCGCCTGTGCCTGCTCAGCATCCGCTTCGGAGGCTTCCAAGTGTGTAAGGGCCAGCTTGATATGCTTTTGCTGCGAGATTCGGTCATGAATCCCGAGCGTCTCGCCAAATTGCTTCAGCACTTCATATTCGCTTTTTTTCAAAGACATGGTGTCCCACACCTTCTTTAAGCTTTGCTCCCACGCCGTTTTCGCGGAATCGCTTCCCTTGTCCAGCTGATTACTGAATGTGGTGAAAAGAGCCGAAACAGGCTGTGCCAGCTGCTTTGCAATCTGCTGTGAAGCGAGATGAAGCGGCGTATGGCCGTACATGATTTCAGCCTCGAGGGATTGGAGCGCCGCACGCAGCTGGCGGATTTGACGAGACCGTTCCGTATACATTTTCGCCATCTCAAAACCTGTCCATGTTGTCGCCACCACAATGAATACAGCGCCCAGCAGCTTCAGCATGTCTTCACGCCCATCGAGCCAGACAGCACATTTCCATCTTTATCGTAAATGCGGCTTATTGTGCCCGGCCCCTTCGCTCTCGATAATTCCAAATAGCGGTCAAAGGCTCTTTCTTCCCACAAACGCTTTAATGAAGGGCGCTTCATCAGATCAGATATACTCCAGCCATGCGCCGATACGATGACTGAAACCCCTGCATGCAGCGCCTCAAGAAGGGCATCTGTATCTTCTATACGTCCAATTTCATCGACGATGATCACCTCAGGGCTCATAGACCGAATCATCATCATCAGGCCCTCAGCCTTTGGACAGGCGTCTAACACGTCAATCCTCTGTCCGAATTGATGCTGGGGAATGCCGCGCAGGCATCCGGCAATTTCTGAACGTTCATCGACAATTCCTGTTTTCGCGGGTGACATGCCGTTTTTGCCGGTGCTCGAGAGTCTCGCAAGATCTCGAAGAAGTGTCGTTTTACCAGTTTGCGGCGGACCGATAATCAGCGTATTCAGCCAGCTGTCTTGAAATAAGTATGGAAGCAGCGGCTCCGCAATCCCCAGTTTTTGCCGGGCAATTCGTATATTAAAAGATGCGATGTCACGGAGGCCTTTCACACCTCCGTTTTCCGTAATGACTCTGCCTGCCAATCCGACTCTGTGGCCGCCTCTGATCGTGACATACCCTTTCTTCAGCTCTTCTTCGAGCGTATACATACTATAGTTGCTAAGCCGGCTGAGGATCAGATGGGCATCCTCAGCCGTGCCCGAATAGGACAAAAAAACAGGTTGTCCTTTCCGAATCAATTCAACAGGGCGGTTGACCCGAATTCTGATTTCTTCGATTTCCAGCCATTGATGTTCCGGCATTTCAGAAAGGGCGTTTTTCATGGATTCAGGGAGAACCTCAGCGATTTCATTCAACAGAGCCTCCTCCTTTCTGCCGATTGGCTTCTTTAAAATGTATGATGTGAGACAGACTTTATGACAAGCCTCTCTTTATTTATGAACACCCGCCAGAATCAAAATCACACCGGTGAAAATCAGAATCAGCTTTGCATACGACAGCTGCCCGGCAATTTGGTAGATTCCGACAGTCATGGTGATGATAAAAATCAGCGGACCGACAATAGCGAGAATGCTGTTAACCACAACCGCCTTCCGAACATCATTTGTCACAAGCATGATAATCGCTGCCGTCAGCTCAATCATAGAGGATAAAACTCGCAACCCGGCCATTGTTAAAACAGTAGAATTGATATTTCCAAGTAAAAATTTCATAGCACTCTTCCAACCTCCCATTTTTTTATATGATATGCTCTATCTGGCGGAAGTAGTCTTGTCATTTTCGTATAAAAGAAAGATTCTGTTTTTGCACACAAAAAAAGCCTGCTCCCATTTGGGAACAGACTCCGTTTTTCTCTATGCTCTTGAAACGTATGAACCGTCAGATGTGTTGACAACAAGTGTGTCGCCTTCATTCACAAAGAACGGCACGTTTACAATAAGGCCGGTTTCCGTTTTCGCAGGTTTTGTACCGCCAGATGCTGTATCACCTTTAATGCCAGGTTCAGTTTCAACAACTTTCAGTTCAACTGTGTTTGGAAGTTCGATACCGAGCGTTTCATCTTGGTACATCATGATATGCACAGACATGTTTTCAAGCAGGTATTTTAATTCCTCTTCGATTTGAGTCTCGCTTAGTTCAAGCTGTTCATAAGAAGAAGTATCCATAAATACATGCTGATCTCCGTTTGCATAGAGGTATTGCATTGTTTTTGTTTCGATTTGCGCCTTCGCTACTTTTTCACCTGCGCGGAATGTTTTTTCCTGAATCGCGCCAGTGCGAAGGTTGCGGAGTTTAGAGCGGACAAACGCCGCGCCTTTGCCAGGTTTTACGTGCTGGAAGTCAACGACGCGCCAAATGCCGCCGTCTACTTCGATTGTTAATCCTGTACGGAAATCGTTAACTGAAATCATGTTTAATGTCCTCCTATATTCCAATCACAAAATAATAAGTTCTTTTGGGGAATGGGTGATTGTCCGGTTGCCGTTTTCTGTAATCACGATGTCATCTTCTATGCGGACACCGCCTGTTTCTGGTATGTAAATGCCCGGCTCCACTGTGACCACCATGCCCGGTTCAAGGATAGCTGAAGATCTGACGGACAATCCCGGCGATTCATGCACTTCCATGCCGAGCCCGTGTCCGGTTGAATGGCCGAAATATTTACCGTAGCCTTTTGCCGCAATGTGATCCCTTGTGAGGGCATCGGCTTCTTTCCCTGTCATTCCCGGCTTCATATGTGCGACGCCTAGTGCCTGAGCATCAAATACGACCTGATAAATCTCCTTTAACCGATCACTGGGCTGACCTACAGCGACCGTTCGGGTCATATCAGAACAATATCCTTTATAATAAGCGCCAAAATCAAGCGTAACAAGGTCTCCGCTTTCAATCAGTTTGTCACTGGCCACACCATGCGGAAGGCTTGACCGAAGGCCCGAGGCGACAATCATATCAAAAGAAGAGCTGTCAGCTCCTTGGCTTCTCATATAAAACTCCAGCTCATTGGCAACAGCGATTTCAGAAATGCCGGGTTTCATAAACGTCAAGATATGTTTGAAGGCATCATCTGCAATCTTCGCAGCTTCCTCTAATATCTTAATCTCTTCACTAGACTTAATCAAGCGCAACTTTTCCACGGATTCAGCCACGGGCACTAATTCAGCCTCGCTGATAACCGCGCTGTACGACGCATATGTGCCGTATGTCATGCTGTTTTGCTCAAAGCCAAGGCGCTTGATGCCGAACGCTTCAACCGTGTCGGCGGTGGTCTGAATCAGGCTTCCGCCATGCTCAATGATTTCAAAGCCCTTTACCTGAACCTTCGCCTGCTCTGTATAACGAAAATCCGTAATAAACGCTGCCCTGTCACCTGATATCACAGCGAGGCCTGCCGAACCTGTAAATCCTGTCATATAGCGTACATTCGTGCTGCTTGTAATCAGCATTCCATCAATCCCGAGCTGTCCAAACTGGTCTCTTAATTTCTCTAGTTTCATCTTTATTCTCCCCCTTGCTGGCTTAATAAGTAGCGAATCGCAAGCTTATAGCCTTCAGCTCCAAGTCCGACAATCTGTCCTTTCGCTACTGGAGCAATGACCGACTGATGTCTGAATTCCTCCCTTGCATATAAGTTTGATACATGCACCTCAACCACAGGAAGGCCGATGCTCGAGACAGCATCCCTGATTGCATAGCTGTAATGGCACAGCGCGCCAGGGTTCAGAACAATGCCGTCGTATTGCTCCGCTGCCTCATGGATGGCATCTATCAAATCACCTTCGTGATTAGACTGGAAGAAAGTGAGCTGGATATGTAAAGCTTCAGCAAATCGAAAAAGATCTGTTTCAATGTCGGTCAGTGTCCGGCGGCCGAATACCTCCGGCTCACGCTTCCCCAGCCGATTGACATTCGGCCCGTTTAAAATCAAAAAATGAGGCACATAAATCTCTCCTTTTCGCGAGGGTTTCCCATGTAAAAAAATGTTCACTTCTCGTGAACATTTTATCATAATGAAAAGGGATAATACACTATTCTCTATGCGCTGTTCCCAGCGCACGTGCAAGCTTTTCCGAATTCAGCTCATTGTATTCAAATGAGATGGAATAACCGACAAACAGCCCGTAAAGCAAATAGATGCAAATGGTCGTCATAACTGTATCTGCTTTCAGTTCGGTCACCGCGCGAACATCAGGAAAAATGGGATTGAAAACAAAAAACACGAGCAGCCAAAGCAGCAAGCCGTATAAAATGCCCGGCCACATTGTTTTCAGCCGTTTCAAAAGAAGAAAATATAGAAATGCTGCACCGATTGATAGAATGCCGATTAAAATGATGCTGACTACTGTTCCCAGTCCATGTTTTTTCCACTCTCCGAGTACAAATGGCTGTAAAATCATATTCGGGCTGACTTCAGAAAAATGAAACAAATACGCAATATAAGCGATAAAACTCCATAATACGCCTCCGAAAAAACCTGTTGCCGCCACCCTTCCGGCCATCGGAACAGGCGGCCCCTGCTTCTCATTCGATTGTTCATGTTGTTCTGTGTTTTTTTCGCTTGTCATCATGGCACCTCCAGTTAAAGTGTGCCCAAAAAATGAAATGTCAATAAAAAAGCTCACACTTTTTAACAGCTGCGAGTAAAATTTGAAATTAACGGGTATAATGCTTGTAGAAAAGCATGGCTATGACAATTTTTCAGCCTGTCAATCTAGAGGTTTAGCGCTGTTTCCTGTACAATAGAGTGAAAGGAAATGGTTAGCAATCCTAAAAAAATAGGCAGGTTGATAATATGTCAAAACATAAAATTCCTCCCGCTTACGGCGGGCAGGCAGTTGTAGAAGGCGTTATGTTTGGCGGAAAGCATCATTACGTTACAGCAATCAGAAGAACGGATGGAAGCATCGACTTTTTTAAGCTTCCCCGCAAACGCAACCCGAAACTGAACATCGTGAAAAAGATTCCGTTTTTACGAGGGATCGCGGCCATTATTGAAGCGAGCGCAAACGGCACCAAGCATTTGAATTTTTCTAGCGAACGTTACGGGCTTGATCCATCTGAAGACGAGACACTTGAGCAGGAAGAAAAAAAAGCCTCCGGGCTGTCTATGTATCTCAGCCTCGCGGTTATCGGCGTCTTATCATTTTTGTTCAGTAAATTCGTATTTACATTGGTTCCTGTTTTTTTAGCTGAACTGACAAGGCCGATTTTTTCATCAGACACAGCGCAAATCGCGGTTGAAAGCCTGTTTAAGTTGATTTTGCTGCTCGGTTACATTTATTTTTTATCCATGACACCGCTCATTAAAAGAGTGTTTCAATATCATGGAGCCGAACATAAAGTCATAAACTGTTATGAACAGAATTTGCCAATTACAGTAGAGAATGTTCAAAACCAATCTCGGCTTCATTACCGCTGCGGATCAAGCTTTATTTTATTTACGATTATTGTCGGCATGTTTGTCTATTTGCTCGTTCCGACAGATCCGCTTTGGCTGCGTGTAATAGATCGTGTCGCACTGATACCGGTCGTACTCGGCATATCCTTTGAAGTTCTGCAGCTGACAAACAAAGTGCGTGATATTGCCGGACTGAAATGGCTTGGGTACCCGGGTCTCTGGCTTCAGCTGTTAACAACAAAAGAACCTGCGGATGACCAGGTTGAAGTTGCCATTGAAAGCTTTAACGAGCTTCTCAGACTCGAAGAAATGTCTGAACAAAATCAAAAGCCTTCTCACAACGTCATCTAATATCCGTTGCCCTGCTATTACTTTCGGAGGTGGACAGTTATGAATCATCGTGTACAACCTATTATTGCTGTATTAATTGCGCTGGGAGCGTTCGGTTTTCTCTATGTGCTGATAACCGATCCCGGAGAAATGGCAAAAATGGCGGTAACCATCATCGTGGCAGGCATCATTATTTATTTTATTGTAAAATATGTAATGAAACGAAATGCGGGCAGCGAAGGAGCGGCCTTCAAAAAAGCGGCGAAACAATCCCGGCGCCGGATGAAAGAACAAAAAGCGAAACACCGCGCCGGACATAAGGGACGTGTCAGCCACCTGCGAAGCGTTCCGAGCGCCAGCAAGCCTAAGCCGATGATTCTCAAGAAAAAAAGCCAGACTCAGCTGACTGTTATAGAAGGGAAAAAAACAAAAGAAAAACAGAGCGCTTTTTTAATAGGTCCACTGTTTTAAAAACTGCTCTGTCCGTCTTTTTCCTAGCTCAATCAGGGCTAGTTTTTTTTGTTGTGTTAATTGAAAATCGGTTGCCATTACGTCGTCAACCGGGAGAAATATGATGTTTTGTTCATAGCGTGACGCAATGTGCCTTGCGTCATGCGCATCCTTCATCGTTTCAAACAGGGCGCCGAACAGTTCGAAAGCGTTGCGGATATTTTTTCTCGGACGCTCCCTTTCCCGCGGGGCAAGCGTTACACCAATCACAGGGCGTTTTCTTTCCTTTGAAAACAGCCAGATGGGAAAGTTGCTTAACACCCCTCCGTCAACAACCGTGGCGGTGTCTGTATCCGTTTTTAATTTTATCGGCTCAAAGAAATACGGTATGCTGCAGCTCATTCTTACCGCTCTGGCCACCGGAAACATATCGGGATTTAACCCGTAACGGACCAAATCGTCCGGCAAAATGATCATGGTGCCGTTTGTCAGATCAGAAGCGATAAGGCGAAGAGACCCTTTCTGCAAATCACCGAAAACCCGTATGCCTTTCGCTCTTAACAAATCAGCAATCCACTTTTCTAACGTATCTCCTTTATATAAGCCAAGGCGCCAGTAAATGGACACCCATTGGAGCAGTTTTAAGGGGAGAAATGAGTACCGCTGGTCCAGCAGTTTCTCTCCGTCCACTTCTTCAATTAAAGCGTTGATTTCCTTACTGGTGTAACCAGATGCAATGAAAGCGGCAATAATTGCGCCCGCGCTTGTACCCGCAAGCCTTTTAAAGCGAAAGCCTTTTTCCTCAAGCGCTTCATAAGCGCCTGCAAGGGCAATGCCTTTTACTCCTCCGCCGGAAAATACACAGTCAATATACATTTCATTTCCCTCCCCCTCCATCCGATCGTTTATTACCATTTTAAGAAAACACGCGAAGAAATAGACCAACGAATGACGCGCGGCGCAGCGCATCAAAAAAGACGGCCTCCTTCGAGACCGCCTTTTTACTGATTATGATCTTCTGTTTTCTTTTGGATTGATTTCAGATCTTTTTTACGGGCATCATCTTCTTCAAAATATTGAACAAGATCCCCGATGCGATCAATGCTGTTCCAGCTTAAGTGATGTTCGATTCCTTCGACATCGTTATATATTTTCTCTTCTTCAACACCAATGATTCTTAAAAACTGCTCAAGCAATTCATGTCTGTAAACCAGCCGTTTGCCTATTTTTTTCCCTTTAGACGTTAACACGAGACCGCGATATTTTTCATAAATTAAATATTCGTCTTTATCTAGTTTTTGAACCATTTTCGTTACAGAGGAGGGGTGGACTGCCAATGCTTCCGCAATATCGGAAACCCGCGCATATCCTTTTTCTTCAATCAGCATATAAATCTGTTCAATATAATCTTCCATACTTGGTGTTGTCATCGAAACCCTCCCAAAAAGCACCTTAACTTTATAAACCATTACAAGTTTACACTAATGAACATGAAAAAACAAGGACGCTTCGCGGGTCAAAAGCCCTGTTTACCGCTTGTAATTCCATTCATCTGAAGCGTACTTTGTTTCTGCCAAGTGTTGTACAAAATCAAGCTCTTCCTGAGACAGTTCGTATGGCTCCAAATGAATGTTAAGGCCTGTTTCAAACCCTTCTTTAAAGGCTTTACGGGCCTCGTCCATCGTTACCCGCTTTTCAGTGAGTTCGTTAATGGCAACCGCTTTATTTTTGAAATTGCGCTGCATCCGCTCTCTGACTCTTTCACTCGGATACAAAAACAAATCAAACAGCTTGTCCTCATCCAAATCAAGGAGAATAGAACCATGCTGAAGAATCACGCCTTTTTGTCTTGTTTGCGCGCTTCCCGCCACCTTGCGTCCCTCGACGACAAGCTCATACCACGAAGGCGCGTCAAAACAAACAGATGACCGCGGATTTTTTAAGCTTTCTTTTTCTTTTTCAGTTCTCGGGATGGCAAAGTAAGCGTCCAGACCGAGATTTCTAAAGCCTTGGAGGATGCCTTCAGAAATGACTCGGTATGCCTCAGTGACCGTCGCCGGCATTTCGGGGTGTTCTTCTGAAACAATCACGCTGTATGTCAATTCTTGATCGTGCAGCACACCTCTCCCGCCGGTTGGGCGTCTGACGAATCCAAGATGATACTTATGTACTGCTTCAAAATTAATTTCCTTTTTAATATTTTGAAAATACCCTACAGAAAGAGTCGCCGGATTCCAGCCGTAAAAACGGATAACCGGGGGTATTTTTTTTCGCTGTGCCAATATAAAAGCGCTTCATCAAGCGCCATATTAAATGCAGGATTTGCATTGCCTGAGTCTATAAACCGCCACGTTTCTTTTTCCATTTTGAGACCTTCCTTACCGTTTTAATAGAATCAGTTTATCAAACTGCCGGGAAAATGAAAAATATTTTCGTTCCATTATGGATGACAATCGCGCTATGCTTTACTATAATAGAACTTGTCGAAAACGGCTCTATCACCTTGTTTTATGAACAGGGTTTTGATTTTATATGCTAAAGGAGTAGAACCACATTGTCTAATATGATCGTTTTGATTATTTTTGCTGCGTTTCTCGTGTATATGATTGCTTCATATGTCTATCAGCAGCGAATTATGAAAACACTTACGGAAGAAGAATTCCGCGCGGGTTACCGAAAAGCGCAGCTGATTGATGTTCGTGAGCCTAATGAGTTTGAGGGCGGGCATATTTTAGGCGCCCGCAACATTCCGCTCTCCCAGCTGAAACAGAGAAAAAATGAAATCCGTCCGGACAAGCCTGTTTATCTGTACTGCCAAAACAGCGTCCGCAGCGGACGCGCGGCACAAACCCTGCGCAAAAACGGCTGCACTGAAATTTACAACCTAAAAGGCGGCTTTAAAAAATGGGGCGGAAAGATTAAAGCAAAGAAATAAAGCTAAACAGCTGCCTATTGGCTTTTAATGTATTTTCCGCTTTTCCTTTTCTTATATTTTTTTCGCCTGAGCATTAAAAAATCCTTCTTTCGTTCAACGAGAACGTTTGAAGGATTTTTTTTACTGCCCACATGAAAAGACTCAAAGGACAGAACACTAGTTAACACTGCCACTGCCCATATATCCCGATTAAGTGCTCTTTTAGAAATGGCCATCAGCAGAGCCTTTTCGCCTGATCTTTACAAAAAAGTTTGGCGCCAAAACGCTGATCATTCGCCTTTTTAGATGAATGAATGCTTTTTTTCATACTGCCGAGAAAACACTCGACAGCCTGAGAGGACACTACATCCTCTTCTTACTTACGATAGGACTATTCGTATCTTTCATGTACACGTGTGTTACTGCGTTTTTGAAGCTTTGCTTTCAATCGAAATAGGGTCTTCTGTTTTCGTTCTCCTAATCTTTACAGATATACCCACTAAAATCATCGCCATCGTTGTAAATATCCCCATGGTTAATAAGATCGTATCCTGATTTAAACTCCATCCGATTAAGAAAGAAATGATTGCTCCTCCGAAACTTGCCGAAGCAATAAATAAACTTGTCACTTCGTCAACGTACTTTTGAATCATGATGGAGGCTAGTGTTAATGCAATGGGAAATATGCCCGCTATACACAGACCAATCAAAAATGTACCACCCAATTGAATGATTGGGTTGCTTATATAAGAGAAGGCAATCAACAAAACAATTAAACAACTGCAACTAAATAGAAGATACTTCGAAAAATCAAGCCTTCTGCTTACTAAACCAATCAGGATTCTTCCTATGATGATCCCCACCCAGAAAAAGGAGACACTTATAAGGCTAATTTGTGCATTGTCTTGGTTTATCATGATGGAAGGTAAAAAGTTGGCAAAATTCGTTTCAATTCCAGCATATAGGAAAGCAAAAAATACAAAAAAGCCTAACTGCTTTGATTTTTTTCTATCTCCTATAAAGTATTGAAAGGCTCCTGCATCTGGCAGGGACACTTGCTGGTTAGCGTTCTTAGTGTACTTTCTGTTCTTGGATAAGAACATTATCCACCCTGCTAATAGGACAAACAAAAAGGTGAATATGCAGTAATATGGTACATACCAGTTATTGATATTAATGAAGGAATTAATGAATAATGGAAAAGATAAAGCGCCTAATCCGAAAAGGACTTCCAACTTACTCATTTTTTCTGCATTACTTGCAAAATTAGCAATGACAAAGGAACCAACTGTTGTTTCTAATGTACCTGCCCCATATCCTAAAAGAAAAGCCATTACAACAATATAATACCAATCTTTGGTTAGAAAAAAGAGACTTAACGCCACAAGCATGATGGTTAAAGCGAACGTCAGTGTCCTAAAGTGACTGTATTTCTTAATCATTAACGGCGCCATTAATACGCCGCTTAGGAAACCGGTAAACTGAAAGAAAATGATGACCGAAATGTCGTCTGTTGTCTTGTTAAAAGACTCTAATAAAAATGGTGTCAAACTCCCTGTTGAGATATGGATAATGCCCACTGTAAAAAAGAAAGCATATCCAAATAAGTATGTCCCTCTTACCATTCCTTACACCCCTATATGAAAAAGCAGGAAAATGAATTCCTGCTTTTTTAGTAGCTTACCTTTTCGAATCACTAATTGACTGCTAAACAGACATTTTTTGAAAGTTGCTATCCTTCTCAAAGAACATTTCCAATACTTCCTGAGATCTAAAACCATCGATAAAAGAAGGAATCTCAACCCAATCTTTCTGAGTTGCTTCAATCCAATTGATTAACTCGCTTCTAAAAGAATCAGCCCAACCATAAAATTCGTTTGGCGGATCGTTTAACAAACTTTGCGGCACTGGGCAGTCTACCGCGTACAAGCCATCAATGAGCTTGTACTCGTGAGGATTACCTGTGTGGTATTTAAACTCTTTTTTGTGCCCCACTACCTCGATGCTAAAACCACAGTCTTCAGGTACAGAGCTTTTTGATGTGATGATATTGACAAATACCTTGTTCTTCAGTTGACCATAAATTTCTGCATAGTCATCTACAAGCACCTGTTTTTCCTCTTTTGTTTTTACATTTGTGTTCATCTTTGCCCTTACTGATTCTGGGAGGAAATCACTCTCAAACAAGTACCATACCATGTCGATAAGATGAATACCCAGATCCCCCAATGATCCACTAGTCTTCTTACTATTAGCGTCATCTCTCCAAGTAAACTTCTTACGTCTAATTGCACTATTTTTCTTGAAATGTACTTTTACGGACAGAATGTTGCCTAATTCATTATTGATGATTAAACTTTTTAAGATATTTACGTAAGGCAAATATCTATAATTAAATCCCATACAAGCTCTGACGTCTAACCTTTCAGCAGTATCTTTCATTATGCTTGCTTCCTCAAGAGAAATGGCCATAGGCTTTTCACACAATACATGCTTATGTTTTGCTAATGCTTGCAAAGCATGTTCTTTATGGCAAAAGTTTGGGGATGCTACAATGATACCTTCTGAGACATCAATTAGTTCATCTACATGTTCATATGTCTTCCCACCGAACGTTTTAACAAAGCTTGCCGCCTGCTGTTGATTTATGTCATACACCCCTGCCAACTCTGCATTTTTTATTGTAGATAAAGCCGTTGCATGCGCCCTTGCAATACCACCTGCACCTATGATTCCAATCTTCTTCATATCTATTTCCTCCTCATTATCCAATTAATTTTTTCAAGGTATTTGTAATTCCTTTTGAGTACTCACTATCAGATATAAGGTGGTGCAAGTTTTTGGCTTCTTGTGTTGCATTTTTTAAGAGATAGCCATTCCCTACCGCCTGTAGCATACGAACGTCATTTCCACTATCTCCAAACGCGATCGCATTTTCGGCATTTAGGTTGTATTTCTCTAACATAAACTTTACAATCTCGTGTTTTCCTGTTCTCATGGGTATAAAATCTACATCATAGCTGCCTTCAGGGTCACCTGCTAAGGGATTACACCGATTTATATTAACTGAAACACCGTATTCCTCGCAGATCTTTTCAATGGCCGACAGGTTTTTCTTGTCGTTTATTTCATCTTGTTCCTGATAATAAAAATTATGCTTATACCGTGACTTTCCTAATTGAGTTTGTGGATCCAAAAAAATGTTCTCATTTTCACGTAACTGTTTCACAAGCATTTCAATTTTTTCTTTACTAAACGATTCATTTATACGACTGTTCCACTCATGATCTTGCTGTCCGAAGTTATGCTCTGAAAAGTACGTAATTTCTGTTCCCAGATCACTAGCTATAAAATGCGGGAAACATCTAAATTTTCCCCGTCCCATTTTATCGAGTATAGACTCTATACTACTCCCAGTAACCCATCCGATTAGCAGTTCTCCATCTTTGCTTTTTTGTTCTAGATAGTCTTCGAGTTCATATATGTGTTGTTGTTTCTGTTCATCGATTGTATGCGGAAAATACGTTTCATCAAAATCACAAAAAACAATGTACTTAGGATGTTCAACCTTGGATAATGTTTTATACTCCGATTTCTTGCTTAATAACATCAAACAGTCCCTCCAACACTCTGTCTTGTTCTTCTAATGTAAATGACGGATATAAAGGCAAGTGCAGTACCTGACGATGAGCCTTTTCCGTATGAACCAATTGGAGTTTTGCATACTTGTCCTGCACTAAAGGAGTTTTTTGCATATGTGACAGTACTGGATAATACACATCTGTTTGAACGCCAAAATCATCCTTTAATGCAGTCATAATGTTTGTCCTATCTTCTGTTCTTACCTTTATAGGAAACAGATGCCACACATGATCTTCACTTAATTCTGGCAATTCAATAAGGCCTTTATTCTGTAATTCTGCTAATTGAGTCATGTATCTATCCGCCAAGAATAGTCTTTTGAAGTTGTTTAATGAGAGATACTTTATTCTCTCTAAACCGATCGCTGCCTGTATATTGTCCATTTTTGAATTAAAACCAAAATTGATGGCTTTCTTATTTTTCACATTTACTTCAAAACCATGATAACTAAATTGAATGCATTTTTCAGCGAGCTCTTCATTATCAGTCGCTATCGCCCCAGCCTTGCCGCATACACCAACATTCTTATATGGATTAAAGCTTAATGTAGTAATGTCTGCATACTTTCCTAAGTCTGTCAGTCCAATCCCTTGGCAAGCATCCTCAATCACTTTCAATTGATAACGATTTGCTATTTGACGGATATGCTCCATTTCTGAATGTTTTCCGTATAAGTGCACAGGCAGAATAAACTTTGTATAAGGAGTTATTGCTTCCTCAATTTTGTTAGGATCGATGCAGAATGTTTGCGGGTTAATATCCGCATAGACAGGAACGCCTCCCAAAGCTAATACAGCATTTTCAGTAGCTGAAAAGCTATTAGCCGGCATGATTACTTCATCCCCCCGGTTTAATCCTAAAGCCAATAACCCTATCATGATCGCATCGGTTCCGCTGCTAGTTGCAATTACATACCTTTTATGTAAATATGTAGATAAAACCTTTTCGAATTGGTCTACATAGGAACCACTTGTAAATTTTCCAGTTGGCAAAACTTTAGTTAACGTTTTTAAAATATCATCCACTTCATCATTGGTTATTAATCTATCTACAGGCAAAAAAGGGACATTACTTATTTCACGATGCTTTTGGTAGTTGAAAAGATCATTTTCAATATCTGTATTTTCTTTTAATACGTGTCTCCAGCGCTCGTTTACAATACTGTCTTCAATAACAAGTTCTTTTCCTTGCACGTCACCTTTTAAATGTTTTAGCAGAAACATGTTTTCTTTACTTTTACCTGTAACTTTAACCTGTTTTTGCATGAACAGTACCTCCAATGATTTGTAATCTGGAAAATTTGATACAAATTTATCCTAATTTCTGAAACCGATAACATGTCAATAACTTTTTTAAGGAAGGGAAAATATGCCTACAATCGATGAGATAGCAAAATTGTGCAATGTGTCTAAAACCACAGTATCAAGAGTATTGAATAATCATCCTTATGTGTCGAAAGAAAAAAGAGATATGATCTTAAAAACGATTAGCGAACTTGACTACACGCCCAATTATTTAGCACGGAATTTCAGAAGAAATAAGACGCAAACGATAGCTTTATCGGTTCCGAGTATCGACCATCCATTTTTCACTCAATTAATAAAAGGGGTCTCTCATGAAGCGCTGTCTCAACATTACAAGGTCATTGTATTTCAAACCTTTTATGACCAACAGACAGAACTAGAGCTATTAGAGTTATTGAAACACAAAGAAGTTGACGGTATTATTCTTGGAACGTTAGAAAATGAATGGGAGAAGATATCCCCTTTCCTGAAGTATGGGCCTATCTTATTATGTAATGAGTATCATCACTCAGCGGACATAACGATCATTGGGTATGATGAATTTGAAGCCGCATACATGGGAGTAGCACATTTAATTGAAAGAGGACATAAAAAAATTGGATTTTGTTTTGATACTCCATATAGCGAAGCTCAACGTCAGAGGAAAGAGGGTTATTTGAAAGCTCTACAAGATTACAATTTACATCATAAAAATGAATGGATATTCGGGGAATTGTTTAATATCGAGGATGGCTTTCGCGTTTTTGATAAGATAAAAGATTTAAAAGACAGGCCCTCAGCAATATTTACAGGGAATGATCAAGTCGCCGCAGGGATTATTAAGCAGGCGATAAAAAGTGGCTTTCATGTTCCAGAAGACTTAGCTGTCATTGGTTTTGACAACCAACTGATCTGCCAAGTCGTCACTCCGACCATAACAACGATTGATATTCCGATAATAGAATTAGGTCAGCAGGCTGTTTTGAAACTCATCGAGAATATTTCGGGTAACACTTCTTTAAACAGAAGAATTATTAAACTACCAACAAAACTTATGATCAGAGAGTCAACTTAACGATAGATTTTCGCTTCGTTATTATTTTATATTTTTGTATAGAAAAAGAGGTTATTCTGCTCAACCTCTTTTTCAATCAGAAAGCCTGTTTTTTTAAATTCTCATCAATGCTCCCATACCAAAGCCGCAATGATTTCTTCACCTTTCATTACGCCCACTGGCAGCATCACTTCAAATCTCATGCAATGAACCCCATTTTTTAAAAAATTCTTAAGAGGGCTAACAATGGATTGGTAAAGATTCCTTTGGATAGAGAGGCAGCTGCATTAAAAAATCCTTCAAACGTTCTCATTGAACGGATGAAGGATTTTTCATGCTCACCAGTTGCACGCCAAAAGAGGCGAAGAAATACAAAAACACCTTACAAACCAGTTTAATGACCGCATTGAACCCACATACAATCTATTAAGCAGCTGTTGTTATTTATCTTTTTGCCTACTCATACCTGAGCACCGGGTGTCTCGCCGCTTTTGTTTCATCCATTCTTTTTACAATTGTCGTATGCGGCGCCTCTTGAACGAGCTCAGGATTCTCCTCCGCTTCTCTTGCGATTTGAATCATAGCGTCGATAAACGCATCCAGCGTTTCCTTTGATTCCGTCTCTGTCGGCTCAATCATGATGCATTCTTCAACATTAAGCGGGAAATAAATCGTAGGCGGATGATAGCCGAAATCAAGCAGCCGTTTTGCTATATCAAGCGTACGGACTCCCAGCTTTTTCTGCCGCTTGCCTGACAATACAAATTCATGCTTGCAATGACGGTCAAACGGAAGATCGTAATAAGGCGCGAGCTTTCTCATCATATAGTTGGCGTTTAACACTGCGTTCTCAGTAACAGCCTGTAAGCCGTCAGGCCCCATAGAGCGGATATACGTATACGCTCTGACATTGATGCCGAAGTTGCCGTAATACGGCTTGACGCGGCCGATCGAGTGTGGGCGGTCATCATCAAATGTAAAGCGCCCTTCCTTTTTGATTAAAACTGGCTTTGGCAAATAAGGAATCAGCTCTTTTTTTACACCGACAGGGCCTGAACCGGGACCGCCGCCGCCATGAGGGCCGGTGAATGTTTTATGCAGGTTGAGATGCACCACGTCAAATCCCATATCTCCCGGTCTCGCTTTGCTTAAAACCGCATTTAAATTGGCGCCGTCATAGTACAGTTTTCCGCCCGCTTGGTGAACGATTGCCGCCATCTCGGTGATCTGCTCCTCAAACAGGCCAAGCGTATTCGGATTCGTCAGCATCAGAGCAGCAGTTTCTTCATTCACCGCTCTTTTTAAATCTTCCAGATCGACAAGCCCATTTTCATTCGATTTCACCGTAACCGTTTCAAAGCCGGCTACTGTCGCTGAAGCAGGATTTGTCCCATGCGCGGAATCAGGAACAATGACCCTCGTCCGCTTGAAATCCCCGCGCGCTTCATGATAGGCGCGGATCATCATCAGCCCTGTCCATTCACCATGCGCCCCGGCAGCGGGCTGAAGTGTGACCTCATCCATTCCCGTAATGTCCTCGAGGTGCTCGCTTAAATCATATAAAAGCTCTAAAGCGCCTTGCACCGTATCTTCATCTTGAAGAGGATGAATTGCAGCAAAACCGGGAATTCGCGCAATCTTTTCATTGATTTTCGGATTGTATTTCATTGTGCAGGAACCAAGCGGGTAAAAGCCCGAATCCACCCCGTGATTCCGTTTGGACAACGCTGTATAATGGCGCATGATATCCAGTTCGGACACCTCAGGCAGCTCTGCGTCCACGTCACGGATGTAGGTGTCTGATAAGAGGTCCTCCAATTCGATTTCCGGTACATCGAGCTCTGGCAGGCTGTAGCCGATACGGCCTTCTCTGGATAGCTCAAATATAAGTGCCTGGTCCTGATTACTCATGGCGATCCCCCAATTCCTGAATGAGTCCGTCAATTTCTTCTTTTGTTCTCAGCTCCGTTACAGCAATCAGCATATGACAGTCCATCCCTGGATACGTCAGCCCAAGATCATATCCGCCGATGATGCCTTTTGCCAGCAAACGCTGGTTCACAGCTTTCACCGGTTCAACCAGTTTGATGACAAATTCATTAAACATCGGGCCGTCAAATATAATGGGGAGGCCCGCTTTTTTCACTTCTTGCTTTGCATAGTTTGCTTTTAGGATATTTTGGCGGGCGATTTCTTTTACGCCGTTTTTCCCGAGAGCTGTCATGGCGACAGAAGCTGCCAGTGCATTTAAAGCTTGATTCGAGCATATATTTGATGTCGCTTTATCCCGGCGGATATGCTGTTCTCTGGCTTGTAATGTAAGCACAAAGCCTCTTTTGCCGTTTTCGTCTTCCGTTTGTCCGACGAGACGGCCCGGCACCTTTCTCATTAACTTTTTCGTGACGGCGAAAAAGCCGCAATGCGGGCCGCCGTATGCTGAAGGAATGCCGAAAGGCTGCGCATCGCCGACGACGATATCAGCCTGAAACTTGCCCGGCGGAGTGAGGAGGCCTAACGCAAGCGGGTTGGCTGACACAATGAACATGGATTTCCCTTGATGAGCGATAGGCTCAATATCCTTTAACGGCTCGATCCGTCCAAAAAAATTCGGGTACTGAACGATCACTGCGGCTGTATCCTCGCAAACGGTTTGGCGCAAAGCGTCAAGATCTGTGACACCATCCGCACTGGGAACTTCAACAACTTCAATATACTGGCCTTTTGCGTACGTTTTCAGCACTTCTCTCGATTCTGGATGCACGGTTTTTGACACAACGATTTTTTTCTTTTTCGTATGGCCGGAAGCAAGCATTGCCGCTTCTGCCAAGGCTGTTCCGCCGTCATACATAGAGGAGTTGGCGATATCCATTCCTGTCAGCTCACAGATCATCGTTTGGAATTCGAAAATAGCCTGAAGCTCCCCTTGCGAAATTTCCGGCTGATAAGGCGTATATGCCGTATAAAACTCAGAGCGTGAAATAACATGATCCACGATCACAGGCTGGTAGTGGTCATATACACCCGCTCCCAAAAAAGAGGCGTGTTGTACGGTATCGCTATTTTTAGAGGCCAGCTTTGCCAGCTCTCTTGTGAGCTCGGTTTCTGATTTCGCTTTTTTGATTTGATACTCTTTTTTATATCTGACGTTTTCCGGTATATCGGCAAATAGTTCATCGACGCCGCTTACGCCGATCGCGGCAAGCATTTCCTGTTTATCCTTTTCTGTTGCGGGCAAATAACGGTGCTTCATGTGTTGACTCCTCTCCCCAAAGAAAAAATATTAGCGTTTATAAAATGGTGTTTTAACAACCTTTGCTTTCACTAATTTTTTGCGAATCTCTACCTCAACTACAGTCCCGATTTCACTCGCTTCCGCAGCAATTAAGGCAAGGCCGACGTTTTTCCCTAATGTCGGTGACTGCGTGCCGGTTGTCACCTTTCCGACGGACTTGCCATTATGGAACACTTCATACCCGTGCCGCGGTATCCCTTTTTCAATCATTTCGAGTCCGACAAGCTTTCGCTTCGCCCCTTTTTCTTTCTGTTCACTCAATACTGACTTGCCAAAAAAGTCAGACTGTTTTTTGTGCTTTACGGCAAAGCCTATACCTGCTTCAATCGGTGTAATATCCCGGGTCAGCTCCTGGCCGTAAAGGGGGAGCTTCGCTTCAAACCGGAGCGTATCACGTGCGCCGAGGCCGCATGGAATCAGCCCGTATGCTTCTCCTGCATCAATGATTTTCTCCCATATCTCCACAGCGTCATCCGTGCGGCAGTAAATTTCAAATCCGTCCTCACCCGTATAACCGGTGCGCGAAATAAGCGCTTTGCAGCCGCTGATATCAGCCTCATCAATAAATGCAAACGGCTGTAATGCAGATAAATCTGAAGACGTCAGCGTTTTTAAGATTGTTTCTGCTTTTGGCCCCTGTAGAGCTAAGAGCGCGATCTGATCAGACAAATGATCAATCTGCACATCACCTGCGGCATGTTCTTTCATCCAAGCCAAATCTTTATCTATATTAGAAGCATTAATGACCAGCAAATAATGGTTCTCACCTTTTTGATAGACAAGTAAATCATCGACGGTTCCGCCGTCGGAATAGCACATTGCGGTGTATTGTGCCCGGCCCGGTGTTAACGCGGAAATATCATTGGTCATCAGCCTTTGCAAAAAAGGCAGACTGTCATTTCCTGACACTTCGATTTCTCCCATATGAGAGACATCAAACAGCCCGGCTGCAGTTCGGACAGCTTCGTGTTCCTTTTTGATAGAAGAAAATTGAACAGGCAGCTCCCAGCCTCCGAAATCAATCGTTTTCCCTCCATATTTTTTATACAGGTCAAATAACGGCGTTCTTTTCAGCATCGAATTCCTCCCCTTTTTCAACGGCGCAGCTAAAAAAACATAGAAAAAAGGACAGAGAAACACCTCATGTAAAATGAAGGTTCTCTGTCCTGGCACCTGAAAGTTTACTTTGCATACGCAAAGACGTCCCCTTTGGTGGTTTGCGCATCCGCGCAAACACTCTCCAGAGTTGCGTCGAGCAAGAGTTCTTTTGCCTGAGAGATTCACTCCGCAGTTTGCTCCTTCGGCGCCTGAATCCCGAGATTCTCGGTCAGGTCTCTCCCCTTGCTGTCATTCGCTCATATTTTCATTCTGTTATGGACATACTATAGCAATATCTTACATCAAATACATACTCATATCCTACCACCATCACTATATGCTGGGCAACAGCAATTTGGGCAGATTTTTCTGATATTGTTCATTTTAAGAATCGAAGAATAAGAAAGGCGGTTTCAACGCAATGGACGCAGAATTGATCTACGATACAAAATGGCCTGAAGAATTCGCGGAAAGGCTTCAACATGATGGCCCTTGGGCGAACTGGGAACTGTACAAGCTCTCTGCAGAAATCCAGGAAACATTAGCTATACCTGAATTCAAAGGCTTACGGGCCCCTTTATACCTGCCTTCCTTTACACCGCTCCCGCACCAGCTTGAGGTTGCGCAAAAAGTGGTTGAAAAAATGAACGGAAAAGCGATTTTAGCAGATGAGGTGGGTCTCGGGAAAACGGTTGAAGCGGGGCTGATTCTAAAAGAATATATGATTCGCGGATTAGCCAAGAAAATTTTGATCCTTGTGCCCGCGTCCCTTGTGTCGCAGTGGGTCAAAGAGCTTCAGGAAAAATTTTTGATCCCAGCCGTTGAACAAAAGAAAAGCTACGTGTGGGAGCAGAGCGATATTGTCGTCTCATCAATCGATACCGCAAAGCGTTCGCCCCACCGGGAAATCGTGCTGTCTATTCCATATGATCTCGTTATTATTGATGAGGCACACAAACTGAAAAATAGCAAAACGAAGAACTATGAATTTGTCCGGAATCTCGTAAAAAAATATTGCCTGCTTCTTACAGCGACGCCAATTCAAAACCGTATCGAAGAAATATTCAATTTGGTGTCCTTATTAAAACCCGGCCATTTAGGCAGTCAAAATCACTTTCAAGAAGAGTTTGCCAATAAGAAATCCAGTTTAGAAACGCATGAGCATTTAAAAGATCTTGTAAATAAAGTCATGATCCGAAACAGGCGGCGTGATACCGGACTGACTTGGAAACAGCGGCATGTTGAAACAGTGCCGATTGAATTTTCTCCATCAGAACAAGCGCTTTACGATGACATTTCCAGTCTGAAGGAGGGCATCAATAAGCCGGCCAGCATGTTCTCGATTATGACATTGCAAAGAGAGTGCTGTTCAAGCAGAGAAGCGGTTTATATGACGCTGAAAAAAATGCTCGATCAAAAAGAAAAACAAGCACCGGCGATTGATGAAAACACCATTTCGGTTTTAATAGACCGCATCAACCAAGTCACACAAAACTCTAAAGCGCTGCAAGTCGTTGATCTGATCAAGAAGATAGACGATAAGGTCATTATTTTTACAGAATATCGGGCAACCCAGATTTACCTCCAATGGTTCCTTCAGCAAAACGGCATCAGCTCCGTGCCCTTCAGAGGCGGATTTAAGCGCGGAAAAAAAGACTGGATGAAGGATCTTTTTCGAGGAAAGGTCCAGGTTCTGATTGCAACTGAAGCCGGCGGAGAAGGAATTAACCTGCAATTTTGCAATCACATGATCAACTATGACCTGCCATGGAATCCGATGCGCCTTGAGCAAAGAATCGGAAGAATTCACAGGCTCGGCCAGGAGCGTGACGTGCATATTTACAACATGGCGACAAAACATACGGTGGAAGAACATATTTTAAAGCTGCTATATGAAAAAATTCATTTATTTGAAAAAGTGGTCGGTGAACTTGACGATATATTAACGAAAATTCAAGTAAACAATTTCGAAGAACACCTGCACGACATTTTGTACCATTCCGCAACAGAAGAAGAAATGAAAATCAAAATGGACAACTTAACCTCATTTTTGTCTTATAAAAAACAGCAGCCTGCTGAAAAAAGAGGATCTTAGCCTGTAAGGAGGTTTTATAAGTGAGACAGCAAGAGGTTCACGATTTTCTGCTTCGTTTTTTTCAGGCAAACAGCTGCCAAATCATCGATCAAGGTTCCGGCTATATGACAGTGCAGCTTACCGTTGAAATGGACAAACAGATCATGAACCGCCCTTTCTACTGGCACTGGCGCGAGAAGACAGGCGGCGATCCGAAACCGATGAAAATCACTTTTATAACAGATAAAGAAACCGCTCCAAAAGACCTAGATGGCGAATTTATTTATTTTGGAGCCCCCCGCCTTTTTCAAATGTTCAAAGCTGTTAAACAAAATGGGAGATTTACCAGAATGTATGAGAAAATTGAGTCAACTGGAGCTAAAGTCCCACTCCAGCCTTGGCTTGGTATAAATGTCACGATTTCATACCAGTCCGACATGAAAAAGGATAAGCTATTGTCACTAGGTCTTCACCTAGTCTCTGGAACCATCATTGAACATTTTCAAAGCAAGCTCACACATCTTTCACTGACGTCTCACATCTGTGACTATTGCTTCACCATATCGCCTATGATCAAACCGGCAAGCGGCCTTAAGCGGATGGAAAACTATATTGCCAAATCCGCTATGCAGGAGCCGTCAGACTGGGCAGAACAGGCGGTGAACAGGTGGAAGAATGATCTGTCATTGCTTGATAAGTTTTATGAGCATACAGAAGAAAAACCAGAAGAGTATCATCTAGAAAAACAGGCGCTGAAATCCCTGTATCAACCGAAGATATCAATAGAAATTGAAAATGGCGGTTTATTTTATTTGCAAAATAATATTTCAAGCTAACTTTTTTGCCATTCGACATCGTTCTCGTTTTTTTTGAAAAAATGCGATTATAATAAAGGTGTATTGGAAAAAAATTCTGGTAATTTCAATGGCAAATGACTTCCAGAGACGCTGAAGGCACACAAGAGTCATGGCCGGGCTGGCTGAAATACATAAACAAGTATTTTAGGAGGAGAGTCTGCATGAAAAATGCAAAACAAGAGCACTTCGAATTAGATCAAGAATGGGTTGAATTGATGTTGAAAGCCAAAGAGGCAAATATCAGCCCGGAAGAAATACGAAAATATTTACTTTTAAACAAAAAGTCTGCTCATCCTGGTCCGGCAGCCAGAAGTCATACCATAAATCCTTTCTGAATGTGCTATAATATCACAAGGAAGGTGATGACATTGATTGGCCAGCGTATTAAACAATACCGTAAAGAAAAAGGCTACTCACTATCAGAACTAGCTGAAAAAGCTGGGGTAGCGAAGTCTTATTTAAGCTCAATAGAACGAAATCTACAAACGAACCCCTCCATTCAATTTCTCGAAAAAGTCTCCGCTGTTCTGGACGTCTCGGTTCATACTTTGCTCGATGAGAAACATGAAACCGAATACGATGGTCAATTAGATAGTGAATGGGAGAAATTAGTTCGCGATGCAATGACATCCGGGGTATCGAAAAAACAATTTCGTGAATTTTTAGATTATCAAAAATGGAGAAAGTCCCAAAAAGAGGAGTAGTGCCTGAGCAGAGGCACTGACTCCTCTTTTGTCAATACACATCAAGAAGGCCCAGTATATCAATACTGGGCCTTCACGATGTTATTAATTTTTATCCTCACTGTGCGCTTTTTCATTTTCTTTAATGTAACCGTCTTTTTCAGTATGTTCCTTTTTGACTGTCAAGCCGTTCCACTGTGTTGCTTCAAACGAGAATTGAAGCTGTACTGAGTTGCCTTGGTATTTATTTTGAACCATTAGGCCGTTTTCGTCTTTTGTTTTGTCATCTTTGAATTGGATCTCCATTTGAACCTGATCAAAATCAATCGGTGTTTTTGGAACACCATCATATTCTGGAGCGGTTGTACCGTCAATTGTGGCTACATTGACTTTACCGCTTGCATGTAAGAATTTAGGGTCAATTTGTTTTTTGATTTTTTCAGCAGCCTTTGCATCATTTTTAGCAGACATCAAATACAAGTCCTTGAGGTTGGCATCATCTAAGATAATATTTTTAGGGTATCCATTGCCGCCCTCTTTTCCTACTGTCAATACTGTCACTTCAAACTGGCTGAGAAAATCTTCTGCTGATGTATTACTGCCGCCGTTTGCTTTAAATTCACCGTAATTCAGCGCCATTAATACTTCTTTAATCGCAAGTGTGCCGTTATTTTCAAATTGGAAGTCTTTCGTCAATTTGTCTCCCGGCTTTAAATTTGATAAATTGACACTTGCTGAATTTTCCTTAGCAGATAAATCAAGTGTACCTGACGCAAAAGTAGCATCCGTTGATTTAATGTCATTAAAAGCTGCCCATGTTCCTCCTCCTACTAAAGCTAATCCTAGTGCTGCGGAAGCAACTCCTAAACTTAATTTCTTTTTCATGCCCATGGCAAACTCCCCTTTTATTGAATGATTTATATCGAAACCTGTTTCCAGGTTTACAACTGAAGTTAAGTGGACATCGTGCTGTCCTTTCTATCTGTTTCCAAAGCTTTTGTCTTTCTTTCAATTTCTCTAAAGGCGCTAGTGATCGTCACAAAAGCGTACACCAGCAGCATCACGCCGGGAACAATCAGTAAAACAGCTGTTCCGATTGGCTGGCTGGCAAAATGAAGCATATAGCCGGCATATGGGAGCTGAAAACCCGTATATTGCGCTCGGACATTTTCGTCCGATACAAGCGCTGAATCAGCTGCGGCGTTATTGTCCCCTTTTGTTTTAAATAACAAATGGTCTCCTTGCTTTGTCACATCAACAATCCTGTGGGTGACCGCCGTATGTTCATCCTGCATAAATGTAATGACGTCACCCTTTTGAAGCTCTTTCACATCGGTGATTTCTTTGACCAATATTAAAGAACCTGTGTTGAACTCGGGCTCCATTGAACCCGAGAGAACTGATTTGAGCGTGTATCCAAACACTGCCGGTTCTCCCCCGGATGAACGAGTTGATATCACGACAAGCGTAAGTACAATAATGAGAGTAAAGATGATCACGTAGAGAATATTACTGATCATCTTCATTGCTTTTTTCATCCTCATCCCCGCTTTCCTTCTCAACTGATTGAGTATCTTTTTCTTTCGTTACCGCTTCTTGAGATCCGTCCTCTTCATTTGTTTTTTCTTGCATATCCTTTTGTGATGTTTCCTTCGCCTTTTTGACGGCAGCCTTCGTTTCTTTTTTCGGGACTGTCGGTTTTTCATCGCACCTTGCAAGCGTCATTGGCTCCGACCACTCAAAAGTACTGCCGTCTGCAGGGTATCCGGCCGGTTTAAATACTTTAAATGCATAAATACCGGGTTTCATTTTTTTCTTCGTTTCGATTTTATATAGTGAATCGCCAATTTGCTCGGAAATAAACCCTTTTTCGATCACGTTCCCATCCTTTAATGGCTTTCGGGCGTTTTCCAGCTTATGAAGCTCCCACTTCCATTTTGATTTCTTCAGTTTCTCACCTGTATTTTCGAACTTAGCAAATAGAGTAACAGGTGAGCATACAGTGCCTTTCGTATTCGTTTGATCTGACAAGTGCAAATCACTTTGGTCCCAGCGTTTATCGTAATGGCAGTTTTTATCTGTATGCTGAAAGTCTTTACACGTTTGAAGTGACATACTCAATGTTTCTGTATCATGAAAAGCAGCGCTTGTGTCACCGGAAATTTGTAAGCAAATCGCGGCAGTCAGACTGAAAATGACTGAAAGCTGAAAAAAAAGCAGCACTTTCAGTTTCGTCATCGCTTTTAGCTGATTGCGGAACAATCGAAACATCTCTTACCTCCTGTAGAACACTGTAACGTAATATGACATTCGTTCTTTTTAAAGAACTATACATAGAGTATATTCAACGTTTAATGGTTTGAAAAACATCAAAATCGACCATTTTGTTCGTTTAAAAGAATGTTTTCGCCATCTTACAAAGTCTTACTCAGTATTGCTCATCTTTTTATATTTTTGAAATTTTTGGGATTGCTTTGTAAGAAAGCAGATGCATATCCAATTATGATTTGGTAAACATAAACAAGGAAAGGGTGACAGCATCATGATCAAACCGTGTGTGATTTGTCTTTCTCTTCTCGTTTTCGGCACCTCTGCCGCTCACGCAGAAGAAATGCCGCTTATGGCCGCCCGCCACATATCTAAATGGGAAGAGCTTGCAGTGAAAGAAGCAAAAAAAAGGTACCCGCTCGCACAGGTACTGTTCAAACAAAAAGTATGGGACCGCAAAAGAAAAGATGAGGCAGTGAAGCAATACCATTTGACCCTAAAGGAAGGATCAAAGGAATTTGGCGTATTTGTCACAATTTCATTCAATCCGTATAGCCAAAAGGTTCATAAAATTGCCATATTAGAAGAATATCAATAAGGTCCTCCATTTAAGAAGGACCTTATTCACTATATCTATGCAATTATTTTTTTCTCTTCAGCCATAACTTGAAACCATAGGGGAAAATACCGAACCACTGCTGTGAAGCAGGTATTTTTGTTTCTTTCCGTACCTCTTTTCGTTCTTTTCGCTCATCTTTTGGGGTATCTATATATTTGACAAGTTGTTGAGTCATGTATTTGACATAATCATTCGTTTTCACGTGATCACCTCATCATTCAATTATTATGAGTGTTGGCTCACAGGACTTTTTTTATACCTCCTTTCTTCGCTTCATTCCGTCCAGCTCAGCAGTTGTTTCTGTTTTTGATCAAACACTAGTTGTGCAGTTCTTTCGGTTCCTGACTCTGTCATGGCTTTTAAATTAATTTCTTTTTGCTCTTTTATCGATGTCTCATGAATGTCATAAGACACCTGCCCATTTGTAAACTGCTGTGAACCCTTTTGGCCTTTCCGTTGCTCAAGGATATGCCGTATGGACAAAAGCGCGCCATTCTGAAGTAAATTTTCTCCTATATATAACTCTTTTGTTTCCTTTTCAAACATGCAGCGCGAAATATACTGAGCAGCAGTAAAGTTCACGACCAGCAGCACAAGTGCGGATATAAAAAGAACAGCGGGATATATAAAACCTCTCGTGCGATACATTCACCCTCCTCCTAAATACGGGTAAACGGGAAATGCAGTTTGATACACTTCTTGATTCTCACTTTCAACTTTCATCAAAACAATCCCGTTTTCAATTTCAGCTTTCATCGCTGTGATATGATCTAGAATCGGAACATGCCCTTTGCCATCCACCCTTTTTCGTATCATGGAGTGATAGGCTTCAAAACGGATATCTTGCCCAGAAGAAGTAGTACAGATCAACACGCTCCCACTCTCAGCTGTCTTGACTTCGCGTGACTGCTTGCACTCGTTCATCAATTGCTCCATCGAAACCATCCATTCTTGCTCTGTGAAACCCTCATGTTCCTGCTGGCGCAACAAAAACAGATGGAAGATCATAGCTAACGATCCTGATATGAGCAAAAAGACGGAAAGCGAAAATAGTACGTTAAGAAGCGTAAAGCCAGTCTGTTCGCATAATGCTGAGGCAAAATGGTTTTTTCTTATAAGCTGCTGCTGAGATGCATACGGTTTGATAATCCCCCTCCTCCTCCCACTTCAGCGCATAGATATTATTGTGTTTCGCAACTGTTTTTGAAGCAGTTCCTTCACCAGTCATCATATATTCGCTTATGTTTTCATTCATGATCTGATACCCGATCTCTCGTGATTTCGCCATATCTTCATCAGCTATCAGTTTGCTCCACAAGGGCACGACTGTCAGCAATAAAAACAGCCACAGGCTTAGCGCAGACATTGTTTCTATTGTAGAAAAACCTTTATTTTCTCTCCACATTAACTCTTCCGCTCCCTAAATAAACTGTGATATCATAAGCGGCATGTCCTTTTACGCGTAATTTCCCGCCTGTATTCGGATGCCCTTTCTCATTAAATTCCAAACGGTCTTTGAGTGTCAGCAGCTCTATAGAAAGTCCTGTCGGATAGGATCTTTCAATCACCGTTTCATCCGTGACTAACTGATACTCTTTTCTGTGAAAGAGAATTTTTGTTCTTTGATGACTGGACATTGCAGTCTGCTGCGCAAGCAAAATATCGTTTTTCAGCTGCCATGCCGCCTGACGAACGGCTGTATTCCCATAAACAGGAGGAAGTGCGGTAAACACCGCAATTAAGAGGATAGAGGCGAGACTTAACACAAGCAAACTTTCTAAAAGAGTAAATCCCTCCTCCTTTAATTTAATGTTCAACCTTAACTTCTCCGCCAGTGATGATAATGTGCTTCCCATTTGGACAAACTGCATCCTTTTTCACATAGCCCTCTGACTGTAAATCAGCAAGGCTCGGTGTCTGCCCTTCATGATCGAGTTCAAATGCAGTCATTTGCGCCTTAATCATATTTTGCAGGCCCTCGCACCCTTTTTTCTGAATGGTTTGATTATGTTTCGTGACGTTCGGTATCGTAATTAAAAGCAAGATTGAAATAATAAAGAGCACAATTAGCATTTCAACAAGTGTAAATCCTTTCTCATTCATCGGCCTCTTCCTTTCATATTTGATTCATCATCTGATACATAGGCAAGAGCATAGACAAATACACAAATAAGATCATCGCAGCAACAAACCCATAAATCACAGGCTGAAGGATGCCTGTCCATTTTTGCGCCTTGTGTTCCAGCCGCTGCAATATGAACTGGCTGTATGTGAAAAGCTCCCGATCCAGGCGGCCGCTCAGCTGGCCGTGAGATATGACTTTTGAAAAATCCTTTTCATAAAAAGGGCTGTCACAAATAGCGGCTTCAATTGATTCACCAGCTTTTAACCGTTCAATCACTTGCTCAGCCTCGCATCGGTAAAAAGGGAGAAACGTTTGTTGTTTAAATGCATTTAGGCTGTCATAAATGGAGAGGCCTGATTGTAAAAGGCTGCTTAGCTGCAAAGAAAAAAAGTAGCTGTTAAACAGTTTGACTAGATTTCCAACGAAAGGGATCCTGACACAAATAAGCATTTGCCGGGCAGGCGGTTTTTTCTTAAACACAACCCAATAATAAAGCCCGATACTTGCTGCAAAAAAAGCCATCAGAATGACCATCAGATCAATATGCTGAAAAAAAGCGAAAAGCATATCAGTAAAACGTGAGGTTTTCATATTCATCGATTGATAAATGCCGGAAAACTGAGGAATGATGATGGACTGTAACATATAAAACATGACAGCGACTGTAAAGATGAGGAAAAGCGGATAGCGCAGCACCCTCTTCAGCTCGTCTGCCTGTGCCAGTTTTCGTTCCAGAAGCTCTCCGCTCTGGATCATGGCAGAAGGCAATTCACCATGTGTTACAGCAAAATAACAAATGCCTATAGCTTCCTTATGAAATGACAAACTCTTTAATACTTGATAAAACGGAGCCCCTTCCCTCAAACGAGTGACCGCGTCAGCCAAGGCGGCCGCCTGCCTTTTATTCAACTGAAGTTCCATCAGGCGTAATCCATCCATAAGCGTATATCCGCTTGCCATCATTTCACCAAGCCGCTTCAATAACAAGGCTTGATCCTTTAACGGCCAAGTTTTTCTAATCTGTTTCATGATAAACCCACCGGTCATAGTTATTTGTGGTCAAGTAGCCGAGTGCAATTCCTTTTCTAATAATTTGACGCAGTGTTTGATATTGATAATTTGCATGATTTCCTTTTGCCTCCTGAATGCATTGCTGAAGGTTTTTACCGTAAAGCAGTTCATAAACGCTTGCTCTTCTGGTGTTTCGTGACTGGCGGCAATACAACGATGAACATCCGTTTTCACAAAACGGGCAAGTTAAATCAACCAAACGCTGAGCCGCTACCGCAATGACAGTCTGTTCGATTTCATTCATATTAATGCCGAATTCAAGCAGCCTGTAAATCGCGCCCTTCGCATCTCTCGTATGAAGGCTCGTCAGCACCAAATGCCCCGTCATCGCTGCCCGTACTGCGATTTCAGCTGTTTCCGCGTCTCTGATCTCACCTAAAATAATCATATCCGGATCATGGCGCAAAATAGCCTTCAGACCTGCCGAATATGTCACACCCGCTTTTTCATTCACCTGCACCTGCAAAACATCCTCATCCCTTGTTTCAACAGGGTCTTCCAGTGTGACGATATTTCGATTAAAATGTTTTTTTGCATATTGAACGAGAGAGTATAATGTTGTCGTCTTCCCTGAGCCAGTCGGCCCTGTAAAAATGAGCATGCCGTGTGAATGTTTTAAAAATGAGAGTAAGGTGGCTCCCGTCTTCGGAAATAATGACAGTTTATCGATCGAAGGGATATTGTATTGAGGCATCACTCTAATCACGAGGCTTTCTTCATTAATTGTGGGGAGTGTCGACATTCTTAAATGAACATGTCCCTCCTCTAGCTTTAACGTCAGCGAACCATTTTGCGGTTTTCGTCTTTCCCCTATGTCCATCGCTGAGAGAAATTTAAAATGCGAAATCAGTCTTACACATTCTTCTTTTTTCATGTTCCTTTTTTTCAACAAGGCATCATCTACCCGGAAATGAATGACGGCGTCTCGCTCCCTCGGCACAATGTGAATGTCAGAAGCCTTTGTTGAATACGCCTCTTCAATTAAGGTTCTGCTTGTCATTTCTATTGAATCCAATTTGATTCCCTCTCCTTTCCATGCGTATTGTAGAAAAATAAGGACTGGTAATCAAATGGAGAAAAAGTGATTTTCCCGGGATGTTATATGTAGAAAAATCAATTCCTGCTGGCAAAAAAGGTTGTTTCAGCTGAATATACCGCAGTGATTTCATTATTTTCTCAATAAAAAAGCAGACATGATCACCATGTCTGCTTCACTTCATCTTTCATTATGCTGGTTTAGAAATTTCACTTAATGCTTCTCCGGCATTTTGATCAGTACCCTTCTCAACGGAAAGATCGCCTAATGCCACAATACCGGTAATTCGTTCGTTTTCAAGAATCGGTAAACGGCGGATTTGGTGCTCTGCCATAAGCTGACTCGCTTCTTCAGCAGACATATCTGGATGGCCGGATACGGTGTCAGCGCTCATGATGTCACTCGCTTTTGCATCCACCTGATTTTCAGCTAAGCATCTCGTCACAATATCACGATCAGAAACAATCCCCTTAAGTGTGCCATTTTCACAGATTGGAATAGAACCGACATTGGAGTCTCTCATCTGTTTCGCTAGTTCCGTGATTGAAGCGGTTGGTTCACAGCATTCCACATTTTTTGTCATGATGTCTCTTATTTTCATTTCCATTCCTCCTTTACCGTGTTCTATTTATTGTTTATCCGCTGCACAAAAAATGAAACATCTCCTACAATGTCCGCCTTTTTCGAGATTTTTTTTTCTTCTTCCCCTCCTGCAGCATATCTCCCGTCCAGCCTTTTTTCATCAAATACAGATAGATCAAGACCGTAGACGTGATAATCAATAGGAGTGAAATAAGATATCCGTACTTCCAATTCAGCTCTGGCATCACCGAAAAGTTCATTCCCCAGAGAGCCCCCAGTCCTGTAACCGGCGTAAAAAGCGTCGTAAAAATGGTCAGCGCTTTTACAATTTCATTTCCTCTGTGAGAGGTAATGACTTCCTCTGAATGCAGCAAACTATTAAGCTCCTTTTCAAATTCCCTAATATATGTAACCCCCCTGTCAATTTTGAGGTGTACCCGATGATAATCCTTTTCTCCTTTATTATGCGGCAAAAAGGTTTCCTTCAACGCCATTTCGATTTTCTTGGCGCTTAGAATTAAGTTTTTCCAGGTCATCAGCTCATGGTGCAGAAGATGAACGCGGTTTAAAATGCTTTTGCTATTGTCGTCTTTGATTTGCCATCTAAGCTTTCTCAGCTTTACTTCAAATTCATCTACACCGATTAGATAGGCATTCATTAATTCACCGAGAAGGATTAAAAATCCCTCTATGGCATTGTCCGCTCTTTCCATTTGCTGGACCACTTGTTTTCCCTTAATCCCCTTCAAAATCGAAAAATCAAAGTTTATTGTAAAAAAATATTGCCTGGTAATATAAAAGTGAAAAACAGTATGGTCGTTTTCCTCATCCACTCCCTGATCATATACAATTGAGCCAAATACCGCTTCATTTTCCGTTTCATTTGTGTCTACGCGCAAAAAGTTGATATGGTAATTATTTTCAAACCACTTTTCACATTGAGGCCAGTGAGAAAAATGGATCAAATCTCTTGCCTTATCTCTTTCCTGAGGCCCCATTTGGTACCAAAACCAATCCTTTCCCGTATGCGCCTTCATGACAAGCTCCTCCAAACTTTATTCTTTTATTTCTTAATTGCCCAGGAAAGGCATCACTAAACCAGTCAGCCGCTTCCACACATGTTTTATGTGCATTTTCCGGTGGTATGGATCTAGAAAGACATCGGAAAAAGGGAGGTGCATGCCTTCCTTGGAGAAGGCAGTTATTTTGGAATTAATCAGTTTACTGGCAGTCGCTATTCTCATTTTGTTAACAGGATTTTTTGTCGCCGCAGAATTTTCAATTGTAAAAGTGCGGCGATCCAGAATTGACCAGCTTGTCGCAAAGGGAAAAAAAGGTTCTAAAGCAGCAAAGCACGTCATCACTCACCTTGATGAATATTTATCTGCCTGCCAGCTGGGCATTACAGTGGCAGCTTTAGGACTGGGTTGGCTAGGGGAACCGACCGTGCAAACCCTGCTTCGTCCCCTTTTTCATAAAGCGGGGTTAAATGAATCGCTCACCCACCTTCTTTCCCTTGTCATTGCCTTTTTAGCGGTGACGTATTTAAATGTCGTCATCGGGGAGCTGGCGCCAAAGAGTTTCGCCATTCAAAAAGCAGAAAGCATTACCTTAATGCTCGCCAAACCGCTGATTTGGTTTTATAAAATCATGTTTCCATTCATTTGGCTGCTGAACCACTCTGCCAGGTTGATTACAGGGTTGTTTGGGCTGAAGCCGGCATCAGAGCATGAACTGGCGTATACAGAGGAAGAACTGCGGGTTCTTTTGGCTGAAAGCTATAAAAGCGGCGAAATCAGAAAAAGTGAATTAAAATACGTGGATAACATCTTCACCTTTGATAAACGAATGGCAAAGGAAATCATGGTTCCGCGAAATGAAATGGTTAGTTTGTCACTTGATGAAGACGCAATCCCAAGTCTGCAACAAACAGTAAAAGAAACGAAATATACACGGTACCCCGTGGTAAGAGAGGATAAAGATAACGTCATTGGCGTCATCAATATGAAAGAAGTGCTGTTTACAATGCTGACGACAAATTTTTCACTCAACAAGCAGCAAATTGAACCTTTCATTCAGCCCGTTATTCATGTTATTGAGACAATTCCGATTTATCAATTACTGCTGAAAATGCAAAAGGAACGCACCCATATGGCGATTCTTATTGATGAGTACGGAGGGACTTCCGGTTTGGTCACTGTCGAGGACATAATCGAAGAAATTGTAGGAGAAATTCGCGATGAATTTGACGCGGATGAGGTGCCTCATATCCGCGAGCTCGGAAAGAATCACTATTTATTAAATGCAAAATTATTAATCAGCGATGTAAACAACCTGCTTGGAACAGATTTATCAGAAGCAGAAGTGGACACGTTGGGCGGCTGGTTTCTGACCCGAAATATAGACGCCAAGGCTGAAAGTGTGATTGAATATGATGGCTACACTTTTAAGGTGAAAGACATCGACAACCATCACATTTTATTTATAGAAGTTAAAAAAGCTGAATAGCGCAAGGGAGGCTGTTCAGCTTTTTCCAGAATGAACATGATCATGATGGTTCAGGATATCATGACTCTTCTATTTTAAATCCTTTATTCGCCAGGGCTTTAGCAAGACTTTGCTCGGTTTTCACATTCGAAAAATCAAGACCAAGCTTTACCACAGTCTGGGCAATCTCCGGCCTGATTCCTGAAATAATCGTCTCAATTCCGAGCAGTTTGGTGCTGTCAATCACTTTAAAAATTTGATAAGCCACCATTGTGTCAACGATGGGAACGCCCGAAATATCTAAAAATAAATAGGAAAGTTTTAACGCGGAGCATTGCTGCAGCACCGACTCCAAAATCGTCTTTGCCCTGTACGTATCAATTTCACCGACAAGCGGAAGAATCCCTATCCCGGCAGATATCGGCATTATTGGCGCACTCAATTCATTAATCATTTCTTTTTGCGCGTTTAATTGTATCATTGTCACTTGTGAATATTCTCCAGTAAACACTTCGATGATCTCATCAATGGTTTGATTCAAGATCCGGCCCCACTCATAAATATCCTGAATACCGATTTCTTGAGAAAAGGCTTCGCTGAACGTCTGGATCCATTCAAACATGATGTGCCTGAAGGCGTTAAACTGGCCGACACTTTCTGTTACACTCACTTCATGAACAACTCGGTCTCTGGCGCATTGAAGAGACCATCGATTGAGCTCATCCTTTACGTCTTCTTTTCTAAGGGATTTCGCCACGATGGTCACTAATGATGCATGCTGGTCTTTTAACTTTTGTTCTAACTTTTTTTGATCCTTAGCGGAATGCAGCCAACTTCCTTTTGATGCGCAAGTTTCCAGCCATTGTTTGATAATATCTTCTTTGTGCTCTGTTACATGCTGATCAAGAGCTATCATCTTAATGAGCTACCTCCTGTTTTTTTGGAAAATGATGTTTCATATGTATAATGCGTCTCTCTCTACACATACTATGTTTACATTCGATGGGCTATAGCCAAGCGGTAAGGCAATGGACTTTGACTCCGTGATCGTTGGTTCGAATCCAGCTAGCCCAGTTGCTGAACAGGTGAAAAACCGAAGATAAGCTGATTCAAATAAATCAGCGGATCTTCGGTTTTTCATCATGCAGATTGATGAACCGTTTTCTTCTTCGATAACTTCAACAGTTCTCCCGGATTATACCCGATCACCAGCTTTTTGTTGTCTATAAGAATCGGACGTCGCAAAAGCTTCGGCTTCTCGATTAAAAGTTCCAGCACCTCATTTACGGTCATCTCTTCGATGTTTAGATTTAAATTTTTGAAGGTCTGGCTTCTTGTCGCTAAAATTTCATCAATACCTTCTGTCGTTAACGATAAAATGTACTTTAATTCTTCTACGGTCGGGGTTTCTCTGAATAAGTGCCGTTCATTAAATTCGACTTGATGTGCTTTAAGCCAATGTTTTGTTTTTCGGCATGACGTGCAGCTTGGATATGAGTAAAAAATGATTTGTTCCATTTCTTTTTCCTCCTCAGTTAACCATCTCTTTGTAGAATAACTACCCGGATCATTTTTTATTTAAACCATTAAAAGAACTTTTTTTCGAATTATTTTTTAAAAACCATTCATATAATAAAAACACAATCATAGGAACAAATTCCATTTGTATAACAATAATGAAAATGTTTACATTTCTAGGTGTGATCTATTATAATAACAGCAGAGGGACTCTCGGGAGGGGATAAAAATGAATCGCATGTTCCGGGTGTTAGGATTTTGGACGGGAATTTTTGCAGTCATGTTTTATTTAGGTGATATGAAAGATGCTTCCCTATTATTTTTTGGACAGACGATCTTATTTGTATTTCTATCGTATTTGAACTTAACTGAACGCATGTATATCTATATTTTTGGCGCTTATTTAACGATTTTCTTTGCCGGCTTTACATATTACTCAATTTTTATTATGGTACCCGGCGGAGGAGGCCATTAAATGCCAAAGAGACAAACCTTATCGGTTTGTCTCTTTTTTACAATGAAAATCCATTTAAAAACGGATTTTGATCCTGCTCAGTCTGCACGTCTGTTTCAGGGCCATGGCCGCTTAACACCAGCGTGTGCTCCGGCAGCGTAAGCAGTTTTTCATGAATGGACGTCAGCAGCGTCTCTTGATCGCCTCCTATTAAATCCGTACGCCCTATCCCGCCTTGAAACAGGACATCTCCGGAGATCACCAAGTCAGCATCCTTCGCATAGTAAGAAACACTGCCTGGTGAGTGTCCCGGTGTAAATAATGTTTCCAAATGAAACGGCCCGATGTTCAGCTCACCGTCCCCTTCAATGAAATGATCGGCAGGTTTGGCTGTGACTTCTATTCCCCGCAGCATGCCGGAGCCGTTTAAAGAGGCATCCGTAAGCCAATTCTTCTCATTTTGATGCAGATATACAGGAATATTCCACTTTTCTCTCACTTCATCAAGCCCCCCAATATGGTCAAAATGGGCATGTGTAAGCAAAATGGCTAAAGGCGTCAGCCCTTTTTCTTTTATGTATTGATTGATTTTATTTCCTTCGCCGCCCGGATCAAAAATCAGGCATTGATTATCATTGATGAGAAAATATGCGTTCGCTTGAATCGGCCCAACTGGCATTCGTCTCCATTTCACTATCATCACCTCTTTCTTTTTATGCTCCTATTATGAGGGTTTTTGAAAAAAGATTCAAACAATCGCAATGAAAACGCTATCGACAAACCTATAAAAAACAGGTAGAATAAAAATGGAAAGAATTGCAGGTTTTTCAATGTAAAGGGGGCTGCGTAATGTTACTAGTCGTGATTTTCGGCCTTGTCGCTCTTTTCGCTTTATGGGGAGTCTTGCGTTCTGTTAAAAATAAAAACATACTTGGATTTTTATTGGCCGGAGCCACCTTATTTGTCTTTGGCTGGTTTACCGTGATGACCGTGATAAACAGCGGCTATCCAACCGCACATTAAAACCTGTATCCAATCGGATACAGGTTTGTTTTTATTGCTCTAAATGTTTATTGACACTTTCTATTTTGCTTTCAAGCGTTGTTTTTTTGTCACGCCTGTCATCAATTCGGATGTTCGTCGCCACTCTGTGGAGCCCTTTTTGAAATGGGGCTTCGTGAATTTCCTGAATGACTGTGAAAAGGTCACTAAGTTCTCCCTCGATCAGCGTATTCATCGGTGTCAGCTGATATTTGATTTTCCCTTTTGCTTGATATCCTTCTAAAATCTTTTGCACATCGGCCACGTAAGCACTCACACTAGGTGTTTCCGTTCCGATTGGGATAATGGTTACATCTGCGATAGCCATTGTTATTCCATCTCCTTTTGATCAATAATGAGTTGCTTCATTTTATGTGATGTTAATGAAATGATCTGCTCAAAATGAAAGCCGTATAACGCATATTTTCCATTCGGAGAAATTTGAATCGGCTCCATCTCCTGCAGAGAGAACATATCTTTTGCCATTCCTGATGACACATTGACAGCTGCGAGCTTATATGCGTCGCCGCTTTTTTTAAACGTGTAAAACAGGCCTTTTGTTTCATCATAATCATATTCCATCGGAGCCAAACTTGTATATTTCGTTTGAAGCGGCAATTCTGCTGTAACTGGCGATTTTGATTGCGGCGTAGTAAACTGATACGTCCCTTTTTGTCCGGAAGCTGATTTGACAGTAAAACTCATTTGATGAAAAGAATCATAGAAAAGAACGTCATCCCCGAGCTTCTGTTCCGTTTTCGAGGCCGTATCAAACGAGTATAAAGACCCTGACTTATCGTCTTTTCCCTCTCTTACATAATCAAATGTGCTTTTGGATGTCCAATGAATAAACGGAACCTGTACCGGACTTAAGGTAGAATCGTCTTTTTTGGCATTCACCTGATATGTATGAAAGTCCCAGTTTTCAGAGAATACCGTAATCATCATTTGATATGGATCATACTGATTCCAAGCAGTCTCGAGCTCATATGTTTCATATTCTTTTTGATAAAGCGTCTCACCTTTTGCATTAAGCAATACCACTGCTGTCTCATGGCTGTGCGTAATTTGGAGAAGAATCATCTGCTTCCTTGAATTTATTTGAACATCAACGATTTGTCCATCCGTCCGATAAAGCTTTTTCTCTTTGCCGGTAAAGATGCTGTACGAAAAAAGCTCTGTTTTCGTCGGATCGGACGCGGTATATAAAATTGTGCTGTTCGTAAGCCAGCCCTCTGCTCCATCCGCTTTTTCCGCGGAAAGCGGAATAATATCTTTTTCCTCATCTTTTGCCGCCGATGCCTGTTTTTGCTGCTGATGAGATGGTTCGCATGCCATTAAACTAAACAGCAAAGCCGACAGCAGCATGAAACAAACTAATCTCATCAGCCTTCCCCTCCGATCATCTTTATTGTCGCATATTTGCTGCGGCAGAAAAAAGAAAAAGTTTTCAGTTATTCATGAAAACATAGCGACCTCCACAAAATGCCGCTTGTCGCGTGATAAATATGTGAAAACTGTTGAAACGGCAAAGGGTTTTGACCTTTTCCAAGTTCCACCGTATACCCTTCTTTAAAATAATGGTGAATAAACCAATCGCGAAACCCCGCATAGCTGTCTATATCTCTTATCCCTTTATAAATGTTCCCGCTTACCTTCTCAAAATCCTTTATGACTGCAGCAGATTCTTCAGGCTCAAGGCCTTTGTAACCCCAATAAATTTCCTCTCCCTGAGTATGAAGTGCCAGCAGTCTGTCAGGCGGATTCTCCGTTACCAGACGGTACATCGCGGTGGATTCCGGTTCCGTAAGCGGAGTGGTTCCCGGGTAATCGCGGTAGCTGGGTGCTGTCGGCTTGCGGTGTCTCTCAATTTCCCATAATGACGGAAATTGTTTATTTAAATCAACCCCGTTTATGTTTGCCTTCCATTCATTAAAATTCGGGCGATGGCCATTTAGCCGTTCGAGCTCCTCTTTTCTGGTTCCCATGCCTTCTGATCCATTCAAGACTAAATCAACCCCATCCGGATTGACGAGAGGAACGAGAGACAAAGAAGTGCTGCTGAACAGCTTCATAGGAGAAAAGCCAAAGAAAGGCGAGTTGCAGCATAATGACATGCAGTATTCCTTAAACCATTTCAGCAGAACAGATGTGGTGATCCATTCATTCGCATGAAATGAGGCGTTCATATGAACCTTTTTTTCCGCATGCTCCCCGCCAGCCTTCAGCTCCCAGATTGGTCTGCCAAGTACAGAACGGCCGATTTCCCTGCATGAAACAAAAGGAAACACATGAATGATCTTCTTTACTTCCTTTTCAACCGCTGCACCATCATAGATTTTTTCTTGTTTGATCCAGTTATCAGAAAGATCAAGCTGCCGAGGCTGTAAAAAGTTCTTGATCTCCTGAATGGTTTGAAGTTCCTTATCGTGATTCTCTTGAATCATATAACCAGGACAGTACAATTGGTGCTTCTGTGCGGAACGATTTGCACTTTTCAGCAGTTCCTCGTCTATCTTCAGCTCTCTCGCCACTCTGGCCAAATTGTGCTTGATCTCAGGTTTCACCGTAATAAACGCCATCATCATCCCCCTTTTTTGTTACTATATGACAGCGTGTGTAAAAAAAGAAAGCCTCCCGCCACTTTGATGGGGGAGACATTGTAATTACGATGCCTGATCAAGCATTTGTTTTTCTTTACGTTTTGACGAATTGTCCAGCCTTTTCTGATCGTAAAATCGCAACAAATCCCCATAGATGATTTCATCAGAAAGTGATAGCTCCTGTTTCGCTTTATCAGCGAACGCTTCACACTGTTCTGCCTCTTTTAGCGGCTTACCGGTCTCTTTGTCATAACAAACACCGTCAGTGTATACAACCTGATCCGTGATAAAGCTCCCGTCTCGGAGTACGGCAAAGTCCAGTTTTTCCCCTGAAAGCAAATCGTTGCCAAATTGAATTTGATCTTTCGTTTCAATCCCCAAAAGATTCATCAGCGTCGGTCTGATATCAATCTGCCCGCCTACTGTTTCAATGGTTTGCGGCTTTTTATCGGTAATGCCGGGAATATGAATGACAAGAGGCACCTTTTGGAGCTGCACTTCTTCAAATGGTGTAATCTCTTTCCCTAAAAATTGCCCCATCGCTTCATTGTGGTTTTCCGATATTCCGTAATGGTCACCGTATAGTACAATAATAGAGTTGTCGTATAACCCGTCTTCTTTCAGCTTCTCGATAAACCGTTTCAGCGCCTCATCTTGATAACGTACAGTAGGGAAGTATTTATTTAGCGTCTTGCTGCTTGAATCATATTCATCAATCAATTTGTCCTCTTCATTAAGATCAAACGGGAAGTGGTTCGTCAGTGTAATCAGCCTCGAATAAAACGGCTGAGGCAGATTTTTCATCAGCTCTGAAGACTGCTCAAAAAATTCTTTATCCTTCAGTCCCCAGCCAACTGAATTTTTGTCAGTCACATCGTAAGAGTTGATATCTAAAAACGAATCATATCCAAGCGATTCGTACATTAAATCCCGATTCCAAAAGCTTTTATTATTAGCGTGAAGGACAGCTGAATAGTAACCGCTGTTTTTCAAAATCTCAGGCGCGGCCCTGTATTCGTTGCCTGCATTTGTAAAAAACACGGCGCCTCGTCCAAGCGGATACAGTGAATTATCCACGATAAATTCAGAATCCGATGTTTTCCCTTGGCCGGTTTGGTGGTAAACATTACTAAAGTTGTAGCTCTGTTTGATAAAGTCATTCAGAAAAGGGGTAATTTCTTGCCCATTCACCTTTTCATTAACCACAAAGCTTTGCGTTGATTCTAAGGATACAAGAATGACGTTTCTTCCTTTTGCAGCGCCGAATAAGCTTTTGTTGGCATCTTTCGCATTAGCGGTTACATAGTTTTCAATTTCCGTGAGGCTGTTGCTGTCAGCTAAGGCTCTTTGGGCCGACTGCTTTGATTGAAGAACACCGTCGTAAACATGAAAATTAAACAAACTGATGTTTTTAACAAGCATTTCCCTGTCAAATGAACGTGTCAATAGCTGAGGTCTTTCCGCTTCAGACAAGCCCAAATTGAAGAAATAAACAGAAGCAACAAACAGAAAATATGCCGCACGTTCATTTTTCGTGGAGGGAATGTCCGATCGAAAAGCTTTTTGCCGGGAGTGAAGCCATATTAAAACCGCAATATCTACCGCCAATAGGAGGTCTGTCGGCTCTAGAAGTGTTCCGATGCTGCTTCCGAGATCACCCATATTGCTCGTTTGAAAAAGAACAGGGATCGTTAAGAAATCATTGTAAAAACGGTAAAAAACCATATTCGCCAGCAATACAAATGTGACAAGACAGCTCATCGCAATAATGTAACGATTTCTGATTTTACCTTTTAAAAACAGGCTGAAGCCAAAAATGAGCAGTAAAAAGCTTAATGGATTGATAAACAGAATAAATTCCTGCGTTAGATTGTCGATTTTAATATGAAAACTGGTTTTGTAAACAGCATACGTTTTCAGCCACATCAATAAAATGGCAATCAGCATAAATGAAATCTTCGAAAAAAACGTTTTTCGCATTTCAACCTCCTATGCAGCACGCTCAAAAATCAGTCTATTCCTAACATTCTCATTAACACATCAAATTAAATCTTAACCTGAGCATAACAAAAAATCAATTTCATTTACACAAGTTTAACAATTTTGGTGTTTCAGCCATTCGTTTTTAGCGATCCAAGCCCCGCCGATGACGCCGGCATCATTCCCAAGTGTGGCAATAGAAATATCAGCCGCTTCGGCTGCCCGTGGAAACGCACATTTGCGGAATGTTTTCTCGACTTTTGACCTCAGCATTTCACCGGCTCTCGAAACACCGCCGCCAAGAACGATTTTTGATGGATTAAGCGAGCTTGCCAAATTTCCAAGCACCAAACCAAGGTGCTTGGCTACATACTCAACGACCTCAAGGGCAATTTCGTCATGTTCACCCGCCGCTTCAAATACATCTCGCGCTGACAAGTGTTCAGTAGCTTGTAAACGTGTCGTCTTTTTAGCATTTGCTATTTTCTCTTTTGCAATTCTTACAATCCCGGTTGCCGACGCTATCGTTTCGATACAGCCCGTTTTCCCGCAGTTGCAAGGCGCTCCGCCTTCAGGAATGCTGCAAATATGACCGATTTCCCCGCCTGCGCCATTTATGCCATGTACAATTGCACCATTTACAATGATGCCGCCGCCAACTCCTGTGCCAAGCGTCACGAGAATGACATCTTTTGCGCCGTCACCCGCTCCCTTCCACATTTCCCCGAGCGCGGCAATATTCGCATCATTTTCTATGACAGCCGGAATACCGGTCTCTGTCTCCAGGTGGTTCTTTAAAGCGTAGTTTTTCCATCCGAGATTTACCGTTTCATAAACGACTCCTGCCGCCATATCTACAGGACCTGGTGCGCCCATTCCGATGTATTTGATGATATGCTTCGGCTTTTGCAGCTCATCCAGCTTGCTGTCGATTGTTTTTGCAATTGTAACCGTAATGGTGTCACCGGTTTTATCAGTCGGGACTTCCCACTTATGCTGTATTTCACCATATTGGTTAATCAAAGCTAGTTTAATTGTTGTTCCTCCCAGATCGATGCCTGCAAACCATATCTCGTCCATTTTATCACCTTAGCCTTTACATAAATCTTTTCCGTTTTGCTTGTTCCAATTCTTTTCGAAGGACAGATGCCGCTTTGGCCCACTGCTCCTTCTCAATCATGTGGTTCATGTATAATTCCTTTAATTCATCCAGCATAAACTCTATTTCAAGCTCTCTGTCTCCAAAATAAACAATGTGGCCAAACGTTTTTAACAGCTGCTGCACATCATAAAATGTATTCATTTTTCATCACCATTCTTACCTATCATAAGCGTATTCATATAGATGAGCCAGTCAAGAAGAAAACGCTGACAATGAGCCAGCCTCCCTCTTTGGCATATATGCCATTCCTTATGATACTTTATTGTTCTCAATATGCTGCTGCAGCTCTTTGTAGCGCTGCTCCTTCGGCTTCAGTTTTATAGCCGACTCGATAGCCTTTTCCGCTTGACCAAGCTCATTTTTTTCCGCATACAGCAAGGCTAAGTAGTAATAAGAGGCATGGTCTTTAGGTTCTTTTTTCACTGCTCTTTCCAACAGGGAAGTGGCCTGATCATATTCGCCGATGTGAATGTCAGAAACAGCCAGAATTTTCAATAAATCGGCCGAGACATCTTTTTGTTCCGCTTCACCATTCAGCAATTCCGTTACTTCTTTATACTTCCCTTCCTGATACAGCTCGTTTGCCTGCTGAATCAGCGCTGACTCCTGATGAGAAGGCGAATGCAATCCGTAATATAAAAACCCAGCCGCCAAAGCAACCAAGAAAACCGCTGACAATAGTCTTCTTCCCAATGCTCCGGCTTTGGGCAATCCTAATGCGGCAGCTGCGAAAAAGCCGCCAATCAAGCCGCCGATATGCCCGGAATTGTCAATATGAGAAACTGCAAAACCAAAGCCCAAATTGATGATAATGATGACAATAATATTGGTTCCAATGGTTCTAAAAAACATTTTCCGATTTGACAAAGCTACATACAGCAGTGCTCCTAAGCATCCGAATATGGCTCCTGAAGCGCCAGCTGAAGGATACGGGCTGAACACAAAGCTTGCGATCGAACCCGTAATGCCTGCCGCCAGATAAATCAGGAGAAATCTGCCCGATCCGTACATCCGCTCAACCGCTGTGCCGACCGACCATAAAGCCAGCGTATTAAACGCTAAATGCACAATGCCGATGTGAAGCACAATCGGCGTCAAGAGCCGCCACCATTCACCCGCTGCAATCAGGCTGTTTTCTTTTGCTCCAAAAGCGACAAGCGTCTCCGTATTTGTGCTGCCTCCCTTTATTTCAAGCAAGAAAAACATCAAGACCTGAAGCGCGATGAATAAATAAGTAAAGAACGGTTTTCCGTTTTGAAACACCGCTGCTTCATTTTTTCTTTGTTCTTCTTGTTTCAGAATCAGCGAAAGAAAACGCTCTCTCGCCATTTGCGCGTCTTCGAACGAAGCGCGGGCTTCTGTATATTCTTCTGCTCGATATGATGGAAAAACAGCTTGAAGATCATCATGAAGCATGGTTCCCCTCACGATCGCCGGCTCAACTGATACAGGCCCCATCTCAAAAGGCTTTTCGGCGATCTCTTCCCAGTCATCGACAGGGGCTTCCGCTGAAAAAAATACATTCAGCAGCTTCATCCGACGTTTGCCCACTGACGTTCTGATTCGTTCTACTCGTTCAGCCTGCTCTTCTATGTCCCTCGCCATTTCCTCACGAAAATCAATATCATGTTTATAAAGGCGAACCAGATCATAAGAGGACTTGTCCGGTGCTTCCAGCCATATTTCATCTGACTCACCGGCTTGTATGACGCCATACCCGTTTTTCACAAAGTGCGCCGCGATTTTCCAATATGTATACTCCAGTAAATACATGTGTACCGCTCCAATGGTTTTTTTTCATTATAACAGCTGGCGGCTCCGAACGCCTACTGAAAGCAAAAAATCCCGTTTTCACGGGATTTCAGAAAGCTTGCTGGATAAATTTATTGCGGATAAACGGAATTCTTAAAAAGAAATGGATAAAAGACCGCCTGATTCTCGGCTGGCTTAGTACGGTATTCATAAGACGATAGCGGTTTTGATAAAACATGACAGCTGAAACAGCGAAAATGGCATAAATCATAAGTTTTTTCATCATATCCCTCCTGCCAATAGGGTTTGTCATTCTTTCTTATTTATTCTTGGATAAGGAGCAGGAAAGTTATGAAAAACAAGAAATGATCTGATCTTCTGTTATCAGCTTATGTACCGGGATGTCATGCGGTTGACGGGGAACATGCGCAAACAACTGGCACTCCAAAAGCAAAGAGACTGTCTTCCCTTTATAATCGCTTAAAAAACGGTCATAATAGCCGCCGCCAAAGCCGATCCTAAACCCGTCAGTATCGAAACAAACACCTGGAACGATTATCAAGTCAATTTGTGATGGTTTCACTGCTTTTGTTTTTTCAATCATCGGCTCAAGAAGTCCGGCGTAAACGGTTTCGAGCTGATCATCGGTCTGATATGTGCGGAATTGCATTTTTTTCGTACCAGAGTCGCATTTTGGAATACAAACTTGTTTTCCTTCTTCCCAAGCCTGCTCAATGACTGGACGCGTCGGTATTTCCAGCTCTCTGGAGATGGTGACGGCAATGGTGCTGGCATTTTGCCACTCCGGCAGTGAAAACAAATGCTTGTACATACGTGCTGTTTTTTGAATAAGTTCTTCACTTGATACAGCAGATAGTGCCTCTATCGTCTTTTTTCTTAATTGTGATTTCATCTCTCATCCCCCTCGGAATAGAAAAAAAGCCAGAACCTTTTTCAAAGCTCTGGCTTTTTTCTCACACCTTAAACAGCTAGGCTGTTATTTTGTTTCACGGTGTAACGTAGATTTTTTATCACGTGGGCAATATTTTTTAAATTCAACGCGGTCTGGATTGTTGCGTTTGTTCTTTTTAGAAATATAGTTACGCTCACCACATTCAGTGCAAGCCAAAGTAATATTAACGCGCATTATTTTCCCTCCAAACTAAAATCATTTACTTATTCAGACTTATATATAATACCACTATAATGGACGGAATGCTAGGCTGTTTTTCAATGAATTACTGAATTATTCATGATACGCTCATAAAGCTGTAAATATGATGTCGTAAGGAGCCGTGGATGGTGTTGTTTGAGTACTTGTTCTCTGCCTGCTTCTTTGATCCGGCGGGCTCTTTCCCGGTCTTTTAATAACCTGTCCAGCAGGTCAGCCGCTTCCTGCGTGCGCTTGAAATCAATGGTGTATGCCGTTTTGCCGTGAAGGGCAAAGTCACAAAAACCGCCCGACGGAGAAACGGCAGTCAGCACACCTTGTTCCATGCTTTCCTGCGCGGCAAGTCCAAACGGCAAACGGTTATGTTGATATACGGTTTTAAATAGGAGATGAGTCGGTTTAAATGGACACCAATCCCGCTTTTCGGCTCTTGAGGATGTTCGAGAGCCAGCATGAGAACGTTCATTGTTCTTCTTCCCCTTTCCCATAACAGGTATAAGCAGCAAATTGCTTCTCCCACCTGATATCCGCATTCTGAGTCTGAAAGCTGTTCAGGTTACTAACTCCATTTTCCGCAAGATAGATGTCCTCTGTATCGGCGAGTTTGAGAGAGACATTCATTGAGTTAACGATTCTGTACTCAGCCCGATAAATAGCATTACCAGCCGCCTGTCCAAGCGTCCACTCCCCTTTATGATACGCTGTGCCTATTGTTCTGACAGCTTCGATATCTTTCCTTTTGAGAACGATGCGCAATTCTTTTATCATATCCTGCGGACTTTCGAAAAGCACAGCTTCAGCCAGCTGCATTGTTTCTTCTGAGAGTTCCCAGCTTACAGTCAAGGAATGAGCGTTTTGAATAATCATGTCGAATGTGTCCCTAAAAAAAGAAAGCTTATGTCGTATATTATAGGGAAATGGGTATTTATCCATGGACTGCTGACATTCTCCTTTCCTCTCGTTCACTCGGTGTTCCTATTAACCCATTACATAGAGTGGAAGCAAAGAAAGATTTGTCGACAAAATCTCGTTTTTTTTGCGAATACCTTTAGAAACGATTGGTTTTATGGTATAAAAAAGAAGGATAAAAAAAGAATAGAAGGTGATGAAACGTGGAAATTGCTATTATTGCGTTGTTTATCGTCAGTATAGCGCTAATTGCATTCTCATATTCTCAAAGAGATCCTATGAAAGATGTAGAGCAAGAGCTCGAAACACTGCAGCTTTCTGCGATGCAGGAAATTTACAAGCTCAAAAAGAAAATGACAGTGCTTGAGGAAGAATTGCTGGAAACAAACCTTGTCATCCGCAAATCAAAGCATAGCGATATCAATCAAAAGATCGCTAAACAAATACTTTCAAAATATAATAACGGCATGTCCGCTGAGGCCATCGCTAAAGCTGAGCATGTATCAGTGGAAGACGTCAATACGATTATCAAAGATAACGAGAAGGTGCTCGTATGACAAAACGGGGCATTCAGGCATTTGCTGGCGGCATTATTTTAGCGACAGCCGTTCTTGCAGCTGTTTTTTATCTGACAAACGAAGACCAGGCGGCCGCTGTAAAAGAACATAAAACAGTAACCGAACAAGACATGAACAATTACCTTGATTCTAAAAAAATGGTTTCTGTTAACCGTGATGAATATCAAAAACTTCTCGATTCAAAAGAGAAATCCTTGAACGACGACAGCAGCCCGGACACGAAAACAAACAAAGTAAAAACGTACAAGCTCAACATTAAAGACGGCATGAGCACCGCTGATGTATCTGCTATTCTTGAAAAAGAAGGCATTATCTCCTCGGCTCAAGATTTTAACGACTATGTCATTGATGCCGGGTATCACAAAGAAATTCGCGCCGGCGAGTTTAAAGTGAAATCAGACATGAGTTTCAAAAAGATTGTAAAAACGTTAACACGATAAAAAAACAGGCTGACTGTCAGCCTGTTTTTTTATCCAAACTTCCCTGTGATGTAATCAAAAGTTCTTTGATCCTGCGGATTAGAAAACATTTGATTGGTATTGTCACATTCAACAAGCTCACCCATATAGAAAAAGGCTGTTTGATCAGAAACCCTTGCTGCCTGCTGCATGTTATGCGTAACGATGACAATGGTATATTGATGTTTCAGCTCAAGAATGAGCTCTTCAATCTTTCTTGTTGAAATTGGATCTAGTGCAGATGTCGGTTCATCCATCAGCAAAATATCAGGATTTGTCGCAAGCGCTCTGGCGATACAAAGACGCTGCTGCTGCCCTCCTGATAACGAGAGTGCAGATGAATGCAAACGATCCTTCACCTCATCCCATAACGCCACATCTTTTAATGACTTTTCCACAATGTCTTGAAGCTTCTTTTTATTTTTAGTGCCGTGGACTCTCGGTCCGTAAGCGACATTATCAAAGATCGATTGCGGAAACGGGTTTCCTTTTTGGAATACCATGCCGATATTTTTTCGTAAATCGACGATATCCACTTTATCCCTTAAAATATTGGCGCCATTATAATGAAGCTCCCCTGCAAGCTTTACATTCGGCGTCATTTGAATCATCAAATTCAATGTTTTAATGAAGGTCGATTTCCCGCATCCTGACGGCCCGATAATCGCCGTGACCTCGTTTTCATGAATGCTCAAATTGATATTTTTCAAGGCATGATGCTGTCCATACCATAAGTCCATTCCATTGACTTGATAGACTTCCTGTTTCATTACAGCTTTGGTAGCAATACTCATTGCCGCCCTCCTATCCGAATTTCCCGTTAATATAATCCTCTGTCTTTTCCTGCTTCGGACTAGTAAAAATCTGCTCAGTCTGTCCGTATTCGACAAGCTCTCCGTTTAAAAAGAATGCTGTCCGGTCAGAAACCCGCAGCGCCTGCTGCATATTGTGCGTGACAATAATAATTGAGTATTCCCTTTTCAGTTGTGTTATTAATTCTTCTATTTTTGCATTTGAAATCGGATCTAGCGCTGAAGCTGGTTCATCCAGCAGAAGAACAGCCGGCTTCATCGCAAGCGTTCTCGCGATACATAAACGCTGCTGCTGCCCTCCTGATAATGAGAGTGCAGACGAATGCAAACGATCCTTCACCTCATCCCAGAGCGCTGCTTTTGTTAAGCTTTCTTCCACAATCTCATCTAGAACAGCTTTATTCCGCTCTCCGGCATATTTCAATGCGTGTGTGATATTCGCATAGATCGATTTCGGAAAAGGATTCGGTTTTTGAAAAACCATTCCGATTTCTCTTCTTAAGCTGACAACGTTAATATTGCCACCCAGTATATTTAATCCTTCATAAAGGATTTCGCCTTCAGCTCTTGCCGAAGGAATTAAGTCATTCATTCGGTTAATGTTTCTCAAAAAAGTAGACTTTCCGCATCCTGACGGCCCAATCAAAGCGGTGACCGCATTCTTTTCAATATCCATATTCACATGGTGAACCGCTTGTTTCGTTCCGTAAAAAATAGACAGATCTTTCACTTCGATCACGTGGTTCTGTTTTGGAACGAAAACAGCACGTTCAGGCTTTTCTTTTACCATTTGTTCAGACATGTTTTTCGCCTCTTTCCGTTCTAATTTGCCGTAAGCTTTTTGTAGATCATCGTGCCAAGCCATCTCGCTGCGAGATTAAACACAAGAACAGAAATGACCAGCACCGCAGAACCTCCGTTGGCAATCGCTTCAGCATCCGGAATGATTCCTTGCGTATTTACGTTCCAAATGTGAACGGCAAGTGTTTCAGCGGGCCTGAAAATATTAAATGGCGATGTTTCAGAAAACGGGTTCCATTCTGTAAAATTAAGGCGCGGTGTTGTCAGACCGGCTGTAAATAATAATGCCGCAGCTTCTCCGAATACCCTTCCTGACGCTAAAATCGCTCCTGTAATGATAGAAGGGATTGCACTCGGAATTAAAACCGTTTTTACGGTATGCCAACGTGATACACCTAAAGCGAGAGAGGCTTCCTTCAGATCTTTAGGGACTGAACGAATTGCGTCTTCTGTCACTCGCACCATGACAGGAAGGTTAAAAACAGTTAACGCAAGCGCCCCGCCTATGATCGTATATCCCCAGCCTGTTAAGTTAACAAACATCAGTAATCCAAACATCCCAATCACAATTGACGGAAGTGATGAAAGCACCTCTATACATGTTCTGATAAAATCAGTCACCTTGTTATTAGGCGCGTACTCAGCCATGAACACTCCGCCGCCCACACCGAGCGGGATTGTAATCAGCATCGTGATAAACAAAATATAAAAGGAGTTAAACAGCTGGTCGCGTATTCCTCCTCCAGCTGCTATGGCGCTTGATTTTGTCGTAATAAAGTCAAAGCTGATCTGGGAAACACCGTTTATAATAATATAGGAAAACAAGCCTGCTAGAATGGCTGTGATAATGGCTGCGCACAAACCAAACATTCCGGTAGCCAGTTTATCTGTTATTTTGCGGTTCATTACACTTTCCTCCTAGATGACAAGTAGCGAATAAGCAGGATGAACAAGAATGACATCGCCAGAAGCACCAGTCCCATTGACCACAGCGTATTGTTTTCAACGCTGCCGTACGTGGTATGGCCCATATTTAACGTGATGATCGTTGTCAGTGTTCCTGCAGTGTCAAACAGGCTTTCCGGCAATACTCTTGTATTTCCAATGACCATCTGAACAGCCAAAGCTTCTCCGAATGCCCGTGCCATACCAAGCACAACAGCCGTCATTAATGTCGGAAAAGCCGCGGGCACAAGTACTTTTCTGATTGTCTGCCATCTTGTCGCACCAAGCGCGTAAGAACCTTCTCTTAAACTCTTTGGAAGAGAAGCCATCGCATCAGCTGAGATCGATGTGATGGTCGGCAGAATCATAATCGAAAGGACAATCGTTCCCGCCAATAAACTGTGCCCTGTTCCGCTCGATTTGAACTGAGCGATAAACGGCACTAACACTGTAAGACCTATGAATCCATAAACAACAGATGGTATGCCGACTAAAAGCTCGATCACCGGCTGCAGCACTTTCTTTCCCCAATTCGGCGCAATTTCCGTCATAAAAATCGCACCTGCAATGCCGAGCGGCGCAGCAATGAGTGCAGAAAGAATCGTTACTGCAAATGATCCAAAAATAAATGGCAGCACTCCATATTTCGGATCCGTATCTGTAGGGTTCCAATTTAGGCTCGTTAAGAATTCAATTGGGCTTACACCATTTACCAGAAAAGATTGCAGCCCCTTAACGCCGAGGAAAATGGTGATCGCAACAGATGCCGCAATCATAATAAGCGCACAAGCTGTCACAATCATTCTTCCCCGAACTTCATCCAATTGCCGATTTTGCCTTGAGCTGATTAAACGCTCGCTCACAGACATATTTTCTCTATTGTTTATCATTGTTTTACACTCCTATGAATGTGTTAAGAGGAGAAACGGCTGTCACCGCACTCCTCTTTTTATTAAGATCAGCTTTGCTTCCCTTCGGCATCGCGTGTCACTTTCATATCAGTAACCGGGATGTACCCTTGGTCAGTAACAATGCTTTTTTGAATGTCTTCACTCTTTAAATAATCAAGAAATTCTTTAGCCAAATCTGTCGCTTCACCTTTTGTGTAAGAATGCTGGTAAGCCCAGATCGGATACTCGCCAGCCGCAACATTTTTCGCTTCAGGTTTTACGCCGTCAATAGATAGTGCTGTGACTTTGTCATCTGTTAAATATGAGAATGCAAGATACCCAATCGCTCCAGGAGTATCAGCAATGATTTTTTTCACTGTGTTAGATGAATCTTCAGTAATGCCTTCTGCAGGCTCTTCTCCGTCAAGCGCATATTTCACAAATGTAGCACGTGTACCAGAAGAATCAGGACGGTTTACAAGTGTGATCTTTTGGTCTTTGCCGCCAAGCTCTTTCCAGTTTTTGATTTTGCCAGTGAAGATTTTTTTCAATTCATCCTTTGAAATGTCTTTCACACCAGCATCAGGGTGTACAGCTGCTGCCATACCAACTACTGCGACTTGATGATCGACAAGCGCTTTTGCATCGATTCCTTCTTTTTCTTCAGCAAAAACGTCTGAATTTCCGATCTGAACAGCTCCTTCAGAAACTTGAGAAAGCCCTGTTCCAGAACCGCCAGCTTGTACTTGTATATCTGCATCAGGGTTTTCTTCCATAAACTTTTCTGCGGCAGCGAGTACTAATGGCTGCATAGCCGATGAACCAGAAATGGTTAAAGATCCTGATGCCTTTTCTTCTCCTTTTGCAGAATCGCTTTTTGATTTTTCACTTTCCCCTGCATTTCCGCATGCAGCTGCAATCATCATAAAAGCAGCCATCAGAAGCATAAGCACCCATTTGTTTTTTTTCATTTCCTGAATTCCCCCTGCGTATAATGTGTAATTTGTCCTACACGTATAGAGTAAAGGTTCTGTGTAAAAAGGGTTTGTATTGAATGTTAAGGTTTTGTAAATCAATGCGTTTTTTGTATAAAAAAACGCCCACATAATGTGAGCGTTCCTTTTAGTGATTAGAAGACGTTGCGTTTTCTTCAATTTTGTCTTTATTCTTTTGCTGAGTATCTTCTTTGTCCTGCTTCGATTTCAGCTCAAAATATTTATCCAATACTTCTCTGCCGATATCATTTGTAATGGTATATTTAGCGCCATAATCTATATAAGCCCAAGGCACTACGACAGAGATCGCAATTTCCGGATTATCAGCCGGGGCATAAGCGACAAGTGTCGTATTATAAGTCCCAGTACCTGTTTTTGATTTATCAGGCCCATCATAGAAGGACTGCGCTGTTCCTGTTTTGCCGGCAGGCTGATAGGATGCTGAAGCAAATTGGCTGGCTGCTGTCCCTTTTGTCATCACTCGTCTGAACCCAGCTTGTACTTCTTTAATGTACTCGCTTTTCATATCAATTTTATTCAGCACTTCAGGCTGAACAGATTGGACAACTGCCCCAATCCCTTTTTCAGCATTGGGTTCTCTGACTTCTTTTACAAGTTGCGGCTTCAAGCGATAGCCGCCGTTTGCAATCGTAGATACGTATTGCGCCAGTTCCAGCGGTGTATACGTATCATACTGGCCGATCGCATAGTCAAGCAAGAATCCTGTTAGTCTGTTTGTTCCTTTATAGCCTGTCATTTCATTCGGAAGATCAATTCCCGTTTTGACACCCAATCCAAATTGGCTAAAGTGATTACGGAATGTATCAAAGGCCGCAGTATCTATTGGTAAAGCTTGATGCGGTTTATACTCGCCTTTACCGATTGCGATCGCCGTTTTAAACATAAATACGTTGGAAGACTGCTCTAACGCTCTTTGAATATTAACCGAACCTAAATTCTTCCATGATTTTTTGCCATTTTTATCTTGACCGATATATAACGGCTCATCTTGAAAAACCGTATTTAAGTTAATCGCGCCAGTTTGAAGACCCGTTAGTACGGTTGCACCTTTAACAGCTGACCCCATGGCATAGGATGAAGTCATATTTCCCAAAGCATAATCATCAAACTTGTATGTTCCATTTTCTTGTTTAATCTGCTTGCCTGCCATTGTCAGCACTTCACCGTTTCTTGGATCCATCATGACAACGAAAGCGCGGTCTAACAATTGAGTGCTTGCTCTTGTTTTAGCTGATTTTAAATTCTTCTCAATGATTTTTTCAACGGATTTTTGCAAATCAATATCAATTGTAAGCACGAGATCCTTACCGGCTTTGCCTTCAGAAACGGTTTTTGTTCCCGTGACATTGCCGTTTGCATCTGTGATGTTTTCGACTTTAGCTTTTTGTCCTTGCAGAAGGCTTTCGTATTGGTATTCCAAATAGCTTTTCCCGACTCTGTCATTTCGGCTGTAGCCAAGCGACAGATAATGGTCGAGCAAGTTGGACGGCAAGCCTTCATCAGAGCTGGAAACACTTCCGAGCACTGAACGAAGAAGATTTTTATACGGATATTCACGTTCCCAATCGGACGTGACATCAACACCCGGCAGTTCGTTTAAATGTTCACTCACCACTGCCATTTCCTTCGCTGATACATCTTCATTTTTGATATATTGAGGAGTCAATGCGTATCCTGAATCCATCTGTCTTTTGATGGCGAGGATCTGCATGTCTTTATCCGTCAGGTCATTCATCTGCTTATCGGTAATCCGTTTCAGCTGAAGCTGATATAAATCGGCATCGGATAATTTTTTGTCTTCTGCCTGCTGTCTTTCTTTAGAGGTAATCAACTTTTTGGCTTCATTTGGCCTAGTCAATATCCAATAATCCTTCTTATCCCGTTCTGTTACTTTTTTCGTATCGACTTTAATCATCTCGGACAGCTTTTTTGCGATCTTTAACCGCTGCTCTTGCGAGGTTGATTTAGATCTAGTGTATGTGATTGCATTTAAAGCCTTATTTGTCACGATGGCATTAAAGTTGCGATCATAAATTTTCCCGCGCGGCACCGCCGAGCTGACTTCACTTTGTTCCTGCTTATTCGCTTGATTTTTGTAGTCATCGCCTTGCACGATCTGCTTGATGCCAAGTTCCACAATGATCCAGGTAAAGATAACGAAGGCAGCTAAGAATAAAATATTCAGCCGGATCGGAAGCGACTTCTTTTTCTCTTTATGATTTTGTTTTTTTGGTTGATTTCTCCTCATAACATCACCTTTTTCTATTTACAGAAAGAAAAGACACTCAAGTAAGAGTGCCAATTTACATTTTAAAGGTTTTTTCGACTTTTTTCTACAGATAACCCCTTTTTGACAAAAAATTATCTTTCGCCTTTTAAAAGATTCGGTTCCGTGACCCGTTTTTGGCCGTCTTCTTCCATCGTTTGATTTTCCTCTTCTTTATCCTTAAAACGGATGTCCTTGACAAAATAATAAATCAGCGGATGTCCTACGCCCAAGATCGCGAGTGACAAAGGAATTCCCACGTCCTCCTTCAGAAGGGCCACGATCAGGAGAAAAGATAAAATGGAGACGATCCTGCCGGCGTTTAAAAACAATTCCCTCAGCACGATATATTCGATTCTTGCTTTTCTGGCATGTCTCGCCCGGCCTATCACATCATATGTAAGTGATACATATGGCACGAGCAAAAGAGGATAGCCAATCGCAATAAAAACGCCGTATGTCAATAATGTTGTAAAGCTCATATGAAACAGAATCAAAAACAGCGCTCCATACAGAATAAGACCGCCCAGCAAAATCGATTTTTTCCTGGCCTTTTTCTTAATCAGCCTGGACGCAAAGTAATAGGCAAAGAAAGAGACAGCTGAGTTGACAAAGCCGAATGTGCCAAGGGCCAGTTCGCTATTTGTTTCAATAAATACAAAAACACTGATTAAAAAAATGAAAATGCCTTCTCTCAAGCCTTGAAAAAAATGCGCATTTGTAATTCTGCGCCAATTCATATTGCTATGGCGCTCTCCAAACACTTTGCTAAGCATAAATCGGCCCTTTGATTCTCTTCGTTTTAAAAAAAAGCTCATCACAACAGCCAATGCAAACAAACTGAGAGAGAGGCTGAAAATCACTGTGTAACCCGTATTATTTTCAAGCCTTGAGATGACAAATCCCGCTACAATCGGACCGATCATTCCTGCAGAGGAAGACAGAATGCCCATAAATCCGTTGAAAAAGTCTCGCGTATCTGGCTCTGTGATTTCAAAGGTCAGCACGTTAAACGCAAGCCAATAAAAGCCATAGCCCACTCCGAGCACTGCGCCAATCAGCACAAGCCGGCTGGCTGCTGTTTCTCCGGCTAAAAGCACACTTAAATAAAAGGCAGCTAAAAAAATGACGCCGAATCTTAAAATGAACACCCTGTCTATTTTTTTGGCTAACCGTCCAGCCAAATAAAAGGTTATCGGCTGCATTGTCACAATGGATAAATTATATATCGCCAAATCAATAAACTTCCCTGACTGCTTCCAGAGATACACATTAACAAATGTATTGGACAGGGCAATTCCCAGTGAGTAAAGCCCGCCAATGGTCAATAGAAAAAGTAACCCTTTGTTTACGTCTACATCGCCAATCACTTTTTTTAGTTTGCTCATTACTGACTCCCCTTTACTATCCCTTAGTCTGTCTCTCTCAAACCGAGATATGTAAAAAGAAGACATAAAAAAACAAGGCCCTCTATTGAGGACCTTGCTAGTGTCATTATTTTGCTTCGCTATATAGACGAGCCACTTCGTCCCAGTTTACAACATTCCAGAATGCTGAAATGTAATCAGGACGGCGGTTTTGATAGTTAAGGTAGTATGCATGCTCCCAAACATCAAGGCCTAAGATAGGCGTTTTGCCTTCAGAAAGCGGAGAATCTTGGTTTGGCGTGCTTGTGATTTCAAGTTTGCCGTTGTTCACAACAAGCCATGCCCAGCCAGAACCGAAGCGTCCAGCTGCCGCAGCTGCGAATTGCTCTTTGAATTTGTCAAAGCTTCCAAATACACTGTTGATCTCATCAGCAAGCGCGCCAGTCGGCTCGCCTCCGCCGTTTGGAGATAAAAGTGTCCAGAATAATTTGTGGTTCGCGTGTCCGCCGCCGTTGTTGCGGACTGCAGTGCGGATGTTTTCCGGAACAGAATTAAGATCTGCAACAAGCTCTTCAACTGATTTGTTAGCAAGAGCAGTGTTTCCTTCAACCGCTTTGTTTAAATTTGTAACGTATGTGTTGTGGTGTTTCGTATGGTGAATAGTCATAGTTTCCTTGTCGATATGCGGTTCTAAAGCATCGTACGCATAAGGTAATTCTGGAAGTTCGTAAGCCATGATAATTCCTCCTTTAATATATATATGTACTGAAATGCCGCTTCACAGCGAGCCTTTCTTCATTCAATGTAACAAAAGAATGCTGCGTAAGCAATGAAAAAGCTCACTTCTTGGCTCATTTCAGCGGATATATTTCACTTTAACCGATAATTCGCCTCATTAAACATCCGCCCGCCATTCTTATAGAACCGTCCATAAAAAATATCCGATCATCAACAGCTGTATCATGCCCTTTGCAATAACGCCTGTTAAAAAGCCGATGAGTGAGCCGAGCCCGATTTTAAACGCTGACTTGACGTCCTTTTGGTGGACGATAAGTTCTGCACAAACAGCCCCGATAAACGGACCTAATATGATCCCTGCAACCGGAATGATGAATGGCCCAATTAATAAACCGATTGTGCTTCCCCATATGGCAGCTTTGCTTCCGCCGAACCTTTTTACTCCAAGCAGATTAGACACATAATCCGCGGCGAATAATACTGCGGCAAAAACAGCTTCCACGAGCCAGAACATATAAGAATACGGACTGAAAGAAAACAAAAATCCATACAATACAAATCCGGCAACGATAAATATGACACTCGGAATAATGGGATACACCAGGCCAATAAAGGCGATGATAAATACCGCCGCAATCAACAACCAATACAACATATCCATAGCATCCTTCCTCCCTTTTACACCTGTCTTCTTCATGTCTTCCTTGTATTCACACGCAGGCAACGATACAATAAGCAACATATATTAGTTTAGCTAGGAAGTGAAGATAGTGAATGTATTTCAGCTTTTCATCAAAAGTACATACTCCCCCCGTGATATTGCAAAAACAAGATTTCAAGGAATCGGAAAAGCGATTCTTTATGTATTTTTACTTTCTGTCCTTTTTGCAATTCCTACCGCTTATTATGTAAGCTCAGGGACCGTCAAATCAATGAATGCCTTTAAAACCGTGTTAAACAAAGATTTCCCTGATTTCACAATTTCAAACGGCAAACTTCAAACGGATACGAAAAAAGCCACGGAATCACAGGCAAATGGTTTCGTTATCGTATTTGATCCGACCGACGCCTACGGCACCAAGCAAATTGAAGCAAAGCAAAACGCGATCGGCATCCTCCAGAACAAATTTGTTTTGTCCATTGACGGACAAGCCCAGGAGATGCCTTACTCTATGATGCCGTCAGAGATAAAGAAGAAAGATGTCATTACAGGTTTAAACCAAAATAAAACGATGGTCGTCGTTGTTCTCTCAGCTCTCATTTTCCTCGTAACTGCCGCAGGAAAATGTATTGAAGTATCATTCTTGGCGCTTATCGGGGTCATCATTAAGAATTCGCAGAGAAAGCAACTGTCCTACCATCAGCTCTGGAAGCTTTCCGCCTATTCCATCACCCTTTCGACCGTATTCTTTACGATCATGCGTGCATTAGAAGCGACCGTCCCAAGTGAATTTTTACTGAACTGGTTTGTCAACTTTGTCATCCTGTTTCTCGTGTTGAAAGAGATTCCATCCAAAAAAGCTGCTGTATAATCCGAGACTGCATTCGCAGTCTCTTTTCTTTTGTCATGAATCTAAACGGACAAGCATACTATAGTATAAAATTTCGTATGCGGGGGAAAAAGTGATGAAGCGTCTTACCTTTGTATGCAGCATTGTTTTTATTCTTTTTATTCTTTTTTATGATCTTAAAATTGGAACAATACCCATGCAGGACCTTCCTGTGTATGAAGCATCAGCAGAAACGGCTGCACAAAGACCGGTTTATAAAACCGTTAAGGTACAGCCGGGTGACACGGTTATGTCAATTGTCGGACAAGCAGGTTCGTCAGACGACATTGTAAAGGATTTTGAAGCACTGAATCCGAATGTGAGGGCGAATGCCATTCAAGCCGGAACAGCGTACAAATTCCCTGTCTACCCTTAATTAACGTTAATTTCTTGTCAGTTTGGCGAAGACACTGTTACAATGTAATTTGTAAAATAAATTCACATACACCATACTAGAATTGTTACATCTAGAAGCGGCAACTACAATTAAGGAGCGATTGCAAGTGAGTGAAATCACACATCGTACAAAAACGCGTCCCGTAAAAGTGGGACCTTTAACAATAGGCGGCAACAATGAAGTTGTCATCCAAAGCATGACAACAACAAAAACACATGATGTAGAAGCAACGGTTGCGGAGATTAACCGTTTGGCTGAAGCCGGATGCCAAGTCGTTCGGGTAGCATGTCCGGATGAACGGGCGGCAAACGCCATTGCAGATATTAAAAAACGGATTACCATTCCGCTCGTTGTAGACATCCATTTCGATTATAAACTTGCGTTAAAAGCCATTGAAGGCGGCGCTGATAAAATCCGAATCAACCCTGGCAACATCGGCCGCCGAGAAAAAGTCGAAGCGGTCGTTAAAGCGGCGAAAGAAAAAGGGATTCCGATCAGAATCGGAGTAAACGCTGGTTCACTCGAAAAGCGGATTTTAGAAAAATACGGTTACCCGACTGCCGATGGAATGGTAGAAAGCGCACTTCATCACATTAAAATTCTTGAAGATCTTGACTTCCACGATATTATCGTCAGCATGAAGGCATCGGACGTCAACCTTGCGATCGAGGCTTATGAAAAAGCGTCAAAAGCATTTGATTACCCGCTGCACCTCGGGATTACCGAATCGGGAACGCTGTTTGCCGGAACAGTAAAGAGCGCAGCAGGACTCGGCGCAATTTTAAGCAAGGGCATCGGAAACACCTTGCGTATTTCTTTAAGCGCAGATCCTGTGGAAGAAGTAAAAGTAGCAAGGGAGCTTCTGAAATCTTTCGGCTTAGCCTCCAATGCTGCCACACTCATCTCATGTCCGACTTGCGGCCGTATTGAGATTGACCTCATCAGCATCGCCAACGAAGTGGAAGAGTATATTTCCAAAATTAAAGCACCGATCAAAGTTGCTGTTCTAGGCTGTGCTGTAAACGGACCTGGTGAAGCAAGAGAAGCCGATATCGGGATTGCCGGTGCACGTGGAGAAGGGCTGTTGTTCCGGAAAGGAAAGATTGTTCGTAAAGTTCCAGAAGAAACAATGGTAGAGGAACTTAAGAAAGAAATCGACATTCTAGCTGAGGAACACTACGCAAAACTTGAAGCTGAAAAAGCAAAATTAAAAGAAGAGACACAAAAAGCTTGACGGGAACCCGTCAAGCTTTTTATGTTAAAAAAACGGAATAATAAATATTCCCAGCACTAACGAGACGACACCGATACCCATCGCCCAAGCTCCCAGGCCCTGGGCACCTCTTCTTCTTGCGATATAGCCGACAATAATACCGGCAGCTCCCAATAAAACAGGCAGTACAAACAAAGAAATAATGGACAAGGCTAACGCAATATATCCCATTCCCCGTCCTTCATTAACATTGCCGCCGGTGCGGTTATTGTCTCGATCATTGTTGCGATCACTAGCACGGTAAGGTTCTGCGATTTCAGCAGCCGTTTCCTCAAAAAAACCATCATTGTCGCGGGTAATATTTGTGCCTTCAGAACCATGATCAACATAGTAGCTGTTGTTGTCACGTTTTTCGTAATCTGCCACCTTCAATTCCCCCTTCTGTTTTATTAAAGGAGCTTTTATAGTTTGAACCAATTTACCCGTTTCATGTTTGCTAAACTTTTCTGGTAATGTTAATTGTTTATGTTACACTTGAAAGGATGAAACTGAAGGAGTGTGGGCATGTTACACTTAGGAATAGATATTGACGGCACAATAACAGCTCAGGATACATTCGTCCCTTATTTGAACCGCTCGTTTAATCTTTCCATTTCATTAGACGATATGACGGATTATGATTTGACAAAGCTGTTACATATTACGCAGGAAGAATTTTGGGATTGGATGAATCACAATGAAGCGATGATATATAAGGAAGCAATGCTTGCGCAGCACGCAAAACAGTCACTTGACCTCCTTAAAGAGGAACACAAGCTTATTTTTATTACAGCCAGACGAACTCATCTCACTACTATTACCTATGAATGGTTTGACAGACAAAACATTCATTACGACCACATCGAACTCGTTGGCGGCCATCATAAAGTGGATGCAGTCAAAAATCACAACATCGATTTATTTTTTGAAGATCATCACGGAAATGCAATGATGATCGCGAAAGAAGCCGGGATTCCGGTGATTTTATTCAATTCCCCTTATAATCAGCTTCCCATTGATTCGAATATCATCAGAGTGAGCAACTGGCTAGAAGCCGTTCAATGGATAAACAAAAACAAGCATCATTTGATACGTGTCAATAACTAAAAAAGGAGCCCTTGGCCCCTTTTTTCATATCTATACAATTACACAGTTGTGCTTTCTTGGTTTTCCGCTGCACAACCAGGGCAGGTGCCGTAAATCTCAAATTTATGCCCGCTGACCTGATAGCCATCCAAATCATCATAAAGCTTGTCCATTGGACATGACTCAATTTCCTTAGTTTTGCCGCAGGCAAGACAAATAAAGTGATGGTGATGATGGGTAAACGAACATTTAAATCGGAAGAGCTTTTCACCGGACAGCTCAGTTGTTTCCAAAATACCTAGTTCTTCATATAAAGAAAGGTTTCTGTAGATTGTATCAAAGCTTAATCCGGGATAATCATCATTTAATGCGGACAGTACGTTTTTAGCGGTAAGATACTTGTCTGAATCAGCAAAAAGCTGCAGCATATCTTCCCGTTTATTTGTATATTTATATCCGTTTTCTTTCAGTAGGTTCAACGCTTCTTGTACGTTCATGAAGGGTCCCCCTTTTCTTTGCTTACGAACGTATCACATGTATGAAAAAGAAAATGGCAGCTGTCTGACCAGCAAGCCATTTTTTTACCGCAGATAAATTATACCCATAAAATGAATAAAAGTAAATGAAAGCCTAGTGAATTGCGTTTTTGAATTTTCCGCCTCTCGTTTCATGAGTATTCATAATGGTAATGAAGGCGTTATGATCTACTTCAAACACAATCGCCTTCAGCTTTGTCACTTCCAGTCTAGTGACAACCGCATAAATCACGTCCTTTTCTTCGTCAGTATATCCGCCTTTTCCCTTCAGCTTGGTTGTTCCTCGACCAAGACGGTGCAAAATCGCATCGGAAATTTCGTCATACTGATCTGACACAATAATGACAGCTTTTGTTTCATCAAGCCCCTGAATCACGGCATCAATGGTTTTCATCGCAATATAATAAGTCATGAAAGAGTACATCGCTTGCTCAGGGCCGAACACAAAACCAGCCCAAATGAAAATGAATACATTGATGAGCATAACAAACTCACCTACTGAAAAGGGCAGTTTTTTCGTCAGCAAAATCCCGAGAATTTCTGTGCCGTCCATTGAACCTCCGTTTCGAATAACGAGCCCGACACCAAAGCCGAGTAAAAGACCTCCGAACACAGTTGCCAAAATAGGCTGAGTTGTAATGGCTTCTACATGGTGAAGCGAAGATTCAATAACGGCAAGCCCCACAATCCCAATCATCGTCGAGACAAGGAAGGTCTTACCGATATATTTATACCCGAAGATCATAAAAGGAATATTTAAAATGACAACAAATATAGCAAAATTCAGAACGGGCGTTGACATAAAGAGGTAGTCTAAAATAAGTGATACACCAATAATTCCGCCATCAATAAAATTGTTGGGGATTAAAAATAATTCAATGCTAACAGCCGCAGATGCAGCTCCTGCGAGAATCATGAAGACCCTGAACATAAAGCGGGAAAATGTTTCTCTCTTATGTTGTTTGGTTGGGGTCATAAAATCTCCTTTCCTGAAATATTGATATTAAATAATTATAAATCTATTTTACCATTAAACACTGACACATTTTGCTGATTTGCCATACATTAAGTCTGGAGGTGGAACGATCGATGATTTTATTTCAAAGAATTATTTTGCAGCGCCTTAATCAGGCTACTGCTGACGATTTGCTGAAGTACTCAAAACAATACGGAATCAGTTTGACAAGACCGCAAGCCATTGAAGTAGCAAACCTGCTATACGGGAAAAATGTGAACATTTTTAATGAGAATGAACGAATGCGGCTGCTGAAACAGGTAGAGGCCATTACATCAAAAGAAACAGCTCAAACCGTTAATGAATTATTCAAACAATTCACAAGCTAAAAAATGGGGGACCTATCCCCCATTTTTTATTGCTGTATAATTTTTTCGAGCAAATTGTCATCAAATTGTTTTTCTTTCAGCATGTCAATCTCAAAGCGGTATGGCGGCTTCTTATTCTTTTTATCTTCACCGACATACGGTGTTTCAAGGATTTTTGGAATGTCTTTTAACTGCTCATGGTGAACCACATACTGCAGTGCCTCAAATCCGATTTCACCAAAGCCGATGTTTTCATGGCGGTCTTTTCTCGCGCCTTTGACATTTTTGCTGTCATTAATATGGAGCACTTTTATACGGTCAATGCCGACGATTTTATCGAACTCATTTAGCACGCCGTCAAAGTCTTCAACAATCTGATATCCGGCATCATGTGTATGGCACGTGTCAAAGCATACCGACAGAAGCTCATTGTGTGTAACGCCATCGATAATCTGTGCAAGCTCCTCAAAGCTTCTGCCGCACTCTGATCCTTTTCCTGCCATTGTTTCTAATGCAATCTGGACATTTTGATTCGGATCAATTACTTCGTTTAATCCTTCAATAATTTTTTTGATGCCTGCCTCGGCTCCCGCTCCTACGTGAGCGCCTGGGTGAAGGACAATCTGCTTCGCTCCAATGGCCGCTGTCCGCTCAATTTCAGAACGAAGAAAATCAACACCCAACTCAAAAGTGGACGGATTTGTCGTGTTGCCTATATTAATAATATAAGGCGCATGTACGATAATCTCGTCAATGCCGTTTTCTTGCATGTGTGCCCGGCCAGCTTCTATATTTAAGTCTTCAATTTTCTTTCGGCGCGTATTTTGCGGTGCGCCAGTATAGATCATAAACGTGTTCGCCCCATAAGAGGCCGCTTCCTGGCTTGCAGCCAGAAGCATATGTTTCCCGCTCATAGAGACGTGTGAGCCTATTCTCAACAACAGGTTCCCCTACTTTCTTTTTTTAGATTGGTTTCTTCTCTGTTTTTTCTTGATTTTCTCCATCTCATAGCTCATTTTCTTTTTATATCCAGGCTTTACCTTCTTCGGTTTTTTCACAAGACGATGCGCCATTTCATCCGCTTCGTTTGGCGTTTTTTTGCGCTTCTTGCGGCGCTGGCGGTCATCGCCTTTTTTCCACTCGCCCTTTTCAAGCTCTAAATAATCAAATTCGATGCCCATTTTCTCGAGTCTGGCTAATGCATCCTCATCAGAAATCTCATAAATAGTCATCGCTTGTCCTGATGAGCCGGCGCGAGCGGTTCTGCCCACACGGTGGACATAAAAATCAAGGTCCTCCGGCAGCTCATAGTTGATCACATGGCTGACACCTTTAATATCAATGCCTCTTGCAGCAAGGTCAGTTGCAATGACATAAGTGAATTCCAAATCATTAATCTGTTTCATGACTTTTTTCCGCTCACGAGGCGTTAATCCGCCATGCAGCAGGCCGATTTTCATGCCCTTGCCAGTCAGATATTGAGCAATATGGTCAGCCGTGTTTTTCGTATTGGCAAACACAATGCCCAGGTAAGGATTCAAATGGGACATGATGTCAAAAAGGAGCTTGTCCTTGTCACGATGTTTCGAGGGAATGAGAATATGCTCGATTTTCGCGGCAGTCACCTGTTTTGGCTCCACGTGGGCGTATTTCGGATTTTCCATATACTTTTTCAAAAATGGTTTCAGCTTTTCCGGAATGGTCGCTGAGAACACAAGCATCTGCAAATCCTCAGGCATGCGGGAACCAATGTAATCCACATCTGCAATGAACCCCATGTCCAGCATCAAATCCGCTTCATCAATGACGAGCGATTCCGCTTTATGAACACTTAACGCCTGTTCTTTGATTAAATCGGCAATCCGGCCGGGTGTGCCGACGACAAGGTGCGGCTGTGTCTTCAGTTTATCAATCGATTTTTGTTTATCTGTGCCTCCGATAAAACATTTCGAGCGAATCTGGACGCCTTCTTCACCTTGAGTAATTTTAAGCGCTTCCTGATGAATCTGGTTGGCAAGCTCTCTTGTCGGAGCGGTGACGACAACCTGAACGACATCTTTAGCAGGATCGATTTTGTTTAATAAAGGCAGTAAATAAGCGTGCGTCTTTCCGGTTCCCGTCTGTGACTGGCCGATGACGCTTTCTTTTTTTAACACTGCAGGAATCAGCCTTTTCTGAATATCTGTCGGTTCGTAAAAACCAAGGCGATGTACTGCATCTATAATAAACGGTTTCAATTCATATAGTTCAAATTTTGTTTCTTTCATTTTTCCCAGCTCCTTAAAGCGGACATTATGTATCCATCATTACATTATACCCGATTTCGCTTAAAAACACCACGGTTGCAAGGCTTTTGTTTTATTCGGTTATGTTAAGCAAATGCCGAAGCACATGCATATTCTAATAGCAGAGAGAGCTGAAAGGAGGTACAAGTATGTTTTCACCACAGCAGCCGATGAGAAATTATCAACAGCCCGGACCGCCCCGCCCCATGCCAAATCAGCAAATGATGGGCAGGAGACCGCCTAATATGCGCAGACCTTCATTTGGACAGCAGCAAGGTTTTCAGCAATCAGGACCATTTCTTCCTCAGGCAAATGCCGGGGCAAGAAATAGTGCAGGTTCAGGCGGGGGCTTAAAAGGAATGCTGTCAAGGTTTTTGCCCGGCGGAGGAGGCGCTGGCGGCGGAGGAGGCGCTGGCGGCGCAGCAGCGAGCGGAGGAGCAGGTCTCCAAGGGATTCAAAATATCGCCAACCCTTCATCTTTATCCAGCATGCTCGGGAATGTGCAAAAAGTGCTTGGCATGGCGCAGCAAGTCACGCCTATGATCCAGCAGTACGGCCCGTTAGTCCGTAACCTGCCGGCAATGATGAAGCTGTACAGCCAATTAAGTAAAAGTGATGATACAGAGAGCAACGAGGATCATGAAAAACAAACAGATGCGGAAGATACCCCAGAAACAGAGAACAAGGCTGAAGCAAAGACCTCAGATGATGACAAAAAATCAAAGCAAAAAGGTTCTTCTCTCCCCATGAAATCTAAAAAACCTGACAGTGAAAAGCAAGAATCAAAAACATCTGCCCCGAAGAAAAATAAAACTGCCCCTCCTTCTTCAAAAAGAAGATCAGGCAGTTCAAAGCCGAGATTATATATTTAACATTCTTTGATATCTGAAGTGAGATTGGCTATAATGAGATCAGAAGAATGCAAGAATAGAGCCGTTTGATTACGGCTTTTTATATTGCTTTTACCCACTTCAGTATTGGAGGATAACCAAAAATGGACGTAATTAAAATATCGCCGCGCGGCTATTGCTATGGCGTTGTTGATGCTATGGTCATTGCCAAAAACGCGTCACTTGATAAGAGCTTGCCAAGACCCATCTATATCCTCGGGATGATTGTTCATAATAAACACGTCACTGATGCGTTTGAAGAGGAAGGAATCTTTACATTAGACGGCTCTAATCGTCTGGATATCCTGAAACAGGTTGACAAAGGCACTGTGATTTTCACTGCTCACGGTGTTTCTCCTGAGGTCAGAAAAATCGCCGAAGAAAAAGGATTGGTCGCAATTGATGCTACATGTCCGGATGTGACGAAAACCCACAATTTAATTCTAGATATGAAAGACAAAGGTTATCACGTCATCTATGTCGGCAAAAAAGGGCATCCAGAGCCTGAAGGAGCGGTTGGTGTAGCGCCTGAGATCGTTCACTTAGTTGAAACCGAAGAAGATGTGAAAAATCTTGATATCCAAGCAGAAAAATTGATCGTGACCAATCAAACAACAATGTCTCAATGGGATGTTCACGACATTATGGAGCTTGTCAAAGAGAAATATCCTCATGTCGAATATCACCAAGAGATTTGCCTGGCTACCCAGGTACGGCAGGAAGCTGTATCAGAACAGGCGAAAAAAGCGGACCTAACAATCGTTGTCGGCGACCCGAAAAGCAACAATTCAAATAGGCTCGCTCAAGTGTCAGAGGAAATAGCCGGCACAAAAGCATACCGAATCGGCGATTTGAGCGAATTAAAGCTCGAATGGCTGAAAGGCGTTCATACCGTCGCCGTTACTGCGGGGGCTTCAACACCAACGCCGATTACAAAGGAAGTCATTCGCTTTTTGGAGCAGTTTGATCATGAAGATCCATTAACTTGGACAACTGAACACAATATACCGCTCAAAAAAATACTCCCGAAAGTAAAAGCAAAAAACTGAGGCTGAATAAGCCTCAGTTTTTTTATAGAAATGCAAATGGATTTGTATCTGTTTCAGAAACAAAGATATTCACGTTCAGCTTTTGATCTTTGCACATTGATGTTAGTTTTCTCGTGACGCCTTCTTTCATAACTTTTTCCGCGTAATGGCCCGGATCAACAACATTCAGGCCAAGCATCATCGCATCATGAGCCACATGGAAGTATAAATCTCCTGTGACGTAAACATCGGCGCCCTTTCGTTTCGCATGATGAATATACTTGTTGCCATCTCCGCCAAGAACAGCCACCTTCTTCACCATGCTGTCCGCTTCACCCACCATTCTGACGCCATTGACGTCAAGCTTGTTTTTCACGAATAAAGCGAATTCCTTAAGCGTCATCTCATTTTTAAGTGTTCCGACACGGCCAAGCCCTTTTTCAGCAGGAGACTGCTCGACAGGATAGATATCGTAAGCGACTTCTTCATATGGATGGCTTTTTATCATTGCTTTTATAACAGCTTTTTCGATGCTTTTAGGAAACACAGTCTCCAGTCTAACTTCATGAACAAGCTCAAGCTCTCCCACCTCACCGATAAAAGGCTCAGCGCCGTCCAGTGGCTTAAAGCTGCCGATTCCTTCAGACGAAAATGCACAATGGCTGTATTCGCCGATATGGCCGGCTCCCGCGTTTCCGAGCGCCGCTCTGACCTGCTCTTCATATTCCTTCGGCACATATACGGCCAGCTTTTTTTGAGGATCAGTATAAGTAGGCGCCAGTACCTCCGTCTCTTTCAGCTCTAATGCTTCAGCAAGCAAATCATTCACGCCGCCGTCCGCAACGTCTAAATTTGTATGAGCTGCGTAAACAGCGATATCATGCTTCAAACACTTTTCAATTAACCTTCCGGCCGGCTGGTCTGTTGATATATGTTTTAGCGGCCTGAAAATAGGAGGATGGTGAGCAATAATCAAATCAACATCTTTTTCAATGGCTTCATCTATAACGCTCTCCAACACATCAAGCGTAACCATCACATTTTTAATCGGTTTGTTTAAGGTGCCGATTTGCAAGCCGATTTTATCGCCTTCAACTGCATAGGCTTTCGGGGAAAATTGTTCAAACAGCTGGATGACCCGCTGCCCATTTACCGTTTTATCCATGATTAATAACCTCCTTTAGCAGCTCCATTCGATCGGTGAGCTCCTTTAATTTTTGTTTATTTTGCTCTGTTGCTGCAGCTCGGCTGATCTGCTCATAAATGCCTTGTGTGTGCTGAAGCTCTTGTGTCCATTTTTTCAAAAAGACAGCATTCTTTTCTTTAGCCAAGAAAGGGCCGACGAGCATTCCGGCTGATAAAGAAATACCGCCATAAGCCGCATCCCGGTCACCCGCATCGGCGACAAGCACCTCATAGCACTTTCCATCCTCTTCAAGGATCACCTCATCTATCAGCGCATACCCTTCTTTATAAAGCCACTCCCTGATATGAACAGCATGAATATTCGGCTGTAAAATAAGCCGTTCTTTTCCCGTTAATTTGTCTTTACCCGCTTCTAAGATCTGCGCGATCAAAGATCCGCCCATTCCGGCAATCGTAATCGCATCGGCTTCACCTTTTTTAATCACTTCCAGGCCGTCTCCCCGCCTTACAGAAATGTGCGAGGCTAAGCCTGATTTTTCAACCTGCCGCTTGGCGGACAAAAACGGGCCGTCTGTTATTTCTCCGGCAATTGCCCCGCTGGCTTTATGATTCAGCACCGCATAACAAGGAAGGTAAGCATGGTCAGACCCGATATCGGCCATCACCGCCCCATGCGGTATGTACTCGGCTACTGTTTGCAATCGTTTCGATAATTTTAATTCGTTCACTTGTCATCACAACTTTTCTCAATCATTTTTTCCTTTTCTATCATATAAAAAATCAGCCCGGAATCCAAGCTGAGTGAATGATTTTCAGTTGTTTTCTTTTGATGCGGCACATAAAAAAATAAAAGGCTGTCGAGAACATCTCGGCGGCCTGAGAACTATAAGGAGAAAAATAGATCTTTTATTTAATTTTAGATACCCACTCTGCCATATCATCCAGCTTATCGGGCGGAACAAGACCGGATGGCATTCCGTTACCGCCTTTTTCGATCTTGGTTTTTATCTCAGCGACATCTTTCTTATCGCCTATCCCTTTTAAGCTCGGGCCTGAAACACCTTCATAATTTTCACCGTGGCACGTGATACAGTTTGCCTTGTAAATATCCTCAGGTGAAGCGTTTGCATGTTCTTTTTCAGCAGATTTGCTTTCTCCTCCGCTTGCAATCTCTCTGGAATCATCAAGCCCTTTTACTGCTAAAAAGAAAGTCAGACCAATACCTAAAACAGCGATCAGTAAAAATGGAATAAGCGGATTCCATTTCATTTCCCTTCCCCCTTTTTGTTCCTTCCCCTATGTAAACACTTCTAATTCTAACTTATTTTAACAAAAAGTAAATGGATTGCTCTGCAAAAGTTTTTAATTCACACTTTATACAAAATTAAATAGAAGCATGTCTATTTCTCTGATATCCTTTTTATTCTATTGTATAATTTATTGTATACGCTTACAATAGAAAATATGGATTCATATTTTGAAATTTTTCCTCACAATGTTCATTTGCAAATGACATCAATTTTCAGTAAAATAAAGGCATATTATCCATATATCTTTTTGATAAAAAAGAAGAACGGATCTGCAAGACCCGTTCCATCTTATTCGAGGAAATCTTTCAAACGTTTACTTCTGCTAGGATGTCTTAGTTTCCGCAACGCTTTAGCTTCGATTTGTCGAATACGCTCTCTCGTTACTCCAAATACCTTGCCGACCTCTTCTAATGTTCTTGTACGGCCGTCATCAAGACCGAATCGAAGACGCAATACATTTTCTTCACGATCAGTTAACGTATCAAGCACATCTTCCAGCTGCTCTTTCAACAGCTCATATGCGGCATGGTCTGAAGGTGAAGTTGCTTCTTGGTCTTCAATAAAATCACCAAGATGTGAGTCATCCTCTTCACCGATCGGTGTTTCCAGCGATACCGGCTCTTGTGCGATCTTTAAGATTTCGCGTACTTTTTCAGGTGTTAAATCCATATCTTCCGCAATTTCTTCAGGTGTTGGTTCTCTGCCTAAATCTTGCAGCAATTGACGCTGCACACGGATTAATTTGTTAATGGTTTCAACCATATGAACGGGAATCCGGATCGTTCTCGCCTGATCGGCAATGGCGCGTGTAATCGCCTGTCTGATCCACCACGTAGCATACGTACTGAATTTATAACCTTTGCGGTAATCAAATTTTTCAACGGCTTTCATCAGACCCATGTTGCCTTCCTGAATTAAGTCAAGGAAAAGCATTCCACGTCCGACATACCGTTTTGCGATACTGACAACAAGCCGCAGGTTCGCTTCAGCCAATCTGCGTTTAGATTCTTCGTCACCCTCTTCAATCTTTTGAGCGAAGGCGATTTCTTCTTTTGCAGATAGAAGGTTAACCCGGCCGATTTCCTTTAGATACATCCGAACTGGGTCATTGATTTTGACACCAGGGGGTACACTTAGGTCATTAAGGTCAAATTCTTCTTCGGCTTTGGCAAGCTGCTGAATATTAGGATCTTCTGTTTCTTCATTCTCACTAATTAATTCAACACCTTGTTCACCTAAAAATTCATAATACTCATCCATTTGGTCTGATTCAATTTCAAAGCTGGACATACGCTCGGCAATTTCTTCATATGTCAAAACGCCACGTTTTTTACCAGACTCTGTTAATTGCTCTTTTACTTGATCGAATGTTAATTCTGTCTCGTGGGTTTGTTTATCAGCCATTATGGATCCCTCCTTCCAAAGCTTGCAACGAATTCTATAAGCGGTATGATTCTTATTCGGTCCATTCAGGCGTTTTCTATAGGATCTGCCTTTAATAATGTGCGAATAATGAAATGACAATTCATGATGAGGTCAAGCGATCTATTTGCTCCTCCGCAAGGAATCATTGCCAATACATGCTTCTCATCGGTTTTCCAGTTATTTTAAAGATCGGTTCAAGGTAACGATTTCTTGAGCAAGAGAAGCAGCTCTTAAAAAATCTTTTTGCCTTTCGGCTTCGGCTCTTTCCGCTTCTTTTTCTTTTATCATTGACCAATTTCTGTGATTCAACACTTTTTTTACATAATCTGATAACTCGGCTTCACTGAGTTCTTGATTCATCTGAAGCATTAAAATATCAGACAACAGCTGGCTTATATGATCATCCGTCACCCTTGCCATCAGATGCTGCGGCGTCAGCTCGGCTCCCTCTTCATAAAAAGCGTAAAGATAGGCGGCTAATGCGCGGTGCTCATCAATATTAAATTGAAAGCCTACCCGGTCAATCACTTTTTTAATGACGCTCCGATCTCGAAGCATATGGGCGAGTAACAGCCTTTCTGCATTTTCATACGCCGGACGCAGGCGTTTTTGCCTCGCCTTTGTCGTTAGATGCGCTCGCCGTGTTTTCGTCTCACCGCCATTGTCAGCAGGTTTGCTTTGCTTGCTGAAAACAGCCAGCTGCTCGGTTAAAGACTCCTGTGAAAGCGAAAACTCTGAAGCAAGCTGTTTGACATAGACTTCCTGCTCAAGCGATCCTGAAAGCGTGCTGATTTCTTTCAGTACATCTTTAATGTAAGCTAAGCGATCACCTTCATCGGACAGGTTCTTTCCTTTTCGGAAGTATTGCATTTTGAACGCCATCACGGTGACACTGGCGTCGATAATGTCGTTTTTAAATTTTTCCCCGCCGAACTTTTTGATGTAATCGTCGGGGTCCAATCCGTCAGGAATCATTGCAACTCTGACTTTGCATCCTTTACTCTGCAGAAGTTCAGAAGCTTTTAAGGTGGCTTCATATCCGGCTTTATCGGAGTCATAACAAAGAATGATTTCCTCGACATTTCTTCTAAGAATCTTGACATGCTCATCTGTCAGAGACGTTCCCATCGTGGCTATACTCTCTTTCACACCAGAGTCTACGGCCGATATGACATCGGCAAAGCCCTCAAATAAGACCGCTCTTTCCTGCTTTCTGATATGAAGGCGGGCCTTATAAAAATTGTAAAGCAGTTTACTTTTATGAAAAAGCGGTGTTTCAGGACTGTTCATATACTTAGGCTGCTGACTGCCAAGAGCCCTGCCTGAGAACGCAACAACAGCCCCGTGATGATCATGAATCGGAAACATGACACGGTTTCGGAAACGGTCAAAAAATCCGCTTCCGTCCTCGCGTCTGATCAATAGACCCGCTCTTTCCATTTCCGTTTCACTATAGCCCCTCTTCACGAGAAACTTCGTGATGAAGTCCCAGGAATCAAGAGCATAGCCGATCTGAAATTCATCAATCAGCTCTTTCGTAAAGCCCCTTGAAAGCAGATAATCCAGTGCCTCTTGACCTTCTTTTGTATTTATTAACAAATGATGGTAAAATTTCTTCAAGAGCTCATGAGCCTCAGCCATTTTTTGTTCTACGGACGATTCTGGTCGGGCTCCGGAATGGACTGTGATATCATCCGGAAAATCAATCTGGTATTTGGCAGCAAGGTGAGAAACCGACTCAGCAAATGAATAACCTTCCATCTGCCTTAAAAAAGAGAAAACATTGCCGCCCGCTCCGCAGCCAAAGCAATGAAAAATCTGTTTGTCGGGCGATACGGAAAACGAAGGTGTGCTTTCTCCATGAAAAGGACAGAGTCCAAAGTAGTTTCGGCCTTGCTTCTTTAATTGAACATAATCACCTATGACTTCAACGATATCTGCCGACTTTTGCACCTGATCCACAATTTCATCTGGTATCCGATTTCCCATCCTATAACACTCCGTCGTACATTATTCGATGCTTTAGTGCAAAATCCCTTCATCGTTCGACAGGATTTTTTGCAGTAGTGTAATAAATCGTTCTCGATCTTCTTTATTCAATTTTTTAGGACCTTTGGCGTATATGCCTTTTCTCCTTTGTTTACCGGAAAAATGACGGCTCTCAAGAGCAAAATCAATCGAATCTTCTTTGTAAAGACGCCCTCTTTCCGACATAACTGAGACATTTCTGTTCAACAGCAGGGACGCTAATCCGATGTCCTGCGTCACAACAACATCTCCCGGTTTTACATGATTTGCGATATATAAATCAGCAGCTTCTTTATGAGGATCAACATACTTCCATATTTCTTCCTTGCTTCTGGAAAGCTGATAATGTTCAAATGAAGCGACAAAAAGAACTTGAACGTCATAATCGGATGCTGTTTGCAAAATTTCATCTTTTACCGGACAAGCGTCAGCATCGACAAAAATCGTCTTTTCTTGTTCATTAAGAAGAGTAATTCTCCATCCCTCCATTAAACTCCTGCATAAAAGCAAGCAAAATCGCACATCCTTTAGATCATTGCGGATGTATATGAATTTGTCGAAAAATTTCCGGGAGAAATTCTTGACATCTTACCCATAATAGTTTATTCGTATCACACGAACCTTAAACCTAAAATTAATCATTTTATCACAATTTTTTATTATAATACAAACTTCTCAAAGATGCTATTGTTTTTCATTATTCCCTTTTGGCATCGCCAAAAACCCAGGATAGAGCGTCCTGAGTTACATGTTTTTTGTTTTGAGATGATGGATAATATTCGCTGTTTCTTCAACCGCTTTATTTGAAACATCAACAACCTGGCACCCGATCCGATCCACAATCTTTTCGAAATATTCGAGTTCTTCTTTGATTCTGTTGATATTTGCATAGATCGCTTTGTCATTTAGCCCGAGTGATTTCAACCGTTCTTTTCTAATGTGATTCAGTTTATCCGGGCTAATCTTTAAGCCGATGCATTTTTTCGGATCAACGTTAAAGATTTCTTCCGGCGGGTCAACTTCAGGTACAATCGGAACATTGGCTACCTTCAGGCGCTTGTGGGCGAGATATTGAGACAGCGGTGTTTTAGACGTTCTCGATACGCCGATCAAAACGATATCCGCTTTTAAAATCCCTCTTGGGTCCCGTCCATCATCATATTTCACTGCAAACTCGATGGCCTCCACTTTTTTGAAATAGTCTTCATCAAGCTGGCGCACCCGCCCCGGTTCGTATTTCGCTGTTAAACCGTAGGCTGTTTCCATTTTATCAATTAACGGGCCGATAATATCATAATATAAAACATTTGCTTTATCCGCTTCGGCAATCAAATATTCTCTTATTTCCGGCACCACGAGTGTAAAACAGATAATGCCGCCGTCTGCCTTCGCAAGTGAAATCACTTCATTGATCGTGCCTATATCTTCAACATAAGGAATTCTTCTGACATGTGTATCGTCCGCTGATCCGTTAAATTGGCTAAGGGCTGCTTTTACTACCAATTCAGCCGTTTCACCGACAGAATCCGATACGACATAGATGATGCGGTTATTCATATTATCCCCCCGTTAGTTTGCGATGTTATAGGATTTCATTTTCTGATAAACTCACAAGTATTTTTGTCATATTCGTTTTTGTCACTCTGCCGATCACTTCAAAGCCTTTATCGGTATCTTTGATAACAGGCAGTGCATCAATTTGTTTTTCTATCAAATGCTTTGCAATGTCCATCACATAATCCTCACGTCTGCACACTGTAATGTTCGGCATCCTTGTCATGATGATGTGAACAGGGACAGTTGTAAGCTCCTGCTGGCCAATGCTCGCTCTCAGCAGGTCTTTTCGTGAAAGCACCCCGACTAAAACAGCATCGCGGTCCACCACAAACAGAGTACCTACATCTTCTAAAAACATGGTGCAAATCGCATCGTACACAGAAACGTTTTCATGAATCACAACGGGGATAGATTGAAAGTCTTTCACCTGAAGCTTTTTGAGTTTATCTGCCAAAAGCTGGGTGCCGCTTTTCCCAGTGTAGAAATAACCGACTCTCGGGCGCGCCTCGAGGAATCCTGACATGGTGAGTATGGCTAAATCCGGACGCAACGTTGCCCTTGTTAGGTTCAGCTTTTCTGCAATATGCTCCCCTGTAATTGGCCCGTTTTCTTTTACAATCTGCAAAATATGTTCTTGCCGTTTATTTAGTTCGATCGTACTCACCACCTTTTCACTTCATGTCTATGTAAAGAAATAATAATCCATATTATATCGTAATTATCTTGCAATCAAACAAAAAACATATAAATGGAGAAAAGACGATTACCGATCACACAGCAACCGCCTTTTCTCTCTCTATTTTACAATAAGGGCATTCATATTCGCAAAGGACTTGATCTCATCCGCCAAGCTTACCATTTGCGCTAAACGGTTTGCCTTTAAGGTCTCGCTATCTGCTATCACCATTGTATGATCGAAGTAAGCATCGATCGGTTCTTTTAAGGCTGCAAGTGAATCAAGCGCCGCCTCGTAATCTTTTTCGCTGAAGTTTTGCTGAAGGTTTTGCTTCGCTGTTTGGTAGGCATCAAACAGGTTTGCTTCGTATTCATTTTCAAACAGATCAGGCTGAATGTCTCCGCGAACTCCTTTTTTGCTGATAGAGATGACTCGGCCTAAAGCTTCTGCTGTTTCCTTAAAGCCTGGTGCACCGAGCTTTTGTTCCAGCACTTGTGCTTTATGCAGCGCTGAGTACGGCTCAAGCTGAGAGCTTTCCAGCACGGCGTCGATGACATCGTGTCTGATTTGCTCAGCATTCAAGACATATTTCAGACGCTGAGTGAAGAAATCCAGCAGTTCTTTTTCTTTTTCGGTTTGTACGAAAGTAAGCAGCTCTTCAAACGAAATTCCCCAGTTGCGGTCAAGAAGAATCGCAACAATACCGCTCGCTTGGCGGCGCAGGCCGTAAGGATCCTGAGAACCAGTCGGAATAACGCCGATAGAGAAGAATGAAGCGATTGTATCCAGCTTATCGGCCATTGCTACAACAGCCCCGGTGAAAGTAGAAGGCGTTTCTCCGCCTGCTGATCTAGGCATATAGTGTTCGTTGACTGCCGCAGCCACAGCTTCTTCTTCTCCAAGCATTCTCGCATACTTTTCACCCATAATTCCTTGAAGCTCAGGGAATTCGTATATCATATGTGTGACAAGATCGAATTTTGAAATTTCAGCAGCCCGCTTCACATGTTTTAATGTATCTTCATCAGCCTGAAGACGGCCGGCAAGCTTCTCTGCGATTGAAGTGACTCTTCTGACCTTATCAGCAAGAGAACCAAGCTCTTCATGGAAAACAATGTTTTCAAGCTTCTTCACATTTGCATCAATGTTTAATTTTTGATCTTCCTTGTAGAAGAATGAAGCATCAGATAAACGCGCGCGCAGCACTTTTTCATTGCCTCGTGCCACATTTTCGATCGCGTGGCTGTTTCCGTTTCGGACTGTGATAAAGTAAGGCAGTAAATCGCCGTTTTTGTCTTTGACAGGGAAGTAGCGTTGATGCTCTTTCATTGTCGTGACCAGCACTTCCTCAGGAATTGACAGAAACTCAGATTCAAATGAACCGTAAAGAGCTGTCGGATATTCTACTAAGTGATTCACTTCATTAAGAAGGTCTTCGTCAACTGGAATGTTCCAATTGTTGTCTGCAGCCATCGCTTCGAGCTGAGATTGAATCATCTGTTTCCGGATATGAGGGTCGGCGATGACGTGCTGTTCTTTCAGCTGCTCTTCATAAGCGGAAGGGGAATCAATTGACACTTCATGTCCGAGAAAACGGTGTCCTTGTGTTGTCCGGCCAGACTCAACGTTTGTGATAGAAAATGGAATGACATCCTGTCCAAATAAAGCGACAATCCATTTGATTGGCCGGATATAACGCAAATCTTCATTTCCCCAACGCATGTTTTTCGGGAAGTTCAAGCTCGTAACCAAGCCACTTAGTTCCGGCAGAAGCGATTTCGTTTCTTGGCCGGCTTGGAATTTTTGCACAAATACATACTCTGTGCCTTTTACTTCTTTGATGTACAGGTCATTCACGTCTGCACCTTGGCCCTTTGAAAAGCCAATTGCCGCTTTTGTCCAGTTCCCGTCTCCATCAAGGGCAATTTTTTTCGCAGGCCCTTTCGCTTCTTCTTTAATATCATCCTGTTTTTCTGCTACATCCTTTACGAATACAGCAAGGCGTCTAGGTGTATTGAAGAGCTTCACTTCACCGTGAGTGATATTTTTTTCTTTCAGCCAGCCTGTCAACTTTTCGCCAAGCTGAACCATACTGTCATGTAAAAAGCGCGCCGGCATTTCCTCTAATCCGATCTCTAAAAGTAAATCCTGTTTACTCATGAGAAGAACCCTCCCCTTTAAGCATTGGGAACCCTAGCTTTTCTCGTTCCTCATAATAGGTTTTTGCTACTTTTCTCGCTAAATTCCGCACTCTTGCGATATAGCCTGTCCGCTCGGTAACAGAGATCGCGCCTTTGGCGTCAAGCAGGTTGAAAGTATGCGAGCATTTTAGCACATAATCATATGCCGGATGAACAAGCCCGTTATCCATTTGCTTAATCGCTTCTTTTTCATACGTGCTGAATAATTGGAACAGCATATCAACGTCTGACGTTTCAAACGTATAGACGGAATGCTCGTATTCTGCCATCATGAATAAATCTTTTACTGTAAACCCTGATGTCCACTCCAAGTCGAAAACATTCTCTTTATCCTGGATATAAGACGCGAGGCGCTCAATTCCGTACGTAATCTCTACAGAAACTGGTTTACACTCTAGTCCTCCGACCTGCTGGAAATACGTAAATTGAGTGATTTCCATTCCATCAAGCCATACTTCCCAGCCAAGACCCGCGCAGCCTAATGACGGATTCTCCCAGTTGTCTTCAACAAAGCGAATATCATGCTCAAGCGGATCAATTCCAAGCGCGCGCAAGGAATCTAAATACAGCTCTTGAATATTATCAGGAGACGGTTTAATGATGACCTGGAATTGATGATGCTGATACAGTCTGTTCGGGTTCTCCCCGTAACGGCCGTCTGCAGGGCGTCTTGAAGGCTCTACATAAGCCACTTTCCACGGCTCAGGGCCTATACTGCGCAAAAATGTATACGGGCTCATCGTGCCGGCCCCTTTTTCTACATCGTATGCCTGCATAAGCACACAGCCCTGACTGGACCAATGCTTTTGCAAGGTTAGAATCATGTCTTGAATATTCATGTCAAGCACCTCCACTTTTCCTTCATAAAATGACTGCGGCGGCAACCAAAAAACTCCCGTCTCTATGCTTGCCAGCCGCAAACATAGGGACGAGAGTTCTCCCGCGGTTCCACCCTAGTTGCTGAGAACAAAATCCCAGCCTCTTTTTTAAAAATTGCTCAAGAATGCCTTTCGTTGCGTGCTCATCCTTAGCTTACACCGCCCTAAGGTCGCTTTTATGAGGTAAACGCAAGTACTTCTTTCTCTCACTGCAACATATTTTATAATAAATGATCATATAAAAAGATGGACCAGATGTCAACTTTTGTTTTCGCCCATAAGATGTTTCATGCTCTCCATTTGATCTAAAAAGCGCTTTGATTTTAAATATACCCCTGAGTATTCTTCATAATATAAATCAATCACTTGCTTCAATTCAGCTTTTGTTTCCTGTTTTAAGGACACATTGCCCAGCCTCGATAAATCAAAGTAATAAAACAGTCTCAACAGCCTTGCTGTTTGCGGTTTAATCGGAACCCTGTAAGGATCTTTTTCAAAACAGCGGTGGCAAATAAAACCATTATCACGGATAGAAAAATGAAAGGTCCCATCCTGGCTTTTACAATGCACACAGTGATTGAGCTCGGGATACAGCCCCATGACACCGAGCATTTTCATTTGAACGATAAAGGTGATAACGTCCGGGTCAGTTCCTTCATTTAGCTGTTTGAGCGATTCTAAAATGAATTCAAACAAATAAGGGTTCGGCTTTTTTTCTTCTGTGCCTCTGTCGACTAACTCGGTGATATATGCAGCATATGCTGTTAAAAACAGATCTTCCCTGATACCTCTCAAGCTGAGGATCATTTCCCCCTGCTGAAGCGTTCCGAGGCCGGATGTTTTTTGCATTAAGAACGAGCCATACAAAAAGGGCTGGCTGACTGCTGATAAACGGCTGTTCGGTTTTTTGGCGCCTCTGGCCATCACACCTACTTTGCCGTGTTCTCTTGTCAGTAAAGTAACGATTTTATTCGTCTCTCCGTAATCATTTGTGCGAAGAACGATTCCTTCACATTTTGTCAGCATTTCCGCACCTTCCTAAAGCAGGAGCGGCCAAGAGGTTTATAAAATTGGATAATCAAATCGGGCTAGCTCATCTTCTAGTTCTTCGGGTCTATCCATGTTCTCTTTTTCCAGTTCTTTAAAAAGAAGATACGTATCAACATTTCCTGTTTGAGAAAATACGTTCCAGGTAAAATTCAACACAAGAAACCCACCTTTCTGTAGTTAAACTAGCTTACCTAAACTCCAAATTCTTACCTTTATCTTGACCAGATGTCCTCCATTTCATGTTAAACAAAATTTGCTAATGTATCCCTGTTCCTGTGAGATCATGACACAGCGAGAGATTAATATTCATCCTCTTTAAAGCCAAAATCGCGAAGCTGGGACATTTTATTACGCCAGTCTTTCTGCACTTTGACCCATAATTCAAGGTAGACACGGGAGCCTAACAACGCTTCAATATCCGCTCTCGCTCTTTTTCCGACTTCTTTTAGCAGGCTTCCTTTTTTCCCGATTACAATGCCTTTTTGGGAGTCCCGTTCGACCACAATCGTGGCCGCCACGTGAACAGAACCATTGTCCTGCCCTTTGATTGATTCGATGGCTACCGCAATGCTATGCGGAATCTCTTCTCTCGTCAAATGCAGCACTTTTTCCCTGATAAGTTCAGAAATGATAAAGCGCTCCGGATGGTCGGTTACTTGGTCACTCGGATAGAATTGCGGCCCTTCCGGCAAATATGCTTCAATCTGGGTGAGCAATGTTTCGATATTATTTCCCTCTAGAGCAGAAATTGGAACAATTTCCTTAAAAGGATAACGTCCGCGGTATTCGTCAATTAACAGAAGCAATTGATCGGGATGAATTTTGTCAATTTTGTTTACGATTAAAAATACAGGCGTGGACAGATTCTGCAATTTCTCAATAATGAATTCGTCGCCCTTCCCGTAGCCTTCCTCGGCATTGATCATAAACAAGATCATATCGACTTCTTTTAATGTATTTTGCGCCACTTTCATCATAAAGTCCCCAAGCTTATGCTTAGGCTTATGAATCCCGGGTGTGTCAATAAAAATGGTTTGTGATGTACCTGTCGTCAGAACTCCTTGCACCTTGTTTCTCGTCGTTTGGGGCTTATCGCTCATAATTGCGATTTTTTGTCCAATGACTCTGTTCAAAAATGTGGACTTTCCCACGTTTGGTCTTCCGATAATAGATACAAATCCTGATTTAAAGCTTTCGTTCGTCATGTAAATCCTCCGATGAAAATGCGCCTGGCAATAATTCTTCCACAGTCATTTCTTTTATTTGTCCTTGTAAATTTGTCATTACGACAATAACATCCTTTGTGCAAAGCTCAGAAATCACCTGGCGGCATGCTCCGCACGGAGATACCGGTCCAGGGGTGTCTGCCGCAACAGCCATCATCTGAAACTCTGTATCCCCTTCAGAAACAGCTTTAAATAAAGCGGTACGCTCGGCGCAATTGCACATGCTGTATGCCGCGTTCTCGATGTTGCAGCCTCTGTACACTTTTCCATCCTTGGTAAGAAGAGCGGCTCCGACTTGAAACTTGGAATACGGCACATACGCCATATCACGTGCTTTTAATGCTTCTGTTATTAATTCCTGTCTGTTCATGTGTACATGTTCCTCTCTTACCTATAATGGTACCGCTATCACTTTATATTTTACATAATCGCGCGCTTTTTTTCACGCCCATTTCTAAAAATGTAAAATAAATGTAAGAATCTTCAGCGATTACAGCTTTGGCAAAAAAATAAGTAAACCAATGATACACGAAATGACGGCAAAAACGCAAACAGCCCCAGCGGCAGCGTCCTTAGCCGCTTTAGCAAGCGGGTGTTGTTTGTCTGTTATTAAATCAACCGTATGTTCAATGGCTGTATTTAAAAGCTCTAGCGAAAGCATTCCGCCGATCAAAAGGAAAATAATCGCCCACTCGATCAGGCTGAGCCCCACGAGGAAGCCGCAAATGAGAACAGCACACGCGGCTGCGGAATGAAACTGGAAATTCCGCTCCGTCCGCGCTGTTTCCCGGATGCCCCTGCCTGCATGCACGAAGCTTTTGAAGAATCGCTTCAGCTCATTTCTATGATCTCTTGAGTCCATAGGCGTCCAGCAAATCCTTTTGCTTAGTAAACATCTCCTCTTCTTCCTCTTTCGTCATATGGTCATATCCTAAAAGATGCAGGAATCCATGCACGGCTAGAAATCCGAGCTCTCTTTTAAAAGAATGATTATATTCTTCGGCCTGCTCTCTTGTACGGTCCGCACTAATGATAATATCACCTAAAACAGGCGGTATTTCCGCGCCCACAATTTCCACTTCGCCCTCTCCTTCCTCTTCAAGAGCAAATGAGATGACATCTGTCGGCGCATCCTTCCCTCGGTACTCTTTATTAATCTGCTGTATGTCTTCATTGGTAACGATCGTGACCGAAACTTCAGCCTGATCCTGAACGCCTTCACGCTCAGCGGCAAATTGAAGCAGATTCTCTACTTCTTTGAGCATCTCTTCAGAGACACTCCCCGTTTCATCAACAATATCAATCAGTAAACTCATCTATTTCACCTTCTTAGTAGCCTCCGGATATTCAATCCGGGAGTGGAAAATTCCTTTTAATGTTGCACAGAGTGTTTTGGCGATTGTATCCAGCTCTTTAAATGTCAAATCGCATTCGCTGAATTGTCCGTCCTGCAGCTTATCGGATATGATACCCCGGACAAGCTTTTCAATTCGCTCTGGATTTGGATTATGCATGGATCTGACAGCTGCTTCAACACTGTCAGCCACTGATATAATCGCGGCTTCCTTTGACTGCGGCTTTGGCCCCGGATAACGGAACTCTTCTTCTGTAATCTGGTCGCCTTTTTCCTTCGCTTTATAATAAAAGAACTTTAACAGCGAGGTTCCATGATGCTGCTCAGCAATGTCGACAAGCTCTTTCGGAAATTTATAGCTTCTCAGCATCTTCGCACCATCAGTCGTGTGAGAGATGATAATATTTTTACTCAGCTGAGGAGAGAGCTTGTCATGCGGATTGTCAATATTCATTTGGTTTTCAATAAAATACTGCGGCCGCTTTGTTTTTCCGAGATCGTGGTAATACGCGCCAACTCTGGCAAGCAAACCATTCGCCCCAACCGCCTCGCAGGCTGCCTCTGACAAATTGGCAACCATTACACTGTGATGATATGTACCCGGTGTTTCCGTTAATATTTTGCGCAAAAGCGGATGATTAGGATTAGACAGCTCAAGCAGCCTCATTGTGGATAAAATGCCAAAGCCTGTCTCAAAAAACGGCATCAGGCCGATGATCAATACTGACGAAGCAAACCCCGACACAACGCCCATCAGCATTAACGTGCCGATCTCAAGCCCCGAAAGCGCGGTGTTTTGGATCAATAATAAGGAAAGAACAACAATCATATTAATAAAGGCCACGAAAAGCCCGGTCTGCAAAATCTTTGATCTGGCATTGTGTTTTCCTAAAAATAAAACACCTGAAATTCCGCTGATCAAGTAATAAATTCCTATGACATAATTGAATGTTCCCGTCACACCCTGATTAAACATCATACTTCCGCAAATCGCAAGAATGATACTTCCCAAAATAGCGATGCGTTCGTTCATCAGCAGTTTGATTAAGATTGCGCCGGCCGCAATAGGAACAAGATACCCGATATTATTATATTCCATCTTTTGGAATAAACTAACAACCTCCATGATAACAAGCAAAAGCGTTGTGATAATGGAGAACAGCAGGACAGATTGGTTTTTGAATTTTAGGTTTTGGTTTTGCTTTTCAAAGTAGTATACAAGCGTTGCGATGAATAGTCCGATCATAATTAATAAGCCGCTAATCGGTTTAAAGAGATTTGAGTTATTTAATAACCCGGTCAGTTCGAGTTTTCTGTACACTTCCCGGTCAATGAGGTCGTTTTCTTCAACGAGCACCTGTCCCTGTTTAATCTGAACCTGCTGGACACTGTCTGACGCTTCCTGCCTTTTTGCCTCCGTTGCTTTCGGATCAAAAACGTAATTCGGAATAATAGCAAAACGCCCGATTTCTGTCGCCGCTCCCAAGTATTTTGATGGGATAGAATTGCTCTTTAGCTCTTTTTCTACTTTATCCTTTGCATCAGATAGTTTATCCGAAGAGATTTCACTGCTCATGACCGAATTCACTGCCGTAATGACCGTATCCCTGACAAAAGAAAAATCTTCACTGTCTGCTTTCAGCAATGTCTTGATGGAATCCTCTGATATGGAATCATTCACATCTGACGTTAATTTGTTCTTCACAGACTTCACCATTGATTTTTCCGATGGTGATTTGCTGTCTTCTGATGGTTTTTTCACTTCGCTGATACTTTCGAAAATAGATGATACAAGGTCAATCCGATTGTCTGTGTATTCTTTTTTTAATGTATATTGATCTTCAACCGCGTCCTCAGCGGCCTGTTTTTTTTCTTCTGTGGCTTTTTGATCTTCCACGGTTGCCGGAGCATAAATGGTCTTGTCGCTGACTGAAAATAGGTCTAAATCAAGTGTTTCCGGCTTAACATGTACAAAAAGCAAAGCAAACATAATGGCAGCCAGCAGAAGATACAGCAGTACATGCATAGAGCGGGCATTTGTAAAGCTGCTCCATTTTTTTGAGCTGCTTTTGGTCTTCCCCTTCTTTTTCAACACAAGAACCTCCTCTGGAAACATCAAGCCCATAAGCAATCATAAAAATGACCCGATAACGCGCGATCGGGTCATTCAGCATTAATTTTGCTTATCGTATGCTTCAATAATTTTCGCAACAAGCGGATGTCTGACCACGTCTGTCTGGTCTAGCTCAATCATAGAAATGCCGTCTATTCCTTTCAGCATCTCCTTCGCTACTGCAAGTCCCGATTTGACGCCTTTCGGCAGATCAATTTGGCTAACGTCACCTGTAATGATCATTTTAGAGCCAAAACCCAGTCTCGTCAAAAACATTTTCATTTGAGCAGGCGTGGTATTCTGTGCTTCATCAAGTATAACATAAGCATCATCAAGCGTCCGTCCCCTCATGTATGCAAGCGGGGCAATCTCAATGACGCCTCTTTCCATCAGACGTTCTGTATGGTCTGCCCCAAGCACATCATGAAGAGCGTCATATAGCGGGCGCAAATAAGGATCTACTTTCTCTTTAAGGTCACCCGGGAGAAACCCAAGGCTTTCACCGGCTTCCACGGCAGGTCTTGTCAAAATGATCTTTTTGATATGTCCGTTTTTCAAAGCGTGGACTGCTTTTACGACAGCCAGATACGTTTTCCCGGTTCCCGCCGGGCCAATGCCGAATACAAGGTCATTCCGCTTCATAGCGGCCACGTATTCCCGCTGTCCCATCGTTTTTACACGGATTGGTTTGCCTTTTGCGGTTTTTGTAATTTCTTCATCATACATGCTTTCAAAGTATTCAAGTTCATTCTTCTTTGCCATTTTGACGGCGTAAATCACATCACGTTCAGAGATCTCTATCCCCTTGCGAATTAAAGCGAGGAGCGATCCCAGCAGCCTGTCTGCAATCTGAAACGATTCTTCATCGCCTGAAACATAAATCGTTTCGCCGCGCGTAATGATATTTACATTCAGATCTTTCTCCATCAATTTCAAAAAAGAATCTTGGTTCCCGAACAGTGAAAGCGCCTCGTCCGGGCTTTTCAGTTTTTGATTCATCGCAAGTAAATGTTCTGTCATTCTTCAGTCTCCCTGACAATAGGTGTGGTTTGAACGATATCTTCTATAACTTGGTAGAGAATAATCAACTTTACTTTACCATTCTCAACAGTCTGGTGCAAAACTTTTTCACTTTTCACCTCGCCGTTTTCGCCTATTTTATCCTCTACATCCTGTTTACCCATTTTAATACCTTCTTGAACCGCTTCATCTTTCGTATACTCTCGCAAAGCCTCTTCACTTTCTCTCGTTTGCTCTTTGATATAGGATACAGGGAGCTTAAATCCGAGAAAATGGAGCGAATGCTTTTCTTGTTCCGTTTTTGGATGCTTCAACTCCTCTTGATTAAGCGTCATTCCCCAGATCGGGATTGCCAAAGAGCCAAAAGAAAGCTTGTGCTTTGTCCTTACTTTGCCCGTATAGACGTTAAATAATGTTTCAAGCGGGACCGTCACTTCGGATCTGTACCAGGTTTCTCCGTAAATGTCTGCTTTTGAGGCGACTTCCTGCTGATGCTCTTCGCTCCCGATCAGTCCCGAAACAAGCAGCTGTCCCTTTTCCACATGATCATGGATTGCGGCCATCGGCTGACCTTTTTGGACAAACATTCTTGTAATGGTTGCTTTCTTTTTGGCGACGATATCGCGCGGGCTAACATACTTTTCTTTTTCGGGCTCATTTTTTTCCACGACTTTCATGTGAATCGTCGTCCCCTTCAGATCAACTCCGACCCAAGTGATATTGTCTATTCCGTTGGTTAACGATTTTTGTATTTTTTCGGGTGACATCAAGAAAAACTGCAGACGTCCCTTTTGGACGCCAATTTCCTTAAGATGCTGCATCATTTGATGTTCCGTTTCAGGCTTAGCGCCTGTCACATCAATTTTCCACACCATATTGGAAAGCAAAAACAAAAGGATAAAAAACATTGCAAAACCGATCGTAAACCCTATATTCAACTTTGATTTCAATAATAGAAAAGGAAATCCCTTCCGATTGATAAATCGGACTTTACATTTAAATTTTCTTCTTATCCGCCGAAAGGCATGTACATCCTGAAGCTGTAGATATAACAATACGGCTTCTTTCTTTTTTTTGACATGAAAGACCGGAATCCCTTGTCTAGTGCATTCATTAAGGAGCCGTTCAATCCCTCTTCCCGTCAATTCAAGCTGGACCCTACCCGAAAAAAAAGACAGCCATTTATTTTTCACAACATTTCCCCCTCGGCTTTATGACTCCACATATCGAACGACATCAATCGTACCCTCCAAAAGAATTTCTTCCGGAAGAATCGCCTTGATGACAAAATGTTTACCTGATATGATGCACTGGCCCTGCTTCAGCATCAACCTCACTTCATTCTCACTGAAAAGCAAAAGGCCTCTGTGGTTTTCTATGTAGATATGAAGTCTGCCAACCATTGTAATCCGCGGCAGATCCATCATAACGTCCGGGGGAATTTCCAATGCTTTTGTCAGCCAAGCTTTTACACGATTCTTTCTTTGCCCCATACAAAAAGAACCCCCTTTCATCTCATATGTATGATTTGAAAGGAGGTTCTAACACTTTAATTTTTGCGGGCCGTGCGCATCGTATGGTGGGGTTTTTTTGCCCTTGGAGGTCCGAATACCTCGCCTAAGACGATCCCCTGCACCACAGTGTCTTTATTAACCTGGAGCATTTTTTGTTTTGTGTATACTGCTTTTTGTTTAACTACAGTAAGATCACGTTCCAGCCCTTTTAGATTTCTTTCTGTTTCTCTGCGTCTTTCTTCCGCTTCCCGTCTTGCCTGTTCTATGCGGTTAGGAATCGGTACAGGGGCATCTTCAGACTGCTTCTTTTGAGGAGAAGCCGTTTGCACCTGCTGAGGTTTGTTTCTGTTTTGGCTGTTTTTGTTTTCCTCTTTGCTCTTTTTACCGAAAATCATAGATATGATTCCGATAACCGCTGCGATAATGAGCGGATTGGTCAGTATATCTTCCATCAGCGTTCTCCCTTCTTAGAGAGATTATGATTTACTGTCTTCATCAGACGAATCTTTCGTCAGCTTGCCAAATGAATCACGCATGTCTGTATCAGCATCAATGTTTTTGATATTCATGTAATCCATGACGCCAATATTCCCTTCACGCAAAGCTTCTGCCATCGCAAGCGGCACTTCCGCTTCGGCTTCTACCACTTTCGCGCGCATTTCCTCTACGCGGGCGCGCATTTCTTGTTCTTGGGCGACAGCCATCGCACGGCGTTCTTCCGCTTTTGCCTGCGCGATGTTTTTATCAGCCTCGGCCTGATCGGTTTGTAAAATCGCGCCGATGTTTTTGCCAATGTCAACATCAGCAATATCGATCGAGAGAATTTCAAACGCAGTTCCTGAGTCTAATCCTTTTCCGAGTACTGTTTGAGAGATCATGTCAGGGTTCTCAAGCACTTTTTTGTGACTTTCAGATGAACCGATTGTAGAGACAATCCCTTCGCCGACACGGGCTACAATGGTTTCTTCCCCTGCTCCCCCAACGAGACGGTCGATATTCGCTCTTACTGTAATTCTTGCTTTCGCTTTTACTTCAATCCCGTCCATAGCCACACCGGCAATGAACGGTGTTTCAATTACCTTCGGATTAACACTCATTTGAACGGCTTCCAATACGTCGCGGCCGGCAAGATCAATAGCGGCACAGCGTTCGAATGATAGTTCAATGTTAGCTCGCTGAGCAGCAATCAGCGCGTTGACGACTCTGTCAACATTTCCTCCAGCGAGATAATGGCTTTCAAGCTGATTGGTGGCAACATTAAGCCCAGCCTTATGCGCTTTGATCAGTGGGTTCACCACTCGGTTTGGTATAACGCGGCGAAGCCTCATTCCTATCAAAGTGAAAATGCTGATTCTTACTCCGGCAGCTAATGCTGAAATCCAAAGCATGACAGGCACAAATGTAAAAAATACAGATAAAACAATGATCCCTACTACGACAATAGCCAAAATCATTAGTGTTGATGGATCCATATCAATTCTCCTCGATTCTGTTTAAATTTCTCTCACGATGATGCGTGAGCCTTCCACTTTTACCACTTTTACTTTCTTGTCTTTTTCTGTAAATGATCCCTCCGAAACGACGTCAAGGCGTTCATCATCAATAATGACAGTGCCGGCAGGGCGCAGCTGTGTATAGGTTATGCCCACTTTCCCTATTAAGTCCGTGCGCGTTTGATTTGATACATAGCCGCTCTCCGTATTTGTCGAATCATTTAACACAAATTTTTTAAAGAATTTCATACGCTTTCCCAACACCCTTGTCAGTAATATGAAAGCTGTAATAGAAACAGCTGAGGCGATCAAGAGAGAAATCGCCATGACAGTGAAGCTTCCCGCGGCTAAAAACAGGCTCGCAACAATCGCTCCTAAGCCCAGTAATCCAATGATTCCCCCGGGAAGGAAAATCTCTAGCAGGATGAGAATCACCCCTCCAGCAAAGAGTAGAACTGTCTCGTATCCAGCCAGGCCGGCTGCGAGATGCCCGTAAAAGAACAGCAATAACGCAATGAACCCAACCGTACCGGGGATGCCGACACCCGGAGAAAAAAGCTCAACCGTCAGACCTAAAAAAGCAATCGTCAGCAGAATAGGCACAATGACCGGGTTCGTCAGCCATCTCGCTGTCTTTTCCATAAAGCTTTCCTCTGCATAACGAATATCCGCTTTTTCGAAACCAAGCTTCTTTACGAGTGCGGTTACATTGTCAGCAGTTCCCTCTGAATAGCCTACATCGATTGCCTTATCAGCGTTAAGTGTAAGCAGATCTCCCTTTGGAGCACCAACCTCCTTGGCATCTATATCCGGGTCAGCCATAGCGAGCGCATATTTAGGATCGCGATTATTTTTTACTGCCGCATCTTCAAGCTCTGCCAGCCAAAGTGATTCAGCTTTTTGGCCAGCGGCATTGCCTTTACCGTCAATAATCGCGGCTGCTCCCATTTTCCCGCCGGGCGCCATATAAATATTATCGGCTTGCAGGGCAATATATGCACCAGCTGACAACGCACGTTTATTTACATATGCAGTGACCGGAACCTCGATTTCGGTTATCGAGTCCGCTATATCAATAGCTGATTTGACCAATCCTCCCGGCGTATTGATATCAAGAATAATATGATCTGCATGCGCTTCTTTTGCATCTTGTAACGAACGGGACAAAAACGAGGCGAGGCCCTGTTCGACATTTTTCTCAACCGGGATGACATAAACCGTTTGTTTTTCTGCTTTTGCGTTCAGCTCTACGCCTAATAAAGAAAGTAATAATATGCTCAAGAGAGCAGCACGGAATCCTTTGGTATGAAGCAAGGGCAGTATATCCCTCCTTCCTTTTTATAATAAGAGCCTTCTCTTTATACGTAACAATGTATCATAGGTTTCATTTTTTTATGTATAAAAAAAGACATCTCTCTTAGAAAGATGTCCTTTTTTATGCCATTTAAGACAATTGATTGCTAACAAGCTTATTAATTAAGCTTCCATCAGCTTTGCCTTTTACTTTAGGCATAATTGCACCCATTACTTTTCCCATGTCCGCTTTTGAGCTCGCACCAACCTCAGCAATGGTTTCATTTACGATTGTAAGCAGCTCTTCTTCTGACAGCTGCTCGGGTAAATAAACTTCTAAAATGTCCAGCTCTTTTTGAACTTTATCTACTAAATCTAAACGATTAGCGTTTGAAAATTCCTGGAGGGAGTCTTTACGTTGCTTAAGTTCACGAGAAAGGACAGTCAGTTCCTCATCCTCGGTCAAACTGTCTTTCTTAAGCTTAATTGCTTCATTTTGAAGTGAAGCCTTAACCATTCGAACGACAGTCAGTTTGTCTTTCTCACGGTTTTTCATATATAGCTTCATATCCTGGTTAAGACGCTCAAGAAGACTCATAAATCCACCCTCTTTTAGAATTTGCGTTTTCTAGCAGCTTCAGACTTTTTCTTGCGCTTTACGCTAGGTTTTTCATAAAATTCGCGCTTTCTTGCTTCTTGCAAAGTACCTGTCTTTGATACACTGCGTTTGAAGCGACGAAGAGCATCTTCAAGCGATTCGTTTTTTCTAACGACCGTTTTTGACATTCTCTTTCCCTCCCTCCGAATACACCAATCGACTACCTTTAAGTTACACATATAAACATGTACTTTGACATTATAATATAAGCCATCAGTCAGGTCAACTAAGTGAGTTCACTTTTCCGTCATGAGTACGACTGCCTGTCTATATAATGATGGAAAGGGGTTGGTGAATAGGATGTTGATTTTGATCGGTTTTGTTGCTCTTATATTATTCTTTCTCGCAGGCATGAACATGCTTCGAAAAGGCCTCATTTTAATGGCGTACTCAAAAATTGAAGAACGATTGCTCTTTTTTACGGACCATCCATTAAAAGCGTTCCTTATCAGTATTGTATTTACAGGGATTCTTCAGAGCAGTTCAGCCTTTATGGTCATTGTCATCGGCTTTGTAAGTGCGGGCGTCCTTCCTTTTAAACGGACGATACCGATGATTCTGGGAACAAATGTCGGATCTACCTTTACAACTGAATTTATCGCCATTAAAATGGATGTTTTGATTTGGATTCTTTTGATTGGCGGCTTATTGTTTTTTCTGACCGGCAGATATCCCTTGAAACAGCTGGGAACAAGCTTTCTCGGACTCGGCATCATCTTTTTTTGCATCACCGGGTTCAGCCACCTTGCAGGACCGCTTACAAAGCTGAAAACAGGAGCAGACGTTCTATACCACGTTAACGATTCAAGCTGGTCCGCATTGCTTATCGGTATGGTGCTGACTGCCATTATTCACTCAAGCTCTGTTTGCATCGGTATTTTGATGAGCTTTATGAATGAAGGCATTATCGGACTGACACAGGCGATGAGCGTCGTGCTCGGGTCAAATATCGGGACATGCATAACAGCTGTCATGGCTGCTGTATCCGGCGGCTATGCTGCGAAACAGACAGCGTATGCCCATGTGGTGTTTAACGTGCTGGGTGTGGCGCTTGTATTTCCTTTCCTGACGGCAGCGACCGGTTTTGTAGAACAGTTATCACCTGATCCCGCACAAAGGATCGCGCATTTCAGCCTTTTATTTAATGTGGTGACAGCTCTTTTATTTCTTCCGCTCACCAACTTGTTTTACCGCTTGATTCACTTTCTCATACCCGCAAAATAAAAAACCGGTACATGTGGATGCACCGGTTTAAAGGTTAAGAAGATAAACGCATGTGTTCAGTTATTTCATCCTCGACAACACGGACAAATTGTCCTTCGTTGTAAGGATAGCTTGCTTTTAGGATTTTGACTTTCACGATTTTGCCGATCATCTCTTCCGTTCCTTTGAAAACAACTTTCATATAGTTGTCTGTGTAACCGACAAACATGTTTTCTTCTTCTGTTTCCTTATACGCTTCCTCAGGGATAATCTCAAGCACTTCATTTTCATACTGGGAAGCGTATTCCTTCGCGAGCTGGTCGGATAGGGAAATCAGGCGGTGTACACGCTCATTTTTTACGTTTTCATCCACTTGACCTTCCATTCTCGCAGCCGGCGTTCCTGTGCGTTTACTGTAAGGGAAAACATGCAGCTCAGAGAATTGATGTTCTTTAATAAAGTTGTAGGTTTCCATAAATTCTTCTTCAGTTTCGCCAGGGAACCCTACAATCACATCAGAAGTGACAGCTAAGCCAGGCAATGCTTTTTTCAGTTTGTGTAAACGGTCTGCAAAAAACTCCATCGTATATTTACGTCTCATCCGTTTCAGCACAGTGTTTGATCCGGATTGGATAGGAATATGCAAATGGTTGACTATCTTATTTGAACGGTCTAAGACCTCGATCACTTCATCTGTGATTTGGCTCGCCTCGATTGAAGAAATTCTAATCCGTTTCACGCCTTCAACACGAGTATCTAATTCTCTCAAGAGCTTAGCGAAACTGTAATCTTTCATATCTTCGCCATAGCCGCCCGTATGAATACCAGTAAGAACAATTTCTTTATATCCGGCATCGACAAGCTGCTGGGCTTGTTTAATGACTTCTTCAGGATCGCGGGAGCGAAGCAGGCCGCGCGCCCATGGAATAATACAGAATGTGCAGAAATTATTGCAGCCTTCCTGGATTTTCAATGACGCTCTTGTCCGGTCAGTGAAAGCAGGCACATCAAGCTCCTCATACACTCTAGCTTTCATGATGTTGCTGACACCGTTAATCGGCTGGCGTTCTTCACGGTATTGGTCGATGTAGCCGAGCATTTTTTCACGGTCTTGCGTTCCAACGACAATATCGACGCCAGGGATCGCCATAATCTCAGCAGGTGAGGTTTGGGCATAACAGCCTGTGACACAGATGACACCGTCAGGATTTTGACGAATGGCGCGTCTGATCACTTGGCGGCTTTTTTTATCGCCCGTATTGGTTACCGTGCATGTGTTAATGACATATACATCAGCTGTTTGTTCAAAATCTCTTCTTTCATAGCCCGCTTCTTTGAAAAGCTGCCAGATCGCTTCTGTTTCATAATGATTGACTTTACAGCCAAGCGTATGAAAAGCAACAGTTGCCATTATTGATCACCTCTTAATAACTCTGTTTGATAAGAAATCGCACTCAACGCGTAAAGCGGAGCGGTTTCTGTCCTTAAAATTCTCGGTCCAAGCCCGCACGGCACACCGTCTTTCTCTGTGAGCCGCTCAACCTCCGCTGCTGTTAAACCGCCTTCGGGGCCAAACACGATCAAAAGGGATGATCCTTTCGGAAGGCTGCTTACAACCGCGCTGAACGCGCTTATTTCACCTTGCTTCGATGACTCCTCGTATGCAACGACACATTTATCGAAATCCTGCATCCTTTGAAGAAGCTGTTGAAAAGAATGAACATCCATCACTTGCGGCACTTCGTTACGGTACGATTGTTCAGCCGCTTCCTTCGCAATTTTCGTCCATCTTTCCCGCTTTTTCTTAGCCTTTTTGTCATCAAGCTTGACAACAGAACGCGCAGCTTGGAAAGGGATAAAGGCATGAGCTCCGAGCTCAGTTCCCTTTTGGATAATCCATTCAAGCTTATCTCCTTTCGGGAGGCCGCTTGCAATATAAACCTTTATCGGAAGCTCTCTGTTTTCATTCGTCCATTCTACCACAAGACAGGACACGTGATCCTTGGAAACAGATTGAAGTTCACATTTTGCCTCGATGCCGTCTTGAGAGCAACAGATAATCTGATCTCCCTCATTCATTCTCATCACGTTTACAATATGATGAACATCTTCACCGGTTATTGTAAAAGCCGGCGCTTCCTCCATTTGCTGCTTCGTGAGCTCGATAAAATATCGTTGCATACGCTGTGACACCTACTAACTGTTATTTTTTCGCAATAATGCTGACCCAATCTTCCATAGAAAGGATTTCTACGATTGTAAAGCCAGCCTGCTCCAGGGCTTCTTTTACTTCTAGTTTTTTTTGCGAGATGATACCTGACGTAATAAAATAACCGCCTTCTTTTAACAGGCTGTACGCTTGTGAGGTAAAGCGAAGAATAACTTCAGCCAAAATGTTGGCAACAATGACATCATGTTCTCCTTCAATTCCGTCTAACAAATTGTTTTGCTTTACTTGAGCAATATCGCTCACTTTGTTCAGCTTGAGATTGAGGCGTGCACTTTCTACAGCTACGGGGTCAAGATCGTAGGCATGAACCGATTCAGCCTCAAGCATTGCAGCTGCAATGCTTAAAATTCCGGAACCTGTACCGACATCAATCACCTTATCACCCTTTTGCACAAAGCGTTCAAGCGCCTGAATACAGAGTACGGTTGTCGGGTGTGTGCCTGTGCCGAATGCCATTCCCGGGTCCATTTCAATAATCAGCTCATCCGTATGGACCGGCGTATATTCCTCCCACGTCGGCACAATTGTAAACTTTTCAGAAATTTTTACCGGGTGATAATATTTTTTCCAGGCAGTCGCCCACTCTTCTTCATTGACTTCAGAAATCGTGATGTGATTTCTGCCCAAATCAATATTGTAAAGGAGCAGATTATTGATTGTTTCTTTAATGCCGTCCACTGTTTCGCCCAGAAAGCTGTTAACCGGCAGGTATGCTTTAACAATGACACCCTCGTCTGGATAATCATTGGGGTCGAGCTGGTAGATTTCCCCGTACACATTCTCACGTTCTTTTATTAAATCAAGCGGGTCCTCTATCACAACCCCACTTGCACCAGCTTCATGCAAAATATTTGAGATAGGTTCGACCGCTTCATGTGTTGTGTGAATGCTTAATTCGGACCATTTCAAAACTACCAACTCCTCATCCAATAATTAATCGCCTTTAAACGCGCGTTTTACCTTGTCAAAGAAACTCATTTCCTGTTCGTCAGGCAGGTTTCCGCTGACCTCGGCAAATTCGCGGATAATGTCTTTTTGTTTATCAGTCAGGTTTGTCGGCGTGACGACACGGACGACGATATGCTGGTCACCCTGTCCATAGCCTCTGACATTTTGAACGCCTTTGCCTCTTAATCTAAATTTTGTTCCTGTCTGTGTACCGGCTGGAATTTTCAATTTCACTTTTCCGTGCAGCGTCGGAACTTCCACTTCATCTCCAAGAGCAGCCTGAGCAAACGTTAACGGCATTTCACAGTAAATATCGTCGCCGTCACGTTCGAAGAACTCGTGAGCGCGCACATGGAACACAACAAATAAATCTCCTGCAGGGCCGCCATTTACGCCTGGTTCACCCTGTCCCGAGAGACGAAGCTGCTGTCCGTCATCTACACCGGCTGGAATGGTCACGCTAATTTTTTTGCGTTTTTTAATTTTCCTTTTCCGCCGCAATCCGCACATTTGTCCTTAATGATTTTGCCCGTGCCTTCACAGTGGTGGCAGACCCGTCTGTTCACGACTTTTCCAAACGGCGTATTTTGCTCCACGTTCAACTGGCCAGAGCCTCCGCAGTGCGAGCACGTTTCCGGATTTGTTCCCGGTTTCGCACCTGAACCTTTACAAGTATCACACGTTTCCTCGCGCGGAATTTCAATGGTTGTTTCTTTACCGAAAGCGGCGTCCTCAAACGACAAGGTCATCGTATACTGCAAGTCGGCCCCTTGGCGCGGGGCGTTTGGATCTCTTCGTCTTGTGCCTCCGCCGAAAATGCTTGAGAAAATATCATCGAAACCAAATCCGCCAAAATCTCCGCCGCCGCCAAAACCGCCGCCGCCGAAGCCTTGGTTAGGATCAGTATGGCCAAATTGATCGTAATGTGACCGTTTTTGGTCATCAGACAGCGTTTCGTACGCTTCTTTTACCTCTTTAAATTTTTCATCTGACCCTGCTTCTTTGTTAATATCAGGATGATATTTTTTTGACAGCTTCCGATAAGCTTTTTTAATTTCATCCTTAGAAGCGCTCTTGCTTACTCCCAGCACTTCATAGTGATCACGCTTACTCATCTCGCTTCACTCTCCCGAATTTCTCACATAAATTAGATTGTATCATTTTGAATTGTGATTTTTCAATTCCTTTTATCCCGGGCAAGAAAAAAAGTCAAAGCCAAGAGATGCCTGACTTTGACTTTCTATCATTGAATCAGATTATGAAATGGGTTCTTTCCGATCAGCCCCAAAAGAGGGACTGGCTCGAAAAAAACTTATTTTTTGTTTTGGTCGTCGTTTACTTCTTCGTATTCAGCGTCAACAACGTTGTCATCCGCTTTGCCTTCTGCGTTTGCATCGCCTTGCGCTTGCTGTTGTTTAGCAGCTTCCTCGTAAAGCTTCATAGAAAGCTCTTGAACGATCGTTTGAAGCTCATCTTTTTTCGCTTTGATCTCTTCAAACTCGTTTTTCTCAATCGCCGCTTGTAAAGCGTCTTTGGCATCATTGGCTTTTTTCACTTGTTCTTCGTCCACTTTGCCTTCAAGATCTTTTAATGTTTTCTCCGTTTGGAAAACAAGCTGATCTGCTTCGTTGCGGACTTCGATTTCTTCTTTTTTCTTCGCATCAGAGTCAGCATTTTCTTCCGCTTCTTTTACCATGCGTTCGATCTCATCATCTGAAAGGCCTGAAGAAGATTTGATTGTAATGTTTTGCTCTTTTCCTGTACCTAAGTCTTTTGCTCTTACGTTTACGATACCGTTTTTGTCAATATCGAAAGAAACTTCGATTTGAGGCACGCCGCGTGGTGCTGGCGGGATATCAGTAAGCTGGAAGCGGCCGAGTGTTTTGTTGTCGGCAGACATTGGGCGCTCACCTTGAAGAACATGGATATCAACAGCTGTTTGGTTATCAGCAGCAGTTGAGAACACTTGAGATTTGCTTGTCGGAATCGTCGTGTTGCGGTCGATCAGTTTTGTGAACACGCCGCCCATCGTTTCGATACCGAGAGAAAGCGGTGTAACGTCAAGAAGCACAACGTCTTTTACGTCACCAGTGATAACGCCGCCCTGAATCGCAGCACCAAGCGCCACAACTTCGTCCGGGTTTACGCCTTTATGCGCTTCTTTTCCAGTTTCTTTTTTGATCGCTTCTTGTACAGCAGGGATACGTGTAGATCCGCCGACAAGGATGACTTTGTCGATTTCGCTTGCAGAAAGTCCTGCATCTTGAAGCGCTTGACGGACAGGACCCATTGTACGCTCTACTAAATGTGAAGAAATCTCTTCGAATTTAGCGCGGGTTAATGTCAGTTCAAGGTGAAGCGGTCCCGCTTCTCCAGCTGTGATGAACGGTAAAGAAATTTGCGTTGAAGATACGCCGGAAAGATCTTTTTTCGCTTTTTCAGCTGCGTCTTTCAAACGCTGAAGCGCCATTTTGTCTTTTGACAGATCAATGCCGTTTTCTTTTTTGAATTCAGACACAAGATGATCGATGATGACTTGGTCAAAATCGTCACCGCCTAGACGGTTGTCACCGGCAGTTGAACGAACTTCGAATACACCGTCGCCTAGTTCAAGGATTGAAACGTCGAATGTACCGCCGCCAAGATCGTATACTAGGATCGTTTGATCTTCCTCTGTTTTATCAAGCCCGTATGCAAGCGCAGCTGCAGTCGGCTCGTTAATGATACGTTCAACTTCAAGACCTGCAATTTTACCAGCGTCTTTTGTCGCTTGACGCTCAGCATCGTTAAAGTATGCAGGAACTGTGATCACTGCTTTTGAAACGGTTTCGCCAAGATAGCTTTCAGCGTATGATTTCAGGTGTTGAAGGATAATGGCAGACACTTCTTGAGGAGTGTAATCTTTTCCTTCAACTTCAACTTTATAATCTGTACCCATATGGCGTTTAACAGACATGATTGTGTTAGGGTTTGTGATAGATTGGCGTTTAGCTACTTCCCCTACTTGGCGTTCACCGTTTTTGAATGCGACAACTGATGGTGTTGTGCGGTTTCCTTCTGCATTAGCAATAACTTTAGGCTCGCCGCCTTCTAGCACTGCAACACATGAGTTTGTTGTACCTAAGTCGATTCCGATAACTTTACTCACTTGAATAACCTCCTGCTATGTAATTATTGATTCACTTTGACCATGGAAGGACGAATGACGCGATCCTTCAGCCTGTAGCCTTTTTGCATTTCCTCAACAACAATGTTGGAGCCGTAATTTTCATCTTCAGCCTGCATCACAGCTTGATGCAGATTTGGATCGAATTCCTGCCCTACAGCTTCGATGGCTTCCACGCCTTCTTTTTTCAAGGCTTCTACGAGCTGGCGGTGGACCATTTCCATTCCCTGAAGCAAACTCTTCGTCTGTTCATTGTCGGCCTCAACCTGCAGCGCTCTTTCAAAACTGTCAAGAGCCGGCAGCAATTCAGCCGCGATGTTTTGAGAACGGTATTTTTGGGACGCTTCCATTTCTAAACGGCTGCGTCGTTTATAATTTTCAAAATCTGCTTGAACACGCAAAAGTTTGTTTTCTTTTTCTTCAAGCAAACCTTGCAATTCATTCATTTTATTTTCAAGACGTTCACTTTCATTTGTTTCTTCACGCTGCTCTTCAGCGGCAGCTTGATCTTCCATGACTTCTTGCTCTTCTGTTTCGTTTTGTTCAACGGTTTGTTTTTCGTCTGACATTGTGTTCACCTCCCTTAAAGTGTAAGAAGAAGGGCGGGTGCTGCCCTTCGATAAAATTTGCCAAAATTCCCTTATTCATCATACAAACTTGTCAATGCTTTTGACAAGTCCGAAGTCACATGCTGAAGCAGACTGACAACCCTGGAATAATTCATGCGGGTCGGGCCGATGATCGCAATTGAGCCGATCTGCTTCTGATCAACGGAATAAGAAGCCGTAATCAGACTGCAGTTTTCCATCTCTGCATAGTCGTTTTCTTTTCCGATTTTAATCGAAATTCCCGTGTGCGGGGACTGAACCAGCTTTAGTACGTCCTGTTCTTTTTCGATTAATGAAAGCAGCGACCGCACTCTGGTGATATCATGGAACTCCGGCTGGTTCAGCATATTGATTTTTCCGCCAAAAAACAGTTTTTCAACGTGGTTCGTGGAATGAAATGTTGAGCGAAGCGCGTCAAGGATATTGTCATAGTTCTTAATGTGCTGTCTTAAATAGATGACAACTTCCTTAAAAATGCGCTCATTCAGTTCATCCATTGGAACGCCGCTTAAACGGTCGTTTAGTATATTCACCAGTTTTTCAATATCAGACAGATCCATTTTGGCTGGAAAATTAATCGTTTTGTTTTCCACGTGCCCTGTATTGGTAACGAGAATGGCTACCGCCTTATCGGGCTGAATCGGTATGATTTGAATCTGTTTAAGGTAATTCTCACTCAGCTTCGGCCCGAGTACGATGGATGTATAATTCGTCAAATCGGACAAAATTTGCGCTGATTTTTGAACTGTCTTTTCCAGCTCGAAAATTTTCTCTTTGAAGATCGAGTGGATTTGGTCCATGTCGCTTTTCGTCAGTTTGACCGGTGACAGCAAATGGTCAACATAGTACCGGTACCCTTTTTCTGACGGAACACGTCCTGAGGATGAATGGGTTTTCTCTATGAATCCCAATTCTTCCAAGTCAGCCATCTCGTTTCTTATTGTTGCAGAGCTAAATGTGATTTCATCTTTTTTCGAAAGAGTTCTTGACCCTACCGGCTGCGCCGATTGAATAAAATCGTTGATTATGACCTGAAGGATCAGCAGCTGACGATTTGTTAACATCATCATCACCTCTGTTAGCACTCTCAATAAGTGAGTGCTAATTCTATAACAAAAGTATCAAACCACAAGAAAAATGTCAATTATAACTCACCCAAAAAAGCGCCAAAAACTTCATTACCTAATAATTTCCCCTGATGAGTCAAATAAACGGCAGACTCCGATTGATGAATCAGCCCTTTTTCTGTGAGATCTTTTAATACGCTTGGGAAAAGCGCATCCAGGGAACGGCCGTATTTTTCTGCAAAGTGCTTTTTGCTGACACCGGCTGTTTTTCTCAAGCCTAAAAACATTTCTTCTTCAATTTGCTCTTCTGTTGTCACTACATGAGTATCTCTGTAGGGGAAGCCTTTTTCAGCGATCAGGTCAATGTAATGTTTAACAGGCCCGACGTTTACTGTACGCGTGCCGCCGATATATCCATGGGCCCCAGCTCCAAATCCGAAATATTCATCATTGCTCCAATATGTGAGATTGTGCTTTGACTCCATGTCTCGCTTGGCAAAGTTGCTGATTTCATATTGATGAATGCCGCGAGCCTCCATCCGGCTCATCACCATTTCATACATTTCGGCTTCCTGCTCCTGCGGCGGTAGATGCAGCCGCCCTTTTTGCATGAGATTATAAAATACGGTTTTCGGTTCTACAATGAGAGAGTACACCGAATAATGCTCAGCATCCAGCGATAAAGCTGTGTCTAAGGAATGATCCAGATGCTTGAGGGTTTGACCCGGGAGTCCGAACATTAAATCAAGACTGATATTGTCAAAACCGAGTTCCCGCGCCCTTTCAAAAGAGGCAAATACATCTTTTTGTTTGTGCACCCGGCCGATTTTTTCTAACAAGTCGTCTTCGAACGTTTGAACGCCAAAGCTGAGACGGTTTACGCCTGCTTCTTTTAATATGTTTAACTTCGCTGCGGACAAGTCGTCCGGATTCGCTTCAACTGCAAATTCCGATAAGGCGCTCGAGGGCTTCAGCACTCGGATAATGATGTCCATCAGCTTTTTGAGCTGTTCCTCAGATAGAGATGTCGGCGTGCCTCCTCCGATAAAGATCGTTTTGAGGCGAGGCTGCCCTGTTTTTGCAATTGTATTTATCATTTCCTGTTCGAGCGCGTTTAAATACTCGTCGACAGGCTGGCTTTGAATAAAATATTTATTGAAATCGCAGTAGTGGCAAATATGCTCACAAAACGGGATATGGATATAGGCTGATTTCAACGAATTCACCTTCTTTACAGAAAGAAGCCGCAGTACAAGACTGCGGCGGCTTCTATTGTTTTTTCGGACTGTCGTCCATTTTCAGAACTGCCATGAATGCCTCTTGCGGCACTTCAACTGAGCCGACCTGCTTCATTCGGCGTTTTCCTTCTTTTTGTTTTTCAAGAAGCTTCCGTTTACGGGAGATGTCTCCCCCGTAACACTTAGCCAATACGTTTTTACGCATCGCTTTAATCGTAGAGCGCGCTACGATTTTCTGGCCGATCGCCGCTTGAATCGGCACTTCAAAGTGCTGACGCGGAATGAGTTCTTTCAGCTTCTCAACGATCACTTTTCCTCGTTCATACGCGTAATCACGGTGCACAATAAAGGAAAGGGCGTCGATTTTTTCTCCGTTCAGCATAATGTCCATTTTTACAAGCTTAGACGGTTTGTAGCCGATCAGTTCATAATCGAAGGACGCATAGCCTTTTGTGCTTGATTTCAGCTGGTCAAAAAACTCGTAAACAATTTCAGCCAGCGGCATATCATAGACAATGCTGACTCGGTTTGCGTCTAAATATTGCATATCAATAAAGTTGCCGCGTTTTCCTTGGCAAAGCTCCATCACAGCACCGACAAAATCATTCGGCACCATCATTGTAGCTTTCACATAAGGCTCTTCTACCCGTTCAATCTTCTGCGGGTCCGGCATGTTGGACGGGTTGTCGACAACAACTTTTTCACCGTCTGTCATGTATACATCGTAGATCACACTAGGCGCTGTTGTAATCAAATCGATTTTAAACTCACGCTCAATCCGCTCCTGTATGATCTCCATGTGGAGCATGCCTAAAAATCCGCATCGGAAGCCGAATCCAAGCGCTTGTGATGTCTCCGCTTCATATTGAAGGGAGGAATCATTGAGCTCAAGCTTTTCAAGAGCTTCCCTTAAATCATTATATTTCGCTGTATCAATTGGATACAAACCGCAATATACCATCGGGTTGAGCTTGCGGTATCCCGGCAATGCTTCTTCTGCAGGATTGGCAGCGCCCGTTATCGTATCACCGACACGAGTGTCGCCGACATTTTTGATTGAGGCAGTCAGGAAGCCTACATCACCGACTGTCAGTTCATTTGTCGGAGTCGCTTTCGGCGTGAACACACCGACTTCTGTTACTTCGAATTCTTTGCCGGTAGCCATCATTTTGACTTTTTGTCCCGGCTTTACCGTCCCTTCAACAACTCTGATATACGCCACGACACCCCGGTAGGCGTCATAAAGCGAGTCGAAGATGAGCGCTTTAAGCGGCGCCTCCGGATCACCTGTCGGAGCAGGCACCTTTTCCACGACCTGTTCTAAAATCTCCTCAATCCCGATACCGGCTTTTGCTGAAGCAAGCACGGCTTCTGATGCGTCAAGGCCGATAACGTCCTCTACCTCTTGGCGCACGCGTTCAGGCTCTGCGCTCGGAAGATCGATTTTGTTAATGACCGGCAGAATTTCAAGGTCATTGTCAAGCGCTAAGTAAACGTTGGCAAGCGTCTGCGCTTCAATTCCCTGCGCTGCATCCACGACAAGAATCGCTCCTTCGCAGGCAGCAAGGCTTCGGGATACTTCGTATGTGAAATCGACGTGTCCCGGCGTATCAATCAGATGAAAAATATATTCTTCTCCGTCTTTTGCTTTGTATTTAAGCTGAACAGAGTTTAACTTAATCGTTATGCCCCGTTCACGTTCAAGATCCATAGAATCGAGCAATTGTTCTTTCATTTCTCGTTGAGTGATTGCCGACGTTTTTTCTAAAATTCGATCCGCTAAGGTCGATTTTCCGTGGTCAATATGGGCAATGATAGAGAAATTCCTTATTCTCGACTGCCTCTCTAAACGCTTTTCTTTATCTGTCACAATCTATCACTCCTACTATTAAACGCAAAATACACTAGCTTAGATTATATCAATAGGATTGTAAAGATTCAATGTAAAACAAGAAAGAGAAAAGTTCCCTGTTATCTTGGGCTGCTTTTCTCTTTCACACGCCTATTGAGTCATATCTCGTATCCATTCATACATCGACTGGGCTGTGTTGGTTACAGTGTTCGAAAGCGCTTTTCCAGCTTTAGAGAACATATTGAACGTTTCTACCTTTTCCAGCTCTCTTTGTTTTTCTTCTAAATCTTTCGCCGTGACTGTTTCTCCTAAGATCGAGGCTTCTTTTTCATTATTTTTTCCGTCGGTGAGCGTAAACGCCCCCTTAAGTGAAGGGTCTTGATAGCCTTTCATGCTCAGCATCCCGTTATTGGCCTGCTGCATGCCGAACAGCACGCCTAAAAACATGATCGTGACAAGCAACAGGCATTTGCCAAAATAAGCAATCAAATCAACCACCTATTTCTTATTGTTTTTTCGTTTCACCGCTCTCCGCGTTGACTTTTTCAGCATCCCAATACATTTCGCTGAATACGTCTGCGGCGGCGTCAGCCGAGCGCTGCAGTTCCTCGAGGTTATTATCTACTCCGCCAAATTCAAGCAGAAGCGCTCTATCGGTTAGATCCTGATTGTATACCCCATTATCGCCCGGCGAGCCTTTTGAAAAGACACCTGTGCTGAGCCCTGGGTATTTTTTCTCCATCAATTTATGAAGCTCGCTTGCAATTTTATAGTTTTCTTCGAAGTTTTTGCTTTTTTTGCCGACGACAAAGGCTACTCTGGCATAGCTTTTCCCTTTAATCGTTGCCGTCGTATCTTTTTTGCGCCGCGAGTCCCTATGGATGTCAATGATATATTGCAGATTTTTGTTTGATGCGAGCGCGTCTTTTACGACCGGCCTTGATTCATCATAGGATCTTGCATAGTTTAAGCCTTTTTTGTTCAGGTTCGCCTGTATATCGGTTTTATTTACTGTGGCTCCAATGCCCTGGGATTCAAGCGCTTTTCCGAACATATCTCCTACGAGAGTGACGTTGGCTTTGGAGTGGCGTGCCATGTCAGGGTCTGTCTCGCCTTTTAATAGAGGGAGATATGATTCCGTATTATGTGTGTGATAGATAAAGACCACCTTTTTATCACCTGTTGTTTGTTTCGGCGGATCTTTTTGCGCACGATCTGATTGTGTTTGCTGTTTTTCAATCTCAGCCAAATTCGCTTCCCTTTCTTCCTCCATTACCTTAGACGGCGGCGGCGATTCTGCAGGCATATTCGTATAATCCGTGCCTTGTCCAGCTAACAGAATCTCGGTATCGAATTGCGCGAATCCCGGCAGCTCCCGGCCGAGAAAGCTCCGCGGATCTTCAAGATTTATGCTTGTAGCCAGCTTCAAAGAAAGACGTGAAAGATGAAATGAGCTGTCGGTTTGAGAAAGATCAGAAGCGAAATAATGGTTTTCCATCCGCAGCAAGTGTGCAAACACGTCACCCGGCAATTCCTCAGTAATCCCGTAAAAGGAGTCAGACGACGGCCTGAGTTCAGGCCGGAGAGACGTCAGCACACCGGATAGAACAAAAATCACGATAAGGCTTACGATAAATAGAAAGATGGCTTTTACCGCTTTCCCGCCATTTACCGCAACAACAATTTGTCTGTTTCTGCGTTTATTTCTCATTGAATCCCTCCAGCGCTTGTCTAGTAATTACTCTATGAACAAGCTAGAGGAAGTAGAACCGTTTAGTGATTGTAGGAGCCTTTGTTTTCTTGTGACACTTTTTCATGAAGCGCTGTGTTTAATCCGTTCGCCAGCACATTGGCCATATCGTCGATAAATGAATCAACTTCCTTCGGCGTAACCATTAAGTTGTGGCCTAAAGGTGAAAGCACCTCGTGAATGAGCTGCCGTTTTTCATCTTCTCCAAGCGTTCCGACAATTCCGAGGAACGATTGGCGCTGCTTTTGATCAGGAAGATCCTCTTCAGTGAGCACTTTCTTTTTCCCAAACGCCATGCCTGCCGGAACAAGCGATCTTGACGGCCTGTCATCTTTCATTTCTCTTCCAAAGTGTTTTAATATGTAGTCCACCGTATCGCTGGCAATCGTCACCGCGTCAACGACCGTCGGCACTCCGATTGCGATCACTGGTACGCCAAGCGTGTCTTTGCTCAAATCCTTTCGTTTATTCCCCACACCAGACCCCGGATGAATCCCTGTGTCAGATATTTGAATGGTTGTGTTAACCCTTTCCACCGCCCGTGCCGCCAGTGCATCAATGGCAATGACAAAATCAGGCTTCGATTCCTCAATCACCCCTTTAATAATGTCGCTTGTTTCGATTCCCGTAATCCCCATCACACCAGGTGCAAATGCGCTGACAGGCCTGTAGCCCTCCTGCACATTTTCTGGCTGAAGCTTAAACAAGTGCCTTGTGACCAATAAATTTTCTACAGCCATCGGTCCCAGCGCGTCAGGTGTCACGTTCCAGTTGCCGAGCCCGACGATCAAACAGCTCGCATCTTTTGAGATATGAAGGCTTTCAAGAAAAGCCGAAAATTCCTCCGCAAAAACAGCAGAGACCTTTTCCTGCATTTCCGAATCATTCTCTCTGATTCCTTGCGCCTCAAGTGTTAAATAGCGCCCTTCTTTTTTTCCTGAGAGCTCGGCGCCTTCCTTGGTAATATCAACAGTGCGGATTTTTATGCCGCCGCGATCACGTTCTTTTTCAATAAAACCTCTAATTTCTTTTGCCGGCACAGCCTTCTGATTGGCCATCGCTTCCTTCGTTTCAACTGCTAAATCGGTACGTATCAAATACTGATTAACATCCAGTTCACTCTTTTTCATACAAGGGCCTCCTTCACATTCAGTACCTATATTGTTGCCATTTGCTGAATAAATCATGCTAAAAAGAGATCCTTCAATGAAAAATACTTTACATTTATATTGCAATCTAAAGGTGTGTTTGATAGAATACAATTTGTTCTATTGTGAAGAAGATTTAACCTTAAGACACTGTGCTACAGGTTGTATCTTAGGAGGTGAAACACATGCCAAACATTAAATCAGCGATTAAACGTACAAAAACAAACAACGAACGCCGCGTTCATAACGCGACAATCAAATCTGCTATGCGTACTGCAATCAAACAAGTTGAAGCTTCTGTTGCTAACAACGAAGCTGACAAAGCGAAAACTGCTCTTACTGAAGCAGCTAAACGTATTGATAAAGCAGTGAAAACAGGTCTTGTACACAAAAATACCGCAGCTCGTTACAAATCAAGACTAGCGAAAAAAGTGAACGGACTTTCTGCATAATATAAAAACGATCCTCAATAATGGGGATCGTTTTTTTCATTTCTTTTTAACAGCTGTAAAAGGAACAGTTCGAGCAGGAGCTGCTTGTCCTGTTTCCCTGTTTTCATTTCATAGTCCATGACGGCAAGCTGTTCAATAATTGACCGGAGCTCAGCTTCTGAAAAAAGCCTTGCTTGATCCATCGCCAGCTTTACCCGAAATGGGTGAACTTTTAAATTAGCAGCGATTTGCTTTTGTCCGTAGCCTTGTTCCGCGAAATACTTTGTTTGCAGAATCAGCCGGAACTGATTCGAAATAAGCGCCATGATTTTGATCGGTTCTTCATTTTGTTTGAGCAAATCATAAAAAATTTGCAGGCTCTCCGTTCGTTTCCGATTGACGATTTTATTAATCAGCTCAAATATATTTTGTTCAAGGCTTCTCGCTACAAGCATTTTTACATCATCCAGTGTAATTTCTTCACGATCTCCAATAAACGTGCAGAGCTTCTGAATCTCCTGAAAAATCGATGACAGATGTCCGTTCACTAGCAGAACCAAATGCTCCGCCGCTTCAGTGCCGATTGTTTTCTGCTCGGTTTTTGCAAGGTTAACCGTAAAGTCTGTCGTCTCCTTTGCGTTTAATTCCTTCGCCTCCATCATAAACGCGTGCTTCTTTAATGCTTTCGTCAGCTTTTTTCGCTCATCCAGCTTTTCATACGGCGCGAGCAGAACAAAGACCGTGTAAGGCGCAGGCGATTGTATATATGATTCAAGCGCGCTGACGTTATGCTCAATTTTTTCTTTTTCTTTTCACCTGTTAAAAAATATGGATTTTTCACAATAACAAGACGCCGCTCACCCATAAACGGAAACGTTTCAGCATCGGCAATCGCTAGATCCAGCGACTCCTCTTCCAGATCAAAAACAGATAGATTGAAATCCTTTGTCTCCTGGTCAATGACCGTCTGTCTAATCCTGCTGACGGTTTCTTGCAGCAAATACGCCTCTTTTCCGTATAAACAATAAACCGGATGGACATCTCCTTTTTTCAGGCTTTTCCACACATCAAATACCATTGTTGTACGACTTCCTCTCTTTCATCATCCCCTTCTATCCTAAATTGAGTTCGGAAAATAGTAAAGAGGAAGCCTGACTGCTGCTTCCCCATTTATATTAAACGCCTGTTCGCAAGCCCCCGGGACAGCTTGTAAAAAGGCGATAATCACCAGAACAGAAAACGTTACCTTAGCTTCTAGATTTTTCAAAACGATTCCATTATACTTAAAGCAGTCAGGAGGGATTGGATTGAATGATTTTGAAAAAAACGTTCAAAGCAAACGAAATGATGCTGTCGATTCAGCTGTTGGTTTTGTTGTGTCCTTCGGATTTTTCGCCTTCTTGTTTGTTATGGCAACGGTTATTCACCTGGTTGGTTCATAACAGCGACTGCCCGGGCTGCTGATTTCTCGGCAGTCTTTTTTAGTTCGTCTCTGTTATCCTGATGTATCATATGGAGGATAGACAGAAAAGGTTCCAACTCTGTTCTGATATCTGTATTGGATCGTTCCGCTTTGATCGGTGCGCAGCACGCGGATGGAATGTTTCTGTAATAGTTGCAGAACTTCTTGATGGGGGTGATGGTACCGATTGTTTTCTCCCGCTGAGATAAGGGCCGTTTCCGGCTGAAGCTGATTGATGAATTCTTCCCCGGTAGAGCCTTTGCTTCCATGATGCCCAACCTTTAACACGTCTGCTTTTAGATTCGGAAACACGCGCATAACCTCCTGCTCTCCTTCTTTCTCCAAATCACCTGTCAAGATCCAGCTCACACCGCCCGTTTTCATCCACAAAACGAGAGAAGAATTATTTTTGCTTGCCGGATCAGGTGCGTCCGGTGATAGTACATGAAACTGTAAATCTTTTATGTGCAATACATCGCCTCGCTTCACTTCTTCAATTGCCACTCCCTCTTCTCTGGCAGCCTGGAGCACTTTCTCGTCTTTAGGTTCAGAAACGAATCCTTTCGGAATCACGAGACGCTTGACTTTATGATGCTTCAGCAGAGTCTCCGCCTCCCCGATATGATCTTGGTCAGCATGCGTCAGTATCAAAGCGTCAAGCTGTTTGATTCCCTTAGCGGTTAAGAACGGAATCAGCACCTTTTCCCCGAGTGAAAACGGATGCTGTTTCTCCCGCCATGGCTCTGATAAATAAGACAACGTGCCGCCAGTATCAATTAAAACATGGCCTTGCTGATACGGGGCACCGACATACATGCTGTCACCCTGCCCGATATCAATCATATCGACCTCTCCTTCAGAACTAAAACGCGGATAAATAAAAAGAAGGCAGAGCACCGCGCAGCAAATGCCCCCATTAATCATCAGCTGTGATAAGGAGCGTTTTTCAATTGTCATAAGCAATGCGATGATTGCAGTCGTGAACAAAAAGAGCAAAACAGGGGCGGGACGTGCAATGATCATTGTAAATACATCAATATCTGCTATTCTTGTGATCAGCTTGTTGATCCAGCTCATCAGGAAATCAAACCCGCTGAAGAACAACCGGCCAGCGTAAGCGGAAAGACTTAATAAAAAAACACCTGCTATAGCCCCTGGCAAAACACAGAATGTATAAATGGGAACAAGCACCATGTTCATCAGCACGCTAATGATAGAAAACTGCTGAAAATGATACAGAAGAATGGGAAGTGAACCCAGCTGAGCAATCAGTGATACCATTGTCATCTGACCTAGGGAGGTTTTCATATGCTGAAAAATAGAAGAGGAAAGCACTAAAGAAAAACTGACGGCGAATGACAGCTGAAAACCGGCTTCAAAGAGATGGTAAGGATTGAAGAGCAAGAGGGTGATGTATGAAAGGCAGATTGCACTGGCAGCATGTACACGCCATTTAACAAGACTTCCAGCTAAGTAAATTCCCGACATCAGCGCGGCGCGAAGCACTGAAGGAGAAGCGCCAGTCAACATCACATAGAGCGGCAATAATACCAGCAACAGGATTGTTGCCTTTTCTCTGGTTATTCCAACACGGATCATGATATAAAACAAGCCGGCTGTCAAAATACCGACGTGCAGTCCTGAAATCGCCAAGAGATGGACAACACCAAGCTTTTGATACGCGTTAAGCACCCCGTCTTCCACGTAAAATCTGTCACCTACTATAAGAGCTTGTACGATTCCTGCCGAATCAGAAGGCAGCAGGCTGTTAGTGAATGACACGATGTCTTTTCTTAAACCGAGCAGATTATAACCGAAATTAGCAGGTTCGCTGCAATTTTGAATAGATGCAATAGAATAGTTCCAGTGGATATGCTGCCGGTAAAGATAGTCGTTATAATCAAATGCGCCCGGCACAGTTGCGTGTTTAGGTTCTTCTAGTGTGCCAGCCCATTCACATGCCATTCCCGGCTCTATATTTGACAACTGATCTTTTTCATCGGCAGACTGAATGCGATACGAAGCGGCCCATTTTTCGCCATCAGGCGTCTTAACTATCATGGACATACGGTCGCCGTCAATTTTAGGAATGCTGTCAATGACTGCCTTGACTTGATAGGTTCCCCGCTGATATAAAGAAACATTTTGGGAATCTGTGACGTTATACAATGCAAAAAACAATATAAAAGAGAAGAAAGAAACAAAAATGAGAAAAGCGTGTCTCGTTTTGATGAGAATGATAATGAGAAAGAGGAAGAAAAGAAATACAGCGGAGAAATAAGCGGCGGCAGTGATTCCAGCCGTTGCTGAAGCTGCCGCCAAAGGCAATATTAAGCGCGAGTTACGCATTCATCACACATAGCTCGTGAAAAGTGTATTGGCTTGTTCATGTATTTTCTTCAAATCTTCCTCTGCAAGACCGGCATCCGCCAGTTTCTCTAAAAGACCAGCTACAAATGAAAGCTTTTCCCTGTTTTTCAAATCAACGATCATTTCATCGAGTTCAACCTGTTCAACGGTGACACCCGCCTGTTCAAATAATTCCTGCGCGTACGGATTCGTTTTGTAATCCTCAGCAAAATAAACTGTTTTAATACCCGCTTGAATGATAGATTTACAGCATTGAATGCACGGATAATGCGTCACATAAATCTCCGCTCCATCTGTCGGCACCCCGAACTTAGAACATTGAAGAATCGCATTCATTTCAGCGTGAATCGTTCTTGCGCAATGATCATCTATCATAAGGCAGCCTTCGTCTGCGCAGTGCACGCCGCCCGCGATTGACCCATTATAGCCTCCGGCAATCATGCGTTTGTCTCTGACTATAGTTGCGCCGACAGACAATCTCGGGCAAGTGCTGCGCAACGCCAGTAAATGGCTTTGAGCCATAAAGTATTGATTCCATGAAATTCGTTCCACGTTGTTCCCTCCAAATGTTGTGTTGCCTAGCCTTTAGTTTACCTATCATGATGCATGACCGTCAAATCACTTTACTGTAATGGAAGACTTTATTTTATCAAACGACTTCTCACCGATTCCCGACACTTGCGTGATCTCTTCAATTGTCTGGAAACGTCCGTTTTCTTCACGGTATGCGATAATAGCTTCAGCTTTTGATGGTCCCACCCCTGGGATGCCTTGTAATTCCTCTAAGGTTGCTGTATTGATATTTACCAGTGCTTCTTTCCCTCCGCCGCTTCTCACATCGTCTCCAACCCCTTGCCGCCGCAATTCCTCCTCTCCCTTTTTCGGAATATACACCACTGTCCCGTCCTGCAGCAGCTCCGCCAAGTTAACTTGCATCTCATCTGCTTGTTCACTGGCCCCGCCCGCTTTCTCAATTGCCTGAGATACTCGGTCCCCTGTTTGCATCTCATAAACGCCGGGATGCTGGACAGCCCCTTTTATATCAATCACAACGGTATCGTCTGAATCGTCTTTTACGGCCTCCTGCTTTACCTCCGGATTTTCTGTCTCAGTTGATACCGCCTGCTTTACCGGCTCTTTATTTTCCCTGCTGGTCAAGAAGAAAATAACCGCTATGAAAGCAGCTGCAGAAGCCGCTAAAATGATTGCTTTTTTATGTTGGGTCCACCAATTCATCATGCATGTTCCCCGCTTTCGTCATAATTTATTTTCATCACACATATGGTTTAGAGGATAATAGCTCAAAGGAGGGGAAATCAGTGAAGATTGGTTTTATCGGCACAGGAAATATGGGGACGATCCTTATCGAATCATTTATTGAATCAAAAGCAGCCGATCCCTCAAACATCACAATCACAAACCGCACAATTGAAAAAGCGTTACACATAAAAAACCGCTACAGCAGCATAAACGTAACAGAAAGTCTAGAAAAGCTTTTTTCTGAAAACGAGATGATTTTTATTTGTGTGAAGCCGCTTGACATATATCCTTTACTAGCAAGGGCAGTGCCTTATGTCAGAAAGGACCATATTCTTATTTCAATTACAAGCCCCGTTCAAACTGAACAGCTCGAGCAATATGTGCCATGCCAAGTGGCGCGAGTGATCCCAAGTATTACGAACAGAGCGCTGGCCGGCGTTTCTCTCGTCACTTTCGGCACAAGCTGCGGAGAAGCTGCCAAAGCGAAAGTCAATGAACTGATGAAGCATATCTCCCATCCGCTGCAAATTGAAAGTGACATTACAAGGGTAGCATCAGATATCGTAAGCTGCGGCCCTGCTTTTATGAGCTATCTGATTCAGCGGTTTATAGATGCTGCCGTATCGGAAACATCGGTATCCAAACAGGACGCCATCCTGATGTGTAAGGAAATGCTTGTCGGAATGGGAAAACTGTTAGAAACGGAATTATATACCCTGCCCGCGTTGCAGGAAAAGGTTTGCGTTAAAGGCGGTGTGACTGGAGAAGGCATTAAAGCACTGGAAAGCGGTGTGCAGGATATGTTTCACCGGGTATTCCAAAATACTCATATGAAGTATGAGGAGGACATTTCCGCAGTGCAGAAGCAGTTCCATGTGTAGACGAGTGTCTCATACGTTTGTCTGTCCTGCAAAGGAATAAAAAAGCATTTTAAAAAACCATCGTCTTAGGAAACGATGGTTTTTGATTTCTGCGCCTTGAAGAATAGGCGTTCTGATTGTGCAGCTGGCTCTGCATCCGTAAAATCAGCTGTCACGCAGTGAACCTGAAAGCCGCAGTTCTCGAGCATTTCTTTGTATTCATCAACCGGGAATGTTCTTTGCTCGTGCGTCTCATCAAAGCGGTCATACGCTTCTCCGTTCCACACAAAAAACGACATATCGTGGATGACAGAAAGCTCTTCACTTCCGGAAAAGCTCTGCCAAATATAGCTGATATCTTCGTCCTGATCAGCAAATGTGCTATCCGGAAAGACTTCACCAACTTTATATGATGAATGAACATCGAACAGCAGCATGCCTTCAGGCTTCAACACCTGAAATACACTTTTGAAGGTTTCAACGACATCATTTTTCGTTTTTAAATAATTTAATGAGTCACAACATATCGCAACAGCGTCAAACTGCCCGTCAAAACCGGTCATCTCTCTCATATCCTGCTGAAGAAAAAGAATCGGCTGGTTACTGGAGACCTTTTGCTGGGCGTAAGCAAGCATTTCCTCACTGAGATCGATCCCCGTGACCTCGAAGCCCTTTTCGGCAAGCCGGATTGAGATTTCCCCTGTACCGCATGCCAAATCGAGGATACGGCCCTTTTCCGGGAGAGATGCTTCAATCCACTTTGTCCATTGATCGTAAGGGGCGTGCGACATTAACTCGTCATACACGCTTGCAAAGCCTTGATAAATCATTGGTTCATTCCAAGCTCAAGATCTGCGAGCGGAGCGTCTCCCCACAGTTTTTCCAGATTGTAATAACTTCTTTCATCCTTGTGGAAGACATGGACAATCACATCACCAAGGTCAACGAGCACCCATCTTGCTTCATCGAAGCCTTCCATCTTTTTGATTTGAATGTCGTTTTCTTCAGCCTGATCCTTGATTTCACGAGCAATCGCCTGCACCTGTTTATCTGAATTCCCATGGCAGATCAGAAAATAATCTGCAACCAAAGATATGCCTTCCATATCCAGTGCTAAAATATCTTCTGCGCGTTTATCATCGCAAGCTGCAGCTGCGATCTTTAGAATGGACTTTTGGTTCATTCACAAATTCCTCCTGTTCAGTTACCAGACACAAGCCAGTTATACGTTGAGAATGTGTCCGGAAAAACCGGTTGATTTTTTTTCATAAGAAACATCATTGTATTTTTAATGGATTGAATGAGCGCTTGATTCAAATCTGTCTCAGCAAGCTTACGCACCTCATCGACACCGGGAAATGTCCGGTTGGGCTCAATGTAATCGGCAACGTAAATCACTTTTTCCAAAAGTGTCATGCCGGGCCGACCAGAAGTATGATACCTGATGGCGTCAAGAATGTCTTCGTCTTGAATCCCCGCTTCTCTTTGGGCCAAATAAGCGCCGACCGGAGCGTGCCACAGCTCAGGATTATGATCTAATAAATGCGAAGGCATTTTTTCCCTTGCGATAATCTGTTTCATTTCTTCTTTCGGGCGGAATTTGGCATAGTCATGAAAGATAGCCGCTGTTTCCGCTTTTTTAATGTCGGCTCCAAATCGCTCCGCAAGCTCGATCGCCGTGTTCATCACGCCCAGCGTGTGGATATATCGGTGTTCGGTCAATTGCTGCTTGACGCAGGCAAGTGCCTCCTCACGATTCATATAAACCATTCTCCTCTACATACTTCTTCACTTTATCAGGGATTAAGTAGTCAGTGGGCTTCCTGCTTTTCAGCCGTTCCCTTATCATAGTTGATGATACCTCAAATTCCGGAACGTCTGCAAAGAGAAGCGGATAAGGGGTTTCAATATGAAAACCGGGGCGCTTTACTCCAATAAATTGAATGAGGTTCAGCAGTTCGTCCAGCTTATACCATTTCGGCAAATATTCAATCATATCAGCACCGATAATAAAGAATAGCTGATCATTCGGATATCGCTGCTTCAGTAAAGAAACCGTATCAAACGTATAGGAAGGCCCTTCTCTTTCCATTTCTGCCAGCTCCAGCTTAAAGGACGGATTGGACTGAATCGCAAGCTTCAGCATTTCCACACGATGAAAGCTGTCCGTATAGTTTTCGTCCTGCTTATGCGGCGGAATTTGATTGGGCATAAACCAAATTTCATCAAGCCCCGCCTGGTACAGCACCTCATTCGCCATTAAGAGGTGACCGTTATGCGGAGGGTCAAACGTGCCTCCGAAAATTCCGATTTTCTTCATTTCAACCACCTTTAAGGAAGCTCGATTTGTTTGTTTTCCTTTGATTCCTTATATAACACAATCGTATTGCCGATTGTTTGCACCAATTGAGAGCGGCTTCCTTTTACAAGCGCTTCCGCCACATCGTTTTTATCCTCTTCACAATTCTGAAGAACACTGACTTTAATCAGCTCTCTTGCTTCAAGCGCCTCGGCGATTTGTTTAATCATGTTGTCGTTTACCCCGCCTTTTCCCACTTGAAAAATCGGCGTTAAATGATGTGCTTTTGAACGTAAAAAACGTTTTTGTTTACCTGTTAACATTCTGTTCCTCCTAATTTTCCTATAACAATCGATCTCATTTTTTCAATATCAGGCTCTTTTCCAGTCCACAATTGGAAAGACAATGCTGCCTGTTCTACAAACATGCCCACTCCATCTAGCGTCTTCAGGCCTTTTTGGTTTGCTTCTTTTAAAAGAGCCGTCTGAATTGGATTATACACGATATCGCATACGACGGCACAGCTTGCTGCATGCCGCAATGAAAGCGGCGCATTGTCCACGTTCGGATACATGCCAACAGACGTTGTATGGATGATCACATCATACTGCTCAAGCCGCTCTTCTGCTTCTGTCATGCTTAACACGTCTTTATTGTGAAATGAGGGAGCGGATTCTGTAAGCTGCTTTGCTTTTTCTAGCGTCCGGTTGCAAATGTCAAACTTTTTCGGAATATCACGGGCGATTGTTGTAAAGATGGCTCTTGCCGCTCCGCCCGCGCCGATCATTAAGAATGACAGCTCAGAGATGGGCTTGTCCAATACCTTCATTAATGACTTGACAAAGCCTTCCCCATCGGTATTGTATCCGACAAGCTGGTCTCCCTCTCTTCTCACCGTGTTTACGGCACCAATCACTTTAGCACTCTCGTCAATATGATCCAAATAATTCATAATGGATACCTTATGCGGCACAGTAACATTGATGCCCTGTACGCCGAGTGCTCTTATTCCTTTTACCGCATCTTCAAGATCATTCTCTTCTACTTTGAAGGCATGATAATATCCGTCTAAACCGAGATCTTTCAACGATGCGTTATGAATATCAGGTGACATGGAATGGCCAATCGGATTTCCGATAACCCCGTACAGCTTTTTCATGCTCCTCTCCCCTTTTCATTAAATTAATGAGCGCCGAACAAACACGTGAACGCCTTTTGGCGCGTATGCAGTTACTTTTTTATCAGCGTCATGCACCGTTACCCAGCCTAACCCAGAGAACACGATATCTGTCTTATTGTCTTTTATCGTAAACGTATGGGCGATCAACTCCGGAAACTCATCCATTTCATCTTTTCCCGGAGGCGTGAGCAATTCCCCAGCATGCTTTTCATAAAGCGCGTCTGCATTTTCTAATTTTGTTCTATGAATCATCAGCTCATTTGGCATATAGCAAATAAAAGGAGCCCTTTCTCCGGACACATAATCGAACCTTGCAAGCCCGCCAAAATACAGTGTTTGCTGATCGTTTAGCTGGAATGTGCGAGGCTTTAGCTCCTTTTTAGGAGATAGTATTTTCAGGTCCTTTTTATTGACATAATGCGCCATTTGGTGATGATTGATAATTCCAGGTGTATCATAAAGCGCTGAGCCGTCGTCCAACGGGATTTCAATCGCATCAAGGGTTGTACCCGGGAATTGGGAAGTCGTAATCACATCTGCTTCACCTGATACTTCTTTAATAATCCGGTTAATAAAGGTTGACTTTCCTACATTGGTACACCCGACAACATAGACGTCTTTATCGTCGCGATAGTGCTCAATCGCATCAATGACTTCTCTGATCCCCTGGCCGCGTCCCGCACTGACCAAAAATACGTCAACCGGTTTTAAGCCAAACTCTTTCGCTTCACGCTTCATCCACTGGATCAGACGCTCTCTTTTCAATGACTTAGGCAAAATATCGGCTTTATTGCCGACCAATAAGATAGGGTTCCCCCCTACCAAGCGCTGCAGCCCATTGATCCAGCTGCCGTTAAAATCAAAAATATCAACAATTTTAACAACGAGAGAATCCGTTTCCCCTATCCCGTGAAGAATGTTTAAGAAATCATCATCCGTTAAGGAAACATCTTGTATTTCATTATAATTTTTCAGTCTGAAGCAGCGCTGGCAAATCACATGTTCTTTCGTAAGCGATGCCGGCGGCGCGTATCCCAGACCTGATTTGTCCTCGGTTTGGATTGTTACTCCGCAGCCGATACAAACAACCTTATCCATTTCTTACTCCTCCCACTGAATGTGCCCTTTTCGTTTGAGAGCACTCAGTATTCTGCGTTCGACCTGGCGGTTAAAGCGCGTAATGAACCCGTCAGAGGAAGCAACAGGCACGACCAAAATCGTATGGTAGCCGTTACGGTTTCCCCCGAGCACATCGGTCAAAAGCTGGTCTCCAATGACCACGCAGTCCGCTTTTTTCAGTTCCATATTGCGCACCGCTCTGTTAAAGGCTTTGCCCATCGGTTTTCTCGCTTTATAGATGAATGGAATTCCAAGCGGTTCAGAAAAAAGTTTTACTCTTCTTTCATTATTATTAGAGACAATCGTCACTTTAATGCCGTGCTCCTTCATTTCTTCAAACCACTCGATCAAACGCGGCGTCGCGTTCGGCCTGTCCCACTCAACAAGCGTATTATCCAGGTCAGTAATGATTCCTTTTACATTTCGTTCTTTTAATTTCTCAGGTGTAATATGAAAAATATTTTTTACAAACTCGTCAGGTAAAAAAAACTTTTTTAACAAAACCTGCACCCTTCCCTTTTCTCTTTAAATGATTGTCGAAAAAAATCGAACCTGTGCCGAAAGAAAAACTGAGCAAAAAAATTTCGACAAAAATTGGGTTTCTTCACCAGTTGTGGATAAAATTACACACACTATCCACTCTTATTACATCACTCTTTAGACAAATTATAAACACGATACTCACAAGTTATCCACTTTTTGGTGTGGATAACAGAACGATTGTTCTTATATGCATTTCATGGTAGATTAAAGGTAACTTCAGCCTCAGATATGCGCAACGTATCAATATATGCGTTACATTCATGAATGATTCCAACTTTTAAGGAGGTGACTCTCCCATTAATTGGGTTCCAAGCATGAGAAAACTGTCTGATGAATTACTAATAGAATCTTATTTCAAAGCCACTGAAATGAATTTAAACCGTGACTTTATCGAGTTAATTGAAAACGAAATAAAAAGAAGATCGCTCGGACATATTATTTCCGTATCTTCTTAATAGGAACTTGTCTATTTTTTCCGGGCGTATTTCCTTTTTTTACTCAGATGACTGATATTATATCACTTCGGTTGCGGGCTTTACTACTGTTTTCAGCAAAAAACACCCCTAAAAAGAGGTGTTTTCAAGGGACGGTAGCTATGCTAACCAATATATGCCGCCCACTACCAGAAGAACAACAACTAAAACTACGATAAAAGCATATCCATATGCCCTGCCTGCGCCATACATTGAAGCGCCTCCTTACATAAGGTTTATAACAGCCTATGTAGGAGAAATAAAACGGCTTAGGCCGTTGTCCGGCTCAGTACTTCAAAACCTGCCCATCTTGTATTCCTTCATATACAATCCTTGCTCCTTTAGGTGTCATATGATTGCCTGAAGGATCTATCAGACCCGATTGGATAAGCGCTTCATCTGTTGCTTTTCCGCCGTCTGCTTCTATAAAATGCTTCCAGTTGTCTACAAGAGGGACATCCAGGCGCTTCGACACATCTCTTGTTATATCATTGTATGAGTTGTGCCATTTTCTCGCCCCGCCTTTCGGTTCAAAAACAGCTGCTTTATATCTCGAATAGTAAAACAAATGGTGCTTTCCGTTCCCTTCAATAATTGGGATACATGTCATTAGGATTGGCTTGATCCCGTGTTCTCTGCTTTTTTCAATAAAATAAACAAGATTTTCTCTAAAACGCAGCTTCGATACTCTCGCTTTTCCCTCAGTCAGTATCGCGGCGTCATTTGTGCCGAACATAATGAACACATACTTCGGTTTTTGATCCAGCACATCTGCCTGAAACCGCAGACGGGCATCCTCTGTCGTCTGTCCGCCAATTCCCGCGTTGCGTATATCAAGCTTTCCGCGTTCAGCCGTTTTTAACATATTGACCCACTGCTGTGCTTTTGGATAATCGCGATAGTCCCAATTAGAGCCTCGCGTATTGCTGTCACCAAATGCTACAACGTCTTCGTATCCCTCCCCCTCGCATCCAGCTGTAACGAACAGCAGAAGGAAAAGGATAAAAAAATGCTTCATCTTTACACCCCCACAAACCTCACCACTATGTTATACCTCTGTTCCCCCTCGTTCAACGAAGAGTTTCTCGTTCTTCCTGTATTTTTCTTACTGTTAACGTGTCCCCCTCAGTGAAAATCATTCTATTTTCATTGAGGCACGTCCGATGATTCTTTTAAAAATTCCCTTCTTCTCACTCGAAAAAACACGAAATCACAGAAAAAAACATAACCTGAATCCGCCTTGGAAACAGGTTATCCCTTACCCCTGCATTCACTTTACCTTCGTTTAAGCTTGGCCTTTGTTTCGGAGCCATAGATGCCGTCCGCAGTTAATCCGTTCATCAGCTGAAAACGCTTGACGGCATTTGCGGTTTTCGGTCCGTAAACTCCGTCAATTCTGTTATTTTTGGCGCCTTTGTCAGGATAGATAGGTGAAGTAAGTTTTATCATCCCCGACGGCAGCGGATATGATGGAGATGTCTGTTGGGGCGTATCGGCGGAAGTAATTCCATCTAAGAACTCCCGCCATCCAAGAGTTTGCGCGGACATTCTTTCCCGGGCCATTTTTTGTAGGGAACGACATGGTTCAGCGGAATATTGATTTCTTTCATTCGTTTTCTGATCATTCACTAGGCATTTCAGTTGTTTGCTCAAAATCGCCTTCGCAAATTTCAATCCCGATTGATGTGCGGTTCCCTGTCCCACTTGTGCCTTCACCAGCATGTCAGCTGTTTTAACGGAAGATGCTGTTAAATGACTGAATCATCACCTGTAAATTGCCAGCCGACAGATGCGCTTTGTTTTTTCACATAATTGGCGTATTTTCGCATCTGCCCCGTTGGCTGTATTTTTTGTATTATGTAAGCAGGCGGCATCTCATAGTCAGGACAATTATCGTTCGATACCGGACTAAAATCCTTTTTTATCATGACCATTTCTATCCGTCGCTACTATTAAAGAATGCAAAAAACAGAGAGTGGGACAGCCTATTTTACAAGATAGAAAAGAATGGGTTCCCCACCTAGATTTCAATTCGGGTGGACCGCTGACATGACACCAGTTATACTAACTCTAGATGACGGAGATTTCAGCTCCTGACATCACCGTAGTTGGGAGTGACACATACATGTTAAAAAAGATACTGGGTATCATCGTCATTTCGACGATCATTGCAGTCGGTTTTTTTCAGAAAGAGGCTTGGCTTGATGCGATCAAAGCAGGAGGGATGTTTTCTGTTTTATTCAGTATGCTGCTGATTGCTGCCGATGTCTTTTTCCCTATTGTGCCGTTTGCTTTGGTAGCCGCTTTAAATGGAGCTGTATTCGGAATGGCAAATGGAATCTGGATTACACTGAGCGGCTCCATGCTTGGTACAATCATGCTGTTTTTTCTCGCCAGGTACAGCTTGAGAGATTGGGCCAGAAAAAAAGTTCAGGCCTATCCTGCCATCCAAAGCTACGAGGCTTCTTTCAACAAGAATGCTTTTGCCGCTGTTTTATTAGGAAGGCTCATCCCGGTTATTCCTTCCCTTGTCATGAACGTGATATGCGGGCTGAGTCAGGTTCGCTGGCATGTTTTTTTCTTTGCGTCTCTCATAGGAAAAATCCCGAATATTGTCGTTGTTACCATTGCAGGTGCCAATTTCGCGAGCAATAAATTGCTGTCTTTCAGCATTTACGGAGCCTACATTCTCATCATCATGCTGATTATTTATAAAAAGTTTCCTCACCTGCTGAACGTGCAAAAAAAATAAGGAGGCGTGTGCGCCCCCT